>NZ_JAOQJT010000003.1:0-440970 GCF_025567285.1 Coprococcus aceti
ACGCTGAGAGGTGTACGTCCGGTTTGGGAGGCGGCTCCCTGAAACCTACTGATGAAAGTCAGCAAGGCGCAGGGTGCCTACCTCATACTTAATGCAAATGCACTCAAGCTACGTTGTAACTGACCCGAAAGGTACGGTTTTAGTCGAGTGTGGGAAGCTCTTACAGCGCGGCGGGTATCGGATAAAGGTGCTGAACACGATAAATTTTAAAAAATCCATGCGTTATAATCCCTTTGCCTATATCCGCAGCGAAAAAGACATTTTGAAACTGGTAAATACCTTGATTGCCAACACCAAAGGGGACGGGGAAAAAGCCGGGGAGGATTTTTGGGTAAAATCGGAACGGCTCTTTTACTGCGCCCTTATCGGCTACATTTGGTACGAAGCCCCGGAGGAAGAAAAGAACTTCACGACGCTGCTTGAAATGATAAATGCCAGTGAAGCCCGCGAGGACGACCCGGAATTTCAGTCCCCCGTTGACCTCATGTTTGAACGGTTGGAGGAAAAAGACCCGGAACACTTTGCCGTCCGGCAGTACAAGAAATTCCTGTTATCTGCGGGAAAGACACGAAGCTCTATTCTCATTTCCTGCGGTGCGCGGCTTGCCCCTTTTGACATTAAGGAGCTGCGCGACCTTATGGAAACCGACGAAATGGAGCTTGACACCATAGGCGACCGCAAGACCGCCCTGTTTGTTATCATCAGCGACACCGACGATACTTTTAACTTTGTCGTGAGTATTCTTTACACGCAGCTTTTCAATCTGCTTTGCGACAAGGCAGATGATGAATACGGCGGCAGGCTGCCCGTCCATGTGCGCTGTCTGTTAGACGAGTTTGCAAATATCGGGCAGATACCGAAGTTTGAAAAGCTCATAGCCACCATACGAAGCCGGGAAATCTCCGCGTCGATTATCTTACAGTCGCAAAGCCAGTTAAAGGCAATCTATAAGGACAACGCCGATACCATAGTCGGCAACTGCGACACCACCCTTTTCTTGGGCGGCAAGGAGAAAACCACCCTCAAAGAAATGTCGGAAATCTTGGGGAAAGAAACCATTGACAGCTTCAACACTTCCGAGAACCGGGGGCGCGAGGTATCGCATGGGCTGAACTATCAGAAGTTAGGCAAGCAGCTTATGACGGAAGATGAAATAGCGGTTATGGACGGCGGGAAATGTATTTTACAGCTACGAGGGGTGCGCCCGTTCTTCTCTGATAAGTACGACATTACAAAGCACCCCAACTATAAATATCTTTCCGACTATGACAAGAAAAATACTTTTGATATGGAAAAGCATTTAAGGCGCAGACCCGCCCTTGTGAAGCCGGACGAAGTATTTGACTACTACGAAATCAGCGAAAGCGATTTGCAGGAGGACACCGACCATGAATAGACGTATCAGAAAGAAAAAGGACAAGAAAATCACAGAAGCCATAAACGGGCTTGTTTCGATTGCTGAACGACGGGAACAGCAGCGGCAGGCTGCTATCCGGCAGTTTGTGAAACGGTGTGAAGCCCTGTATGAGCAGCAGCGAAAAGAAAGGAGGAATTGACGCAGTAACAAAGAAAAAGACAACTTGCATGATACGCGCCCCTACAAAAATTCCTATCGCCCACACTGACAACTGAATACCGCCGCGCAGCAGACATTTAGGCAGCGCGGGGACTTATGACCGCGGCAGTTTGAAAACTGACCGCCGTTTTTTATGCCCTTTTACGGGGCAAGCCGCATTTGCGGCAGAAAGGAGTTTTATGGAATTTTTCAACAGCGCAATCGGCGTATTACAGACTTTGGTTATCGCTCTTGGAGCAGGACTTGGCATTTGGGGCGTTATCAATCTCTTGGAGGGCTACGGAAATGATAATCCGGGCGCAAAATCACAGGGCATTAAGCAGCTCATGGCTAATTAGATGTAATAAAAGCGGAGAAAGGAAAAGCACAATCCAGACGGAACCGGCGGTGTAGTCAAGAAATATTGTGGAAACGCAAGATTTCTGCTATAATGGGTATAAAACACTTGACGATGGAAAGAAAGGCGGGAAGCCTATGCACATTAGTTATCAGCCACTATGGAACACACTGAAAGAGCGTGGCATGAGGAAAGAGGATTTGCGGCTTGCCGCCGGTCTTACCACAAATATGATTGCCAACATGGGCAAGGGAAAGAATATCAGCATGGAAACGCTGGTTCGCATTTGTGAAGCCTTGAATTGTGGTATTATGAATGTGATTAAATTAGAACAGGACAATATCTAAAGCGATATAATTTTATATTTGATTCGATTTGCACAAAAAATTAAATTTTAATGGTGTATATTTTCTATTGTACCCAATGTAAATAAGTGCTATCATAAAATAAAACAAGTACATTTGAAACATTTTATGATTTGAGAGTGTGCTTGCAGGTTAGTAGCATATTGCCAATAACTGAATACAAAAAATGTAGGTTCTGGTCATTTTAGAAAGGAGCATTGTTTATGAAAAAATTTAGTAAAAGATTGTTTACCTCGTTGGTAGCGTTTTGTATGCTTTTTTCTGTGAGTGCGGTTCCTGCTTTTGCAGCGGAAACAACAACGGAAATAACGGATACTCAACAGCCGGTAGTCATTGGAGAATATGACGGATACTTAACCGATGTTATGATTTCCGATGGTGTCACCAAAAGAGCAGTCGCTAATGTTCGTATTAACTCTTATGCAACTTATGATGAGGATGATGGGATTCAAGTTCATGTGAAGTTGTATGTACCGTGGTATGAATCTCCAAAACCGGAGTTCACTGGTATGACTGGTACAGTTAATGTGCTTATGAACAAAAAATCCACCAATACGGCATTTGCAGAATTAGCCGACGGTGAAGAAACAATCGAAACTGATGTGGATACTGGAAGAACAGGTAATAGCGGAGATAAGGGAACGGTTTCTGTTTCTGGTGTTGCTACCGCTAATAATGCCTTGGCAGGCGGTGGAGCTTTCGCTATTTCTTACCCTGTGACACTTCCCTAATTAAATGCAAAACAGTTGTGAATTAAGGTTGGTAATAGGTAAAATGAAACGGTTATTGGCAATATGCGTATGTTTTTTTATGTGTGTAGGCTTATGTTCGTGTGATTCTTCCCAAACTCGGTCGGTATCATCATATAACTGGTCTTTAGAATTTATTACTGATTTAGATGGTAATATGTTATTCTCAGGTTCAGTGCATGATGACATACCAGTATTGGATTTGACATTGAGTTTTGAAGAAAAAAGTTTTATCTTAACAGATAACACTCATAAACAAGAATGGACAGGTACATATTCGCTTGAAAAGATTGACAATTCTTCTTCGAAACTCGGATTAACTTTTGAAAATTTAGAGGAGCCTGTTACAGGCGTATATGGAACAAGAGTTTATTCTGATGATTCAGAAAGCGCAACAATTACATTACAAACTGATGAAAATATCCTGTCTTTTGTTGGAGAAGATTCATAAATAAAAACAGCCGCTGTAGGAACAAAATCCTACAACGGCTGTTTTTATTTCCACGGCCTGCGCCGGAAGTTCATACCAGACTGTTTTATCAGCGGGGATTTCTTGAACAGCTTTTTCAAAAGGCTTCGTTCCTCTTGTGAGAGCCGCTTGTATTTGAGCCGGAACGCCTTGCAGAATATCTCCGTGAATTGCTGAACCCTGTCCCCCGGAGATTGCATGGCCTTTTGTACTTCCCGTATAAGTTCATCGGCAGGCGTGGTATCCGGCGCACTTTCGCTGTCATTTTCGTGCGCCTTGCGTATATCATGGAGAATGACGTCCCATGTTTTGTGCGTCACATGGCAGAAAAAATCTTCTTCCTCTATCTGACAGGCTTCCAACACTTTGATTGCCCGGTCTGCCGCAGCTTCGGGGTGTTCTTCCAGTACCATAGCCCGTAAAGCAGCCAGTGAGCTGTTTGTGTCATGGAAGTGCATGGTTGCTATCCCGTCCACATAGATTTCTGCGTCTGCCAGCAATTCCTTAAATTTTTCATGGGAGATAATCTCACACAGCAGCCGGTTATTGAAGCGTTCACTTTTCAGCAGTTCCACGACTTCATCACTCAAATGTAATTCTTCTATCGGGGTGTTTTCATATCTCCGATTATTGGTAAGGCCGAGCAGATAGTCAACCGACACCTGATAGAAGTCTGCCAGCTTCAACAGGCTGCCGTGGTTAATTTCCTTGTATTCGTCGTTGTCGTTTTCATAACTGCCGAGGGCTGATTTTGAAATGCCGGTTTCCTGTGCCAGTTCTTCCAGATTCAAGCCCCGTTCCACCCGTAAATCTTTCAGGCGTTCCTGTACGGAAATGCGGGTTTTCATAAACACATCGCTCCTTCCTGCGGCTGGCTGCCGCTGTTATTCCTTATTATACCATATACCGTTCCGAAATCGTGGAATTTTTCGATTTTGGGGCGGTTTTCCTATTTTATGGACATACGGGAAAGGGTTCAAAAATGAGCTATGATTAAGTCAGTTCATCGATGGATTATTTCCAATCGAATGACCGGCCTGATGGGATATGCTCCCCGGCGATGTAGCGCAACGACCTGCGGCAAGGAAATGGAGGAACCTTGACCGCAGCGAGCGTACCAACGGGAACGAAACGCCGCTGTGAGATTCAGGGGCAGGAACGACAGCAGGACAACCCGGCAGAACTGATACCAAAACGCTACCCAAACACGACAAATCGGCGGGGTGTAGTCTGCCCCGTCCGTAATACTATGGGGCATTTCAAAGCGGCTCTATGGCCGTATTTTCCTTGAAAATCGCCCCGAAACATGACACCAAAAACCTTTATCCGCCTGTTCCCGTTGTTACGGCTGAAATGGGCGGATTTTCTATGATAGGAGGCACTATGCCGAGAATGAGCAAGAAACGGAAGTTGGAGCTTTCCTTCTTCCTCAATGACCGGGGGCGTGTGGCCTACAACGACCTGTGCCGGAAGTGCCAGCATAAGTGCAAGCAGAGTTTCCGGGCTGTCGTGATAGACTGCCCCCATTACCTGTCAAAACGAGCCAAGCGAAAGGAGAAAATCAGTTAAATGGAATTTGAATTTATGAGCGCAGACACGGTTCTGCCGCCTTGTATGCCGCTACCCGCCGCAATGCTTCGGCTGCCGATCAGCAGCACAGCAAAAGTCATGTATGCCCGTCTGCTGAACACCACCCTTACGGCAGGGATAGAGGATAGCAACGGCATTTTGTTTGTCCGTTTTCCTATCATGGAATTAGCGGCAGCCCTCTCCCGCAGCCCCGTCACTGTGAAGCGTTCCCTGAAAGAATTGGAGGACATCGGGCTTATCCTGCGGGTGCGCCGGGGTGTGGGAGAACCAAACCGCATTTACACGCTGCTTCCCAAAGGAGGGCTGCCATGATAAATGAGAAGCTGGAAAAGCTGAATCAGGAGATTGCCAAAGGCGAAGCCAGACTGCGGCGGGCGCAGCATGAAGAAAAAATACTGGAACACCAGGTGAAGCAGCTTACCCGGAAGGAACGGACGCACCGGCTCTGTACCAGAGGAGCTATGCTGGAAAGTTTCCTTTTAAGGCCGGAAGTGCTGACAGACGAGGATGTGATGGACATTCTGAAACAGGCATTTTCTCAAAGTGGCATGAAGGAAATAGTTGCAGAAAGCGTGAAAGGGCGGGTAGCCGGGGAATCCCTTACGGAGTAAGGGCGCAACTATACACCGGTCAAGCCGGTGCGTTGCGCCCTGCCGGGGGCTTCCTGCGGAAAGTGGATGATTTTCAGCACCGTTGCGGCTGCTTCCAATCATCACAGGGGACGCTACACTTCCCCTGCGCTGGCTGCGCCAGCTACCCCTTTGTGGACTTGCCGCCCGGGAACACCTTGCGCTGCAAGCTGTTCCCGTCCAGCAAGTTTACAATTTATCTATTCCAAAACAGGACTGCCCGTAGTATAATAAAGCTAATGACGAACACTATCTAAGGAGATGGTTTTATGTATGGATTGATTGCTTTGAATTTCATCATACCCTTTGTTATGGTTTTTGTAGGATATATCTTAAAGAAGCACCCGGTAAAAGATATGACATCCGGTAACGGATACAATACGCCTACATCTCGGAAGTCACAAGAGCATTGGGATTATGCACAAAGCATAGCACCTAATATTTTTATTGGTATTGGCAAAACATTAGGTTTGGTAGAAATCGTTTTGTGTATATCCTTACTTCTTCTTAATATTTCTACACAGACTACCGTATTTGCAGGAGTAGTTGTTGGAATTATTTTTCTGATTTTTGGATTTTATAAAACAGAAACTGGAATTACAAGTAAATTTGCGAACAAAAACTTTTAAGCTATTAGACAGCTTTCCATCATCGAGCCAACCTGACCCGAACCTTCAAAACTGAATACTAATCGCCTACCAGCGACACCACTAAGCAGGAAATCAGAAACGGTTTCCTGCTTTTCTTTTGCCCAAAATCAACCACAGGAAGGAGGAACGCTATGCCCTGTCCACACCATGATATAAAAATAATCCAGCGCAGCAACCACCAGTCAGCCGTTGCGTCTGCCGCCTACCAGAGTGGGGAACGGCTGTTTTCCGAGTACGACCAGAAGCAGAAATACTATTCCCATAAAAGCGAGATTGTCCATACAGAAATCATGCTGCCGCCCCACGCCCCACCAGCGTATGCAGACCGCAATACTTTGTGGAACGCCGCCGAAGCTATCGAGAAGCAATGGAACTCCCAGCTTGCCCGGAGAATCGTGCTTGCCATACCGAGGGAAATCCCCCCGGAACAGCACGCCGACCTTATCCGGGACTACTGCCGGGAGTTTTTTGTTTCTAAAGGCATGATTGCCGATTTTGCCATCCACGACAAAGGGAATGGGAATCCCCACGCCCACATCCTGCTGACCATGCGGGCAATGGACGAAAACGGGAAATGGCTTCCCAAGAGCCGGAAGGTTTATGACCTTGACGAGAACGGCGAGCGTATCCGGCTCCCGTCCGGGAGCTGGAAAAGCCACAAGGAGGATACCGTGGACTGGAACGACCAGAAGTACGGAGAGATCTGGCGGCAGGGCTGGGCGGCTACCGCTAACCGCTATCTGGAAGCCAACGGACGCCCGGAGCGCCTTGACCTTCGTTCCTATGAACGGCAGGGGCTTGATAAAATCCCCACCGTCCATATGGGGCCAGCAGTCAGCCAGATGGAGAAACGAGGGATACAGACCAACATCGGCAACTTGAACCGGGACATCAAAGCCGCCAATTCCCTTATGCAATCTATCCGGCAGATGGTACGCCACCTGAAAGGCTGGATTGCAGACCTGAAGGAGAAAAAAGCCGCCCTGCTGGAAGCCTTGCAGGAATCGAAGGAACCCACCCTGCCGGAGCTGCTGGGGAAATATCTGGATTTGCGCCGGGAGGAACGTACAGGCTGGACAAGCAAAGGCCAGCTTACAGGCAGCGTTGCCGATTTCAACAAGGTTATGGAAGCTATCCGCTATCTGCGGGAAAAGGAGCTGTCCACTGTGCAGAGTTTGGACGCTTATCTGGATACCGTCAGCGGGCAGGCCGTTTCCATCCGGGCAGAGATGAAGCCGAAAGAACAGCGTATGAAAGAAATCAACACCCTGCTTTCCCATATCGCCAACTTTGAAGCCCATAAGCCGGTTCATGTGGAGTATGCTGCCATCCGGTTTAAGAAGCCACGGGAACAGTTTGCCGCCGCCCATCGGGACGAGCTGGACGCCTATAATGCCGCTATCCGTTATTTCAAGGTGCATTTGAAGGAGAAGAAGTACAGCATTAAAAAGCTGAATGAGGAACAGACACAGCTTGCCGGAGAAGTTGCCGGATATAAGGAACGGTTGTCCGCATTACAGGAGGATGTGAAGATTCTCCGGGATGTGCGTCACTGGCTCAATCAGGTTCTTCCGTCTGAACAGTACCGCCAGACCGCCGAGCCGGGAAAGAAACCGTCCATCCAGCAGGCAGTCAAAGGCCGGACGCAGCGTATCCGGGAAGAACAGGCCGAGAAACGGAAGCAGCCCCGCACAGAGAAAAAACAGGATATGGAACTTTAATAGGCGCTTGCTATTTTCTTTTTCGAGAATGACAGGCGCTTTTCTTATTTTCAGGAGGATTTATTTGAATGTATTTAAAGCTGTCAAGCAGTCTGTTACCACCCGGCAGGCTGCGGAGCATTTTGGAATCCGGGTGGGACGAAACGGGATGTGTGTCTGCCCCTTCCATGCTGATAAAAACCCCAGCATGAAGGTTGACCGGCGCTTTCACTGTTTCGGCTGTCAGGCAGACGGGGATGTGATTGACTTTGTTTCCCGTCTGGAAGCTGTCAGTCCGAAGGAAGCCGCCCTCATGCTGGCGCAGGAGTTCTCCATCCCCTATGAGGACAGGGAACCACCCGGCAGGAGAAAACCCAAACCCCGGCAGGAAACCCCGGAACAGCGGTTTTGCCGCATGGAGCGTTACTGCTTCCGGGTGCTGTCCGATTATTACCATCTTCTGCGCCGCTGGAAACGGGACTATGCCCCTAAGATGCCGGAAGAAGCATGGCACCCGCTTTTTGTGGAAGCCTTGCAGAAGCAATCCCATGTGGAATATCTGCTGGATGTGCTGCTCTCCCCGGATATGGAGGAACGGGCAGTCCTTATCGTTGACTATGGAAAGGAAGTGAGCAATCTTGAAAGACGAATGGCAGAGCTTGCCGCCCAAGATACGGCAGGCCGCAGAACAGACCATACAAGAAGCAGCCCCGCCCCGGAGCATTGAGGAAGTAAAGGCCATGCTGGAAAGCACCGAGAAAGGCAGCGTCCGCAACAGTATCCGCAACTGCCTGACCGTCTTTCAGAATGACCCGCTGCTTTCCGGGGCAATCGCAAAAAATCTGCTGACCGAGCGAGTGGACATTGTAAAGCCCATCGGCTACCACCGCATCGGCACCGCCATCACGGACACGGATATGAACTATCTGCTCCTGTATCTGGAAGAAACCTATGGGCTTACCAGTGAGAAAAAGATTACCGCCGCCATCGGGATTGTTGCCAATGAAAACGGCTACCACCCCGTCCGGGACTACCTGAACGGCCTTTCATGGGATGGGCAGGAGCGTATCCGCTATTGCCTGCGCCACTTTCTGGGAGCCGACACCGACCAGTACACCTATGAAGCCCTGCGGCTGTTCCTGCTGGGAGCCATCCACCGGGCATTTTGCCCCGGCTGTAAATTTGAAGTCATGCTCTGTCTGGTGGGCGGTCAGGGAGCCGGGAAATCCACCTTTTTCCGGCTGCTGGCAGTAAAAGACGAGTGGTTTTCCGATGATTTGCGGAAGCTGGATGATGATAACGTGTACCGCAAGCTGCAAGGCCACTGGATTATCGAGATGTCGGAGATGATTGCCACCGCCAATGCCAAGAGCATTGAGGAAATCAAGTCATTTTTAAGCCGACAGAAGGAGGTCTATAAAATCCCATACGAAACCCACCCGGAGGACAGGCTGCGGCAATGTGTGTTCGGCGGCACTTCCAATGCCCTTGACTTCCTGCCCCTTGACCGTTCCGGCAACCGGCGCTTCCTGCCGGTCATGGTGTACCCGGAACAGGCCGAGGTTCACATTTTGGAGGACGAAGCCGCTTCCAGAGCCTATCTTGCACAGGTCTGGGCAGAAGCCATGACGGTTTACCGCAGCGGGGATTTTAAGCTGTCTTTCAGCCCGGAAATGGTGCGCTATCTCAAAGAACACCAGCGGGATTTCATGCCGGAGGACACCAAGGCCGGGATGATACAGGCATACCTTGACCGCTATACCGGCGGCATGGTGTGTTCCAAGCAGCTTTTCAAGGAAGCCCTGAACCACCCCTTTGACGAGCCGAAGCAATGGGAAATCCGGGAAGTCAACGACATCATGAACCATTGCGTGACGGGCTGGAATTACTTTTCCAACCCCCGTGTGTTCCCGGAATACGGCAGGCAAAAGGGCTGGGAGCGTGAAACGAAAGCAACGGACATCAGCAACGGAGCTGAAAAAATCCCGGAAGGATTTGAGGAAGTCACGGAACAGATGGAGCTTCCCTTCTGAAAAATGCAGCCGGTTGCCGACCCTGTTGCACTCCCGTTGCCGAGCCGGTTGCCGGGAAACCCCCCGTAACTGCGGGCTTTTCCCCTTATCAGCAACCAAAACAACAGAAAAATAAAAGAAAATAAAAATAAGAGCCAAACTGCCAGACAGAGATAGTTTTCAGGTTTTTTGAAGCCCGTTGCCGGACTTCGTTGCCGACCTTCTCCTTGTCTGGCTTATTCTATTATGGAGGATAACTGCCTATGGCAAAAACGAAAACAGAGATTCATGTTACCACAGTTTTTGACGGCGAACTGGACGCCACAGACGTCTTTGTGAGCCTGATTGCCCAAAAATATGGGCAGAATACCAGCAAAGAAAATCTTGCGAAAACACAAGATTTAGAGTATAATAAGGATGAGGTTCAGAAGAACCGTGTTCCGTCTGGATTGTGCGGGTAAACGGTTATGATGAACGGATATGAATATACAGACATGGACGCAATACTGGCAGGCAGCTTCCGGGCAGCCATCTATTGCAGGCTTTCCAAAGACGATGACCTTGACGGGGAGAGCGCCAGTATTGCCAACCAGCGGGATATGCTGGAAAAATACTGCGAAAAGCAGGGATGGGAGGTTGTGGCAGTCTATCAGGACGATGGCTACACGGGGCTGAACATGGAGCGCCCCGACCTGAAACGGATGCTCAAAGCCATCGAGCGCAGGCAGATAAACCTTGTCATAACGAAAGATTTATCGAGGTTGGGCAGAAATTATTTGCAGACCGGCACACTCATTGAGGACTTCTTTCCCCGCCACGGCGTCCGCTATATCGCCATGAATGACGGTATCGACACCATGCGGGAGAATAACGACATTGCGCCGTTCAAGAACATCCTCAACGAGATGTACAGCAAGGATATTTCCAAGAAGGTACATTCCTCTTACCTTCTGAAAGCCCAGCAAGGCCAGTTTACCGGCTGTATCGCCCCTTTCGGGTATCAGAAAGACCCGGAGGACAAAAACCATCTGCTGGTGGACGAGGAAACCGCCCCCATTGTCCGGCAAATCTTCCGCTGGGCGCTGGAAGGACACGGCCCGAACTTTATCCGGCGCAGGCTGGAAGAACAGAAGGTGCCTTGCCCTACATGGTGGAACCGGGAACGGGGCTTCCGCAATGTCCGCACTAAATGGGAAAAGAAAGACCCGGTAAACGGGCGGTATATGTGGGATTTTTCGGTAATCAAGGACATCCTGATGAATCCCGTCTATACCGGGGCTATCGCTTCCCAGAAGAAGGACTACCGCTTCAAAATCGGCACCATCGGGGAAAAAAAGCCGCAGGACTGGATTGTGGTGGAGGAACGGCATGAGCCGATTGTTGACCGCAAGAGCTTTGACATCGTGCAGGACAAGCTGAAATCCCGGCAGCGTTCCCGCCAGACCGGGGAAATCAGCCTGTTTGCGGGGCTTCTCAAATGTGGCGAGTGTGGGAAATCACTGACTATCCGCTACACCAACGACAAGCACCCGAAGCAGATTTATTCCTGTAAGACCTATAATGCCTATGGGAAACAGCACTGTACCCAGCACCGTGTGGAGTACGAAACCCTTTACCGCCTTGTGCTGAACAAAATCCGGGAATGTGCGAAGGCCGCCCTGATGGACGGGGAAGCTGTTGCCGGACGGCTTACCAACACCTGTGAAGCCGAGCAGAAAGGCCAGCGGGAAGCGTTGGAGCGTTCCCTGACGAAGCACGAGGAACGGATTGAGGTACTGGAAAAAATGGTGCTGCGGCTCTATGAGGACATGGTTGCCGGACGTATCAGCGAAGCAAACTTCAATCTCATGCTGGATAAGACGCAGAAGGAACAGGCTGAACTAAAGGAACGGGTTGAACAGGGGCGCAGGAAGCTGGCTGATGAAATCCGCCTTGCCGTGGACGCCAAGCAATGGGTGGACGCCATTCAGGAATACGCCGACATCACGGAGCTGGACGCTGCCACCCTCAACCGTCTGATTAAAGAAATCGTTGTCCATGAACACATCGACAGCGATAAGACACGACACATTTCTATTGAAATTCATTTTAATCTCAAACCCATCCCGGAGGTGGAACAGGTCACGGCCTGACCTGTTCCCGCCGGGGCGGTTCTAAAAAAATTCCATAAATTTCTTGACACGCCGCCGCCCGCCATCGAGCAGAGTTTTACACCTATTTTGGTATGAAACAGCTCATGGCGGGCGGCGGCGTTGCCCTTATCGGCACTATCCTTGTACCTCTGCTTTCCGGCTTGTTCGGTTAAGCGCGGGTAGCTGCCTATGCAGAGCATACTTGACGCGATTAACGAATGGATAAAGGAAATCCTTATCGGAGCGATAAACGGTAATCTGTCAACTATGTTCGGGGACGTAAACGAAAAAGTAGGGACTATCGCAAACGAGGTAGGACAGACCCCGCAGGGTTGGAACGCAAACATTTTCAGCATGATACAGACCCTTTCTGAAAATGTAATCGTCCCGATTGCGGGGCTTGTCATTACCTATGTCCTATGCTACGAGCTTATCAGCATGGTAACGGAAAAGAACAATATGCACGACATAGAAACATTCATGTTCTTTAAGTGGATATTCAAAGCCTTTGTCGCGGTGTTTATCGTAACCAACACGTTTAACATCACAATGGCGGTCTTTGATATGGCGCAGCATATCGTTTCCGGCGCAGCGGGGGTTATCGGCGGCGATACGAATATCGACGTTGCCGAAGCCCTTGCCGCCATGCAGGAGGGGCTTGAAGATATGGAAATCCCCGAACTGCTCTTACTTGTGCTTGAAACAAGCCTTGTGAGCCTTTGCATGAAAATCATGTCCGTACTGATAACCGTTATCCTCTACGGCAGAATGATAGAGATTTACCTTTACTGTTCGGTATCGCCTATTCCATTTGCAACCATGACCAACAGAGAATGGGGACAGATTGGAAACAACTACCTAAAAGGGCTGTTCGCTCTTGGTTTTCAAGGCTTCCTCATTATGATATGTGTCGGCATTTACGCCGTACTGGTAAACGACATGATAATTGCAGACAATCTGCACAGCGCGGTATTTTCCCTTGCCGCCTATACGGTTATCCTCTGTTTTTCTCTATTCAAATCCGGCACACTGGCAAAATCCATATTCAACGCCCACTAAGGGCAGAAAGGAGGTTTTTTCTTGGCGTATGTACCTGTACCCAAAGACCTATCCAAAGTCAAAACAAAAGTCGCTTTCAATCTGACAAAGCGGCAAATCGTTTGTTTTGCGGCGGCACTCTTAATCGGACTGCCGCTGTTTTTTTTGCTCAAAGGCAGCGCAGGGACAAACCTTGCGGCTATGGCGATGATTGTCGTCATGCTCCCCTGTTTCCTGCTTGCCATGTATGAAAAACATGGGCAGCCCCTTGAAGTGGTGGTTAAGAACATCATTCAGACAAAGTTTACCCGCCCAAAGGAGCGACCTTACAAAACCGAAAACCTATACGCTGTCTTGGAAAAGCAGCGAAACTTAGAAAAGGAGGTATCAGCGATTGTCAAAAGGACAAACAAAAAAGACGCGGGAAGCCGCAGGAAACAGGCGTAAGCTGACCCGCGCCGAAAAGAAACAGATTGCCGAAGCTATCCGAAAGGCAAAAGGCGACGGCAAAGCCCGCACCGCACAGCAGACCATTCCCTACCTTGCCATGTACCCGGACGGTATCTGCAAGGTTACGGAAAAGAGATATTCAAAGTGCGTCGTGTTCGAGGACATCAATTATCAGCTTGCACAGGCAGACGATAAGACCGCCATTTTTGAAAACTGGTGCGATTTCCTCAATTACTTTGACGCGAGCGTGAGCGTGCAGCTTTCTTTCATCAATCAAGGGACGCAGCGGGAACAGGCAGAAAAAGCTATCTCTATCCCCGCACAGGAGGACGCTTTTAACTCTATCCGCACCGAGTATTCCGATATGCTGAAAAATCAGCTTAGTAAAGGCAACAACGGGCTTGTGAAGCACAAATACATTACCTTTACCGTTGAAGCCGATAACAAGGCGGCTGCAAAGTCAAGGCTTTCCCGTATCGAAACCGACGTGCTTAACAATTTCAAAGTGCTTGGCGTAACCGCCCGCCCCTTATCCGGCTATGAACGCTTAAAGGTGCTGCATGGGGTATTCCACCCGGAGGGCGAGCCGTTCTCCTTTTCCTTTGACTGGCTTACCCCGTCGGGGCTGTCTACAAAGGACTTTATCGCCCCGTCCTCTTTCCGTTTTGGCGAGGGCAGATATTTCCGCATGGGTAAGAAAATCGGCGCGGCGAGCTTCCTTGAAATCCTTGCACCGGAACTCAACGACCGTATGCTTGCCGACATACTGGACTTGGAAACGGGTGTAATCGTCAACTTACATATCCGTAGTATCGACCAGTCGGAAGCAATCAAAACCATTAAGCGCAAAATCACAGACCTTGACAAGATGAAGATTGAGGAACAGAAAAAAGCGGTTAGAAGCGGCTATGACATGGATATAATCCCGTCCGACCTTGCCACCTTTGGCAGCGAAGCAAAGAACTTGTTGCAGGACTTACAGAGCCGCAACGAGCGAATGTTTCTCCTTACATTCCTTGTGGTAAACATGGCAGACACGAAGCGGAAACTGGAAAATGACATTTTCGCTGCGGCGGGTATCGCACAGAAATACAACTGCCGCCTGACACGCCTTGACTATCAGCAGGAAGCGGGGCTTTTATCCAGTGTGCCGATTGGGAAAAACCTTATCCCGATACAGCGGGGGCTTACCACATCAAGCACCGCTATTTTCATTCCCTTTATCACGCAGGAGCTTTTTCAGACGGGGCAAGCCCTGTACTATGGCTTGAACGCCCTTTCTAACAATATGATACTCTGCGACAGAAAGCAGCTCAAAAATCCCAACGGGCTTATATTGGGAACGCCGGGAAGCGGAAAATCTTTTGCGGCAAAAAGGGAAATGACAAATGCTTTCCTCATTACCGACGACGACATTATCATCTGCGACCCGGAAGCCGAGTATTTTTCCCTTGTGCAGCGTCTTAATGGGCAAGTGATACGTCTTTCCCCTACGGGCAGGGGCATTGACGGCAAGCCCCAGTATGTAAACCCTATGGACATAAACCTTAATTACAGCGAGGACGACAACCCCCTTGCGCTGAAAAGTGATTTTATCCTTTCCCTTTGCGAGCTTGTTATCGGAGGCAAGGAGGGTTTGCAGCCTGTCGATAAGACCGTCATTGACAGGGCTGTAAGAAATGTGTACCGCCCGTTCCTTGCAGACCCCGACCCGGCAAAAATGCCTATCTTGGGCGACCTTTACGACGAGCTGTTAAGACAGCCGGAGCCGGAAGCTGCCCGTATCGCGGCGGCATTGGAGCTGTATGTTTCCGGCAGCCTTAACGTATTCAACCACAGAACCAACGTGGAACTTTCTAACCGCCTTGTCTGCTTTGATATAAAGCAGCTTGGAAAGCAGCTTAAAAAGTTAGGTATGCTCATTGTGCAAGACCAGACATGGAACAGGGTAACGATAAACCGGGCAGAGAAAAAGGCGACCCGCTACTATATGGACGAATTTCACTTGCTCTTAAAAGAGGAACAGACCGCCGCTTACAGCGTGGAGATTTGGAAGCGTTTCCGTAAATGGGGCGGTATCCCAACAGCCATTACGCAGAACGTCAAAGACCTTTTGGCAAGCCGCGAGGTGGAAAATATCTTTGAGAACAGCGATTTTGTCCTCATGCTCAATCAAGCGCAGGGCGACCGTACTATCCTTGCAAAGCAGCTTAATATTTCCCCGCAGCAGATGAAGTATGTTACCCACACCGAAGCGGGCGAGGGGCTTATCTTCTATGGAAATGTGGTGCTGCCTTTTGTAGACCGCTTCCCGAAAGATACCGAGCTTTACAGGGTAATGACAACGAAGCCGGAGGAAGTTTCCGAAAGCGGAAAGTGAGGTGCAGACCATGAAGCAATATAAATCCCGCGATAAAATCACACAGAAAATGACCCGCGACGGGCTTATTGAGGTAAACGAAACACAGCAGACCGCCGAGCGTATCAGTAAACGGGAACAGGACGCGGATTTTCAAAAGTCCCCGGAGCAGCAAGCGGCGCAGGACGGGACGCAGCTTCAAGGTGTAGCGTCCCAAACTTCCCCGTTACCCCACGCACCGGGAGCTTCCCCCGCAAGGGACACCGCCACAGCAGAGCGCGTTATGGAGCATATCGAAGCAGCACAGACCCGCAGAGCCAGTAAAAAAGCGGTACATAAAGCACAGGAGGAAGTTACCGTACAAACAACATCTTCCCGCTTGCAGTTTACCGAGGAAGAACTTGCCGTCCCGGAACTGGAATGCTATATTGAGAAATCAAACAAAGCCGCTGACCGACTGGACGCAGCAAAGGCAGCTATCCCGAAGCAAAAGAAACTGGTTAAGGAGCGCACCTTTGACGAAGCCGCAGGAAAGGCAAAGACCCGACTTCACTTTGAAGAACAGGAAAAACCGATACCCGGCGGCAAAAAAGGAAACCCGCTGTCCCGCCCCGCACAGGAAGCAGGGATTTTCGTCCACAACAAGATACATTCCGTTGAAAAGGACAATTCCGGCGTTGAGGGGGCGCATAAATCGGAGGAACTTGCCGAGCGCGGCGCGAAATACGGGGCGCGGAAGTTAAAACAGGGCTACCGCAGCCATAAGCTGAAACCTTACCGGGAAGCGGCAAAGGCAGAAAAGGCAGCATTTAAGGCAAACGTCAACTTCCAGTATCACAAAACCCTGCACGACAACCCGCAGCTTACTTCTAACCCGCTTTCCCGTTTCATGCAGAAACAGCAGATAAAACGCCAGTATGCAAAGGCGGCAAAGAAAGGAGGGGCAAAAGCCGCAGCGGAAGCCACAAGAAAGACGGCGAAGAAAACCGCCGAGGAAACGAGGAAAGCCGCCGCATTTGCGGCAAGACACCCGGCGGGCATTTTGATTGCAGTTGCCGCGCTGCTTCTCTTTATTATGATTTCCGCAGGGCTGTCCTCTTGCGGGGCTATGTTTTCGGGCTTGACAAACGGGGTGCTTGGCACTTCCTACACATCCGAGGACAGCGACCTTGTGGCAGTTGAAAACAACTATGCCGCATTGGAAAACGGGCTGCAAAGTGAGATTGACAATATCGAAAGCACCCACCCCGGCTATGATGAATACCGCTACGACCTTGACAGTATCGGGCATAACCCCCACGAACTTGCGTCTTACTTGACCGCCCTCTTGCAGAGCTACACCCCGCAGAGCGCACAGGCAGAGCTTGAACGTATCTTTTCCATGCAGTACACCTTGACGCTGACCGAGGAAGTGGAAATACGCTACCGCACCGAAACAAGCACCGACCCGGAAACCGGGGAAACCACCACCGAGGAAGTCCCTTATGAGTATCA
Organism: Coprococcus aceti; assembly: GCF_025567285.1. Taxonomy (NCBI): domain Bacteria; kingdom Bacillati; phylum Bacillota; class Clostridia; order Lachnospirales; family Lachnospiraceae; genus Coprococcus; species Coprococcus aceti. The sequence continues at coordinate 17,551 of NZ_JAOQJT010000003.1, forward strand.
CATCTTAAATGTGAAACTGACAAACAAGCCGATTTCAGAGCTTGCGGAGGAACTTCTTACGCCACAGCAGCTTGAAATGTACCGGGTGTATTTGGAAACAAGCGGCAACAAACCGCTGATTTTTGGCGGCGGTTCTCCCGACGGAAGCCCGTCCGAGGATTTAAGCGGTGTGGAGTTTGTAAACGGTACGCGCCCCGGAAATCAAGAGCTTATGGAGCTTGCAAAGCAGCAAGTCGGAAATGTGGGCGGCTACCCTTACTGGTCTTGGTACGGCTTTAACAGCCGCGTGGAATGGTGCGCCTGTTTTGTATCATGGTGCTACAATCAAGCCGGAAAAAGCGAACCGCGCTTTGCGGGCTGCGAATGGCAGGGTGTCCCTTGGTTTCGGTCAAGGGGACAATGGGGCGCACGCGGCTATGAGAATATCGCACCGGGCGACGCTATCTTTTTCGATTGGGATTTAGACGGCGTTGCCGACCATGTGGGGCTTGTGCTTGGCAGGGACGGCAGCCGCGTCTATACCGTTGAGGGCAATTCCGGCGACGCCTGCAAGATAAAGAGCTATGACCTTAACTATCAATGTATCAAAGGCTACGGGCTGATGAACTGGTAAAGCAACCCCAAAAAGAAAGGAGAAATGACTTATGGCAAACAATAAAATTGACCGTATCAATAAGGAAATCGCAAAGACCCGCGAGAAAATCACAGAGTATCAGAACAAGTTAAAAGGACTGGAAGTGCAGAAAACCGAAGCGGAAAACCTTGAAATCGTGCAGCTTGTACGAGCTATGCGTCTGACCCCGCAGGAACTGAACGCTATGCTGTCCGGCGGCGGTATTCCCGGCATGACTGCCGCACCCGCAGAAGAAAACGAACAGGAGGAAAATGCAGATGAAGAATAAACTGAAAAAGACCATGACTGCCCTTTGTGCCGCCCTTATCCTTATGGGCGGTTTTTCTGTCCCTGCCTATGCACAGGGCGCAGCCACAGAGCCGCCCGCCGGGGACGCGACCAACGACAGTAATGTAGTTGTGGAGGAAAAAGAGGAAACGCCGCCCCTTACCCCAAAGGGAAACGCTACACTGGTTGACGATTACGGCGGCAATAAGCAACTTATCACTGTTACCACCAAAGGCGGCAACTATTTCTATATCCTCATTGACCGCGCCGCCGAGGGCGAACAGACCGTACATTTCCTAAATCAAGTGGACGAAGCCGACCTTATGGCACTGACCGAAAACGGCGAAGCTGCCAAAAAGCCGGAAATCTGTAACTGTACGGAAAAATGCGAAGTCGGAAAGGTAAACACGTCCTGCCCGGTATGTGTTACCAGTATGACAGGCTGCACAGGCAAAGAACCTACCCCAACACCAACGGAGCAGCCGGAAGAACTGAAAGAAAAAGGCGGCAATCCCGGTGTGGTGCTTGCCTTAGTCCTCTTTGCCCTGCTTGGTGGCGGTGCAGCGTTCTACTACTTTAAGTTTCTAAAGCCGAAGCAGAATGTAAAGGGCGATACCGACCTTGAAGATTTTGAATTTGAGGACTACGACGAGGACGAGCCGGAAGCAGATACCGGGGAAACTCCCGAAGATGAAGAAACGGAGGAAGAAACCCTATGACCCTGTTTACCAACAATCCCTTTGAAAAGATGATGATACAGAAACCGAACGGGCGGCGTGATAATGCGCCGCCTGTTCCTTATCCCCCTGCTTGTGCTTCCTGCCCTTACAAGGGACAGTCCCCTTGTGTGGGGTACTGTCTGAAACAGGTACAGGAGAAAAAGAAAACCGAGCCGGAACGCTGAAAGGAAATGTGGAGAAACTTCTTTTTGTGTGGTAAAATAATTATCATATAGCAAAGGAGCTGATGAATTGGGAAATAAATTAACAGACGCTTTAATAGCAACTGGAAAAGGGGCTGTATCATTATTCCCCGGAGGTGGTTTTTTAGCCGAGTATATAAGTTTGGCACAAGGGTATGTGGCTGATAAACGAATGAATGAGTGGAAGCAAAGAGTTGAGGAAATATTAGAAAAAATTCCACGCTCAATAGATGAATTGGCACAAGATGAGGCGTTCTATTCTTGTGTTCAAGTTGCAACTATGGGAGCAATGAGAGCATATCAGAAAGAAAAGCAAGAGCTTTTTGCTAATGCACTTTATTCTTCTGCAAACAATATAGATATACCAACGGATAAAAAACTTTTTTACTTGTCATTACTTGGAAGTTATACATTAAGTCATATAATGTTGCTAAAATATTTCGCACAAGATAATTACAATGAAAAGGTTATTAAGCGAAGTGGAACAACAATTCGGACGATTGGTGGAACAGAACACCCGATAAAAGGAATTATTGAGAAACTTCCTTGCTTTGCAGATGATATAATGTTTGTAAAACATATTGCAGGACAGCTTTGTTCAGACAGTTTAATAAGCATTGTAGATTTTGATACACCTGTTTCAACAGAACTTGCAAGAGCAAAAAGAACCACAAAATACGGAGATGAATTTTTAAAATTTATTCAAGACTATCAATAGATAGCTTATTTGTAGAGTAGCCAGAAATGGCTGCTCTTTTCTTTTACCCGAAAGGAGGATTTATCATTGATTTTAGTTATCGCAGAAAAGCCCAGTGTGGCACAGACAATCGCTGCCGTACTTGGGGCAAAGGAAAAGAAAGACGGATTTCTCACAGGAAGCGGCTATCTTGTTTCTTGGTGCGTGGGACATTTGGTAGGGCTTGCGGAAGCTGCCACCTACGGGGAACAATATAAAAAGTGGAGCTATGACAGCTTACCGATTTTACCGCAGGAATGGAAGTACACCGTTTCCGCTGACAAGGAAAAGCAATTCAAAACCTTAAAGGAGCTTATGCACCGGGCAGACGTTTCCGAAGTCATCAATGCCTGCGACGCAGGGCGCGAGGGAGAACTCATTTTCCGTTTTGTCTATGAAATGGCGGGCTGCAAGAAACCTATGCGCCGCCTTTGGATTTCTTCTATGGAGGACAGCGCAATCAAAGAGGGATTTTCCCGTCTGAAGAACGGCGAAGAATACGACGCGCTCTTTGCTTCCGCATTATGCAGGGCAAAGGCTGACTGGCTTATCGGTATCAACGCCACCCGCCTTTTCTCTGTCCTTTACAACCACACCTTGAACGTGGGACGCGTACAGACCCCGACCTTAAAAATGCTTGTTGACCGGGACGCAGCGATTACCACATTTAAGAAAGAAAAATACTATCATGTTCGCCTTACCTTATCCGGCGCGGAAGCTGCAAGTGAAAGAATTTCAGATAAGGCAGAAGCCGACGCATTAAAAACGACTTGCGAAGCGTCAAAAGCAGTCTGTACTTCCCTTGTGAAAGAGAAAAAGACCGCAGCCCCGCCGAAGCTCTTTGACCTTACTTCTTTACAGAGGGAAGCAAACCGCCTGTTCGGATATACGGCAAAGCAGACCCTTGACCTTGCACAAGCCCTGTATGAAAAAAGACTTCTTACTTATCCGAGAACCGACAGCGCATTTCTGACCGACGACATGGGCGACACAGCGGCGGGCATTATCAAACTGCTTTGTGGAAAGTTTTCTTTTATGGCGGGAAAAGACTTCACGCCGGAGCTTGGAAAGGTTCTGAACAGTAAAAAGGTATCAGACCACCATGCCATTATCCCGACTATGGAGCTTGCAAAGACTGACCTTGCCGCGCTGCCGGAAAGCGAAAGGAATATCCTTACCCTTGCCGGGACGCGTCTACTTATGGCGACCGCTGCACCGCATACCTTTGAAGCGGTTACAGCAGTTTTTGAATGTGCCGGACAGTCTTTTATCGCAAGGGGAAAAACGGTGCTGTCCGACGGGTGGAAAGAGATTGACCGAAAATACAGGACAGCCTTAAAGAACAAGCCCGAAACGGACGACGCAGACAGCGACATAGAAAATACCCTGCCACAGTTTACCGAGGGACAGACCTTTGAAAATCCGACGGCAAAGGTAACGGAGCATGACACAACACCGCCAAAACCTCACAACGAAGCGTCGCTGCTCTCTGCTATGGAGCGCGCCGGAAGTGAGGACACCGACCCGGACGCAGAACGCAAAGGGCTTGGAACTCCCGCCACCCGCGCCGCCGTCATTGAAAAACTGGTAAAGGGCGGCTTTGTGGAGCGAAAAGGCAAGCAGCTACTTCCCACAAAGGACGGTATCAATCTTGTGTGTGTCCTGCCGGACACCTTGACAAGCCCGCAGCTTACCGCAGAATGGGAAAACAATCTGACGCAGATTGCCAAAGGCAAGGCAGACCCCGCCGCATTTATGGAGGGTATCGAGGATATGGCGCGGGAACTGGTAAAGACCTATCCGTTTCTTTCTGATGATAAAGCGCAGATGTTCAAGCCGGAACGGGAAGCGTTGGGAAGCTGCCCCCGCTGCGGTTCTCCTGTCTATGAGGGAAAGAAAAACTACTATTGCAGCAATAAGGAATGTAGCTTTACCATGTGGAAAAATGACCGTTTCTTTGAAGAACGAAAAGTAACCTTTACCCCCAAAATTGCCGCTGCACTCTTACAATCCGGCAAAGTAAATGTGAAAAAGCTCTATTCCCCAAAGACGGGCAAAACCTACGACGGAACTATCGTATTGGCTGATACAGGCGGGAAATATGTCAACTACCGCATTGAACTGTCGAAGAAGAAATAACTGAATAGCAAGCATAGGAAAAGAGTACCCTTTTCCGTAAAATCCCTGCTTTCTCTACCGAGAACGGCGGGGATTTTTGCTTGTTGGGAAGTGTCCCAAACCCTCTGTTTTGTGGAGGGTTTTACCCTCTGAAATCTTGAAAAAATCTATAAAATCTTTGGCAAAAACGCGGGCGCGGGGTACTGAATGATGAAACCGGAACATTCAGCGTCCGCGCTGCCCTTTGGAAAGGAGGTTACACATGGCAAGTTTACGGGACACCGTAAAGGACTATCAAGAAGAATTACGGGACGGTATCGCTTGGGTGGCGTTTTGGAAAACGGGACGTTCTTGGAACGCCGAATATTTCCACCTTGAAATGGGCGACTACCTTTACCCGGAGGACAGAAGCCGCATGGAAGAAATCAAGCAGGCTGACCCTGCCGCCGTTGTGGTAAACGGCTATTATTCCGGCTATCTTGGCGAGGACAGGAACCTTGACGAACTGACCGCCGGGGTGCGTCGCCACTACGAAAACGGATATAGCAATATCGGGGAATTTATCGAAGCCCACGACGACAGGCTGCCGCCGGAGCTTATCGAGGAAGCAAGAGCCGCCGCCCACGCTGCGGGGCTGCCTTTCTCTGAAAAAGCCTACCGGGACGGCGAAGAACCCGACCCCTATCTATTTGACGGGAGCATGAGCATAGAGGACTACGAACTTATGCACCGCATGATTGAAAACGAAAGGAGTGAACGCATGGCAGAAACGATTTTAAGCGGGTATCTTTCTAATCTTGGAAAGTACACCGAGGGCAGACCTGCGGGCGAATGGGTATCATTCCCCACGACTGCCGAGCATTTGAAAGAAGTCTTTGACCGTATCGGGATAGACGGCAAAAACTACGGGGAACTGCATATCACAGAATACCAGTCCTCTATTGCAGGACTGGCAGGGAAATTGACCGAGCTTGAAAGCCTTGACGAACTGAACTATTTGAGCGAACTTTTAAAAATGCAGTTTGACGACGACCGGGAAAAATTTGCTGCGGCTATCACATACGGCGACCATACAAGGGACTTGCAGGACATTATAAACCTTGCACAAAACCTTGACTGTTACTGGATTTATCCGTCCGTAAAAACCGAGGAAGATTACGGGCATTATCTGATTGAAGAACTGGACGAGTTGGAGCTGCCGGAAGAAGCAAAAAATTATTTCATGTATGAGGAATACGGGAGGGACGCTGCTATCAATGACGGGGGCAGATTTACCGAGCAGGGATATATCTACAACAACCGCAACACCTTTACACAGTGGTATGACGGGCGCGACGTGCCGGAGGAATACCGGGTAACGCCGCAGCCGCAGGAACAGGCAGACCTTGACGCTGCCGCAGCCATACCGACCACTGCCACAGAGCAGCCCCCGGTTCTCCCGATTATCCTATCTTCCGAAAAGCCCGCTGACAAAATGAAAGAGATTACCGACCGACTGGAACAGGGCATTTTGGGGATTTATGAAAGCGACCGTTACGCCGACTATCTGCGTACTATGTCTAAATTCCATGATTACAGCCTAAACAATACAATCCTTATCGCCATGCAGGGCGGCAACCTTGTAAAAGGCTATAAACAATGGGAAAAGGAATTTGACCGCCATGTAAAGCCGGGAGAAAAAGCTATCAAGATACTTGCGCCCGCGCCCTTTACCGTTAAGAAACAGGTGGAAAAAATCGACCCGGACACGCAAAAGCCTGTTTTCGATAAGAACGGGAAAGCCGTTACCGAGGAAAAGGAAATCCAAATCCCCGCCTTTCGTGTGGTATCTGTTTTTGACGTATCGCAGACCGAGGGTAAGGAGTTGCCCGACCTTGGGATAAAGGAGCTTACGGGCGACGTGGAACAGTATCAGGATTTTTTCGCTGCCCTTGAAAGGACTTCCCCGTTTGTTATGGGATTTGAAGCACTAAGCGGCGGCGTAAAAGGACGCTGCAATTATGAGGAAAAGCGTATCTCTATCAACGAGGGTATGGACGAATTGCAGAACATCAAGACCGCAATCCATGAAATCGCCCATGCAACACTCCATGACATAGACAAAGACGCGCCGGAACGTCCCGACCGCCGCACCCGCGAGGTACAGGCGGAAAGCGTTGCCTATGCGGTCTGTCAACATTACGGGCTTGATACGTCCGACTATTCTTTTGGGTATATCGCCGGGTGGAGCAGCGGAAAAGAACTTGCAGAACTGAAAGGCTCTCTTGAAACAATCCGCAGCACCGCCGCAAGTCTGATTGATACCATAGACGGACATTTTGCGGAAATCCAAAAGGCACAGGATAAGGAACAGACCACCGAACAGGCACAGACCCCACAGGAAGCTACCATACAGCCCGAAGCAGAAGTAGCCGCGCCGGAGCTTCCCGAAGAAACAGCCCCGGTACAGGAAAAAGAAGCACAGACCGAGCCGGAAGCTGATACAGGCGCAAACAGCGAAGCACCGCAGACTACACAGCCGGGACAGGCAGCCCCCGCCGCACCTTATTACACAATCAATGAAGCTGCCGCCAAACGTGCAAAGGATATGAACAGCTTTTCTGATTATAAGCAAGGCAGCGCGACGGCTGAATACAGGCACTATGTAGATGAAGCCGTACAGCTTGCAGAAAGGCAGAAACAACGGGTAGACCCGATGTACCATGAGAAAATCGACAGCCTGCTTGACACTTACGCCCGGAAACTGGCGGCGAACATGAACAAAGGCTATGAGATTGACGCGCGTGTTCCCTCTATCCTCATTGCGGGCGGCTCTAACTTCCCCACAAGGAAGAAAGAAAAGCAGAACGCAGCCCGCGACAGCAATTACCGGGAATGGCAGGACATACAAGGACTTCTTGATAAAATCCGCAGCACCGGCATGGGCGGTATCAGCGCAGACGACCCGCAGGCAGTACAGAAGTTGGAGAAGAAACTGGAAAACCTTGAAAAATCGCAGGAAACCATGAAAGCCGTAAACGCCTACTACCGCAAGCATAAGACCCTTGACGGCTGCCCGCATTTGTCGCCGGAACAGCTTGAAAAACTGAAAGCAGACATGGCGAGCAGTTGGCATTTGGGGGACAAGCCTTTTGCGACTTGGGCGTTATCCAACAACAGCGCAGAAATCAGGCGCGTAAAAGACCGTATCAAATCCCTTTCACAGCAAAAGGAAATCGGTTTTGTGGGTTGGGAATTTGACGGCGGCAAGGTGGAAGCAAACACCGAAGCGAACCGTCTGCAAATCTTCTTTGAAGATAAGCCGGACGAAGCCACGCGGGAAGCCTTAAAAAGTAATGGCTTCCGTTGGTCGCCCAAAGCAGGGGCATGGCAGCGGCAGCTTACCAGTAACGCCTACTATGCGGCTGATTATATCAAGGCGATTGCACCCTTTACCGGGGAAAAGCCTACCGAGTTACAACGGGCGCATATCCGGGCGCAAAAAGAAGCGGCGCAGAAAAAGCCCGAACAGGAAGCCATTTACAAGGTACACGCAAATCCCCGCAGCGACAGCAGGGACAACCTGTATCTGCTGCAAGCCTACATTCCGCAGGAGGACGGGAAAGCAAAGATAGGCGACGTTTTGTATATCGGAACGCCGGAGAAATGCCGAGAGCTTATGGCGCAGCTTACCGCCGGGGAGCTGACACAGGGAGAAGTCAAGGAGCTTTACGCAAAGACGCAGACCGCCGCGCCGGAAATCCCTATGCCAGACCCTACAATCAGCGTCAAGGATATGCAGGAATACGGCTATGCTTGGGACGGTATGCTTCCGCTTCAGCAGGAAGCCGCTGAACGCCTTTTCCATGAGGATATGTCCGTTTATCTTCTCTATGAGGACGGCACAGAGGGGCTTGTTGATACCTTGGAGGATTTACAGGCACACGCACAAAAAGGCGGCTTGTTCGGCGTGGAAAAGGAAACATGGGAAGCCCTGCGGGAGTACAACGCCATGAAGCAAGAACTACGGGAAAGCGAGCCATCAAGGGAAGCTCTCTTACTCTATGGGAACGAGGACACTTTCGGAATTTATCAGCTAAAGAACGGCAAAGAAACGCGGGACTTGCGCTTTGAGCCTTACGACCGCATACAGGCGGCGGGAAACAGCATTGACAGAGGCAATTATGAGCTTATCTATACCGCACCCCTTACGCCGGGAATGTCCCTTGAAGATATTTACACCCGCTTCAATATCGACCACCCGAAAGATTTTAAGGGACACAGCCTTTCCGTTTCCGACGTGGTGGTGCTTCATCAGAACGGGCAGGACACCGCCCACTATGTAGACAGCTTGGGGTATAAGGACGTGCCAGAGTTTTTGCAGCCGAAAAACTATTTGAAAGCTGCCGAGCAGACCACCGAGCAAAATTACAACATGATTGACGGGCAGATAAACAACACCCCGACCGCTGCGGAACTGGAAGAAAAAGCAAAAGCCGGAGGACAGATTTCCCTTGCAGAATACGCCGAAGCATTGAAAACCGATAAGGAACGTGGCAAGCCTGCCAAACAGGAAAAGCCCTCTATCCGGGCGCAGCTTAAAGCAGCGAAAGAACAGACACCAAAGAAACAGGCAAGACAGAAAACACAGGATTTGGAAAGGAGCTGACCTATGAAGTTACAAAAATTTGAAAATGTGGACGTTATCGCTTCCCTTGAAGCCATAATGAAACAGAATACCGCTTTTTATCAGAGCGATTTTGACATAGACAAACAGATTTTGCAGAAAGCGGCGGTAAGCCCTGTCCCGGAGGACAAACGGCTTTTGTGGTTTTCCCGCCCGTCCGGGACGTGCTGCTTCCGGGAACGGGACGTTTTTCTAAAGGACACAAGGCAGCATAATACATGGCGGTTTTACGGGGAACAGACCCGCGATACTATCCTTGCCTATGCGGTGGAACTGACAGGCACAGAGCAGGAAAAAATCAAGGGCAATCTTTATGAACTGGATTATTTGCAGCATTTCCGGGAAGTAATCGAAAAATCAATCCCTGCCGACAACTACACGCTGATTTATGAGCATGGGGAGCTGACAAAACCTGCCGGACAATATTTTGACGGGAACACTGACCCGCAGCTTGGAAAGTTTATACGTTTTGAAGCACAGCCAAACGACCCAGAAGCCTTAAAAAGCATTTTGAGGGAACAGCAGAAAAAACGAACACCGCATACGCAGGGGGATTTTCAGTTACATATCGCCGCCCTGCATGACAGACGGATTGAAGCAGAAGCCCGCCGGATTGTGGAAAATGTAAAAGGGCTTGGAGAACCGGACAGCCCCGAAAAAAACCATTGTGCGGTAGAACTTTCTCCCTACTTTGTTCCACTGGCAACGGATAAGGATATGGAACGGCTGCTTTCCATGCTCCCTTACAAAAGCCTTTCCTTTTCTACGTTGGAGGACAGGCATGGCGTTTATGCGCTGATAGATAAAAGCGAGAGGAATAAAGAGATGAAAAAGTCCCGTCCCTCTGTCCGGGCGCAGTTACAAACAGAAAAATCCCCAAAACTCCCGAAAAAGACAGCAAAATCAAAACATCACGAATTGGAGGTATGAGCATGATTAGACTGACCGTTGAAGAAATGAACCTGTTGAGTATTTACCATGAGGGAAGCAAGGCACAGCTTATGGAAAATATGACGACTGCGCTACCATTCATGGACGAGGATATGCGTCCCTTTGCAGAACGCACCTTACAGAAAATTTCCCCACTAACAGAAAACGAGTATGCGGAGATTTCCATTTTCGCCGCTGATGAAGTATGACCGGGAGTAAGCGGCTCACGCCGCCACAGAGCCGGAAAGTCAACAGCCTTGTAAAAAAGGAGTGCTGCAACTGCGAGCGCGGACACTGTATCTTATTGGACGACGGGGAGGAATGTGTCTGCCCGCAGCTTATTTCCTATTCACTTCTATGCAAGTGGTTTCAGACCGCCGTACTTCCCCTTGATAAGTTGCTCTATGCAGAGCTTTTCAAGACCGAGGATAAAAAGCGTTGTACCGAGTGCAGCACGTTCTTTGTATCAAAATCAAACAGCGTCAAATACTGCCCGGACTGCCGGAAACGGATTACCCGCAGACAGGCAGCGGAACGCATGAGGAAACGACGCGCGGCGGTTACGCAATAAGGGCGAAAAAAGCCTTGATTTACAGGGCATAAACGGCGTGAAACTGGCATAGGCGATACAGAATACCTTTTCCCTTGAAATCGGGGTTCTACTGCGTAACATTCTAAAATCAGTACCTATAAAAGAACAGGGTGCGGGAGGTCATTACTGGCTTCCTGCACCCTGTTCTTTTTGTGTCTGACTGTCTTTATCCTGCATTTCCGGCTTCGGCTGTAATTCTTTTTCTATCCGGTTCCGGTAATGGGTTTTCCTGCGGTAAAAATATTTTGTTACTTCCTGTTCCGGCAGCCATATCCCCGCAGCTTCTATCTGTTCCATAACAGCGGCAACGATTTCCCGGTTGTTGCGTTTATGCGGCTCCTGTCCCTTTTCTATCCAAAGGCGGCGGTATTCCTCATAAAGCCATGTACTGATAGTTTCTTTTTGCCGTTGCTTCAAATGTCGAAACTGCTTATCTATCCGCAGCAGCTTCCCGTCTACCTTTTTATGATTTTTTGTCCCGATTTCTTTTTTCCTCTCTTTCCATTTCTTCAAGGGGAAATTGGGGGAGGGATTCTATCAGCTTCATTGTGATATACTGGCGCATATCTTCATCAATTTCCAGTTTGAATGTTCCGTCCGGCTGACGTTTCTTTACAGTTGCCTGCCTGTCGATTTCGTCCTTGTAGCACATAAGCACCTTTTCCACCGCCCATGTTTCTCCGGCAACGGCGGCGCGTATGGTTTCATAATCGGGTATTGTTTGGTCTGCCATGTTTTCACGCTCCTGTCTGTATTGGAATATCTTTATCCTACCACGCTTTTATAGATATTTCTACTGTAAGCGTTCGGTTTCCCTGCTCCGTTCCGGTTCTTTTTCCAGTCTTAAAATACTGTCTATGTTCTGTTTGATAACGTCGTATTCCTTGACCTGTTTTTTCAGCTTGCCATAATCAGTGTAAAGGGCTTCTTTCTGCGCTTGGAGCTTCCCGTATTCTTCCTGCATGGCGGCGAGATTGGGGAGCTTGGTAACGCCCGCCGCTTTCAGTGTCTTTGCCGCCGCTTCATGGAGTATCAGACTGCTTTCCTGCTTTGCCCGGTATGCGTCTTTATCCTTTGCCCTGCGGTATGCTTCATAGACTGGTTTTGTCTTTTGATAGGTGGTAACGTGCTTCATCAGCACCGCCATATCTGCAAGACGCTTTTCCACACTCTTTAATGCGTCTGCGGTCTTTTCGTTTTCCGCAGTTATTTCTTCAATCCGGCTGACTAAATCCGCGTACTGCTCAATCTGATGTTCTGTCAAGAAATTCATGGTCTTTGCCGCCAGTTTCAGATTATGGATTTTCGCCCACTGTTCATAGCCCCGGCTCTCTTGTGCCTTGATACTGTTTTCAATGTCGATAAGCAGCGATACGCCACGCTGCTCTTTGGGAGCTTTCGCCGCCTTTGTGCGCTTGCCTGCAATCCGTTCTTTGATTGCTTCCGCTGTATAGTCTGCACCGAGAGTTTTTAAGCGGGTAAACCGTTCCTGTCCGGGAGCGCGACAGGAGATATATTTTCCCGGCTTTATTTCATAGCCTGCCGCCTGTAACCGCTGCAACAATTCTTCAAAACTTGCCACTTGGGGGATAAGCGTATCAACGGCAATTTTCAGCTTGCCTTTCCAACTTGTACCGACCTTTTCCGCTTGATATTCTGCATAGCTTTTTCCCTTGCTGCCTTTGCCCGGAACGACAACAGACAGCCCGTTTTCCCGACACAGCTTATCGCTCATGTTCCGTATGCCGTAGTAGCTGCGCTTATTGGAATTGTATTTATGGTAGTCAACAAAATTGACCGCACAAAAAATGATATGGTTATGGATATGCCCTTTGTCTATGTGGGTAGTTAAGACGTATTCATGCTGTCCCTTTGTTACCGCGTCGGCAAGCTGCTTTCCGATTGCATGGGCTTTCTCACAGTCCACCTCTCCCGGTTCAAACGATTGTATCAGATGAAAGGCTAAGTTGTTCCCTTTCTGCCGAGCCTGCGACAAGGTATATTCAAACTCAATATCTGCCGTTTCATAGCTGCACCCAAAAGAGGACACAAGCGTTTTCCCGTCTGTCTTATCCGGATTTTGGATATAATCAAGGGCTTTGCTCAACGTGCTTTTAACAGGCTTAATCTTTGTAACCGCCATATCTCTGCAAGCACCCCCTTTATTTCCTCTATGTCCTCTTGGTAGACGCTGCCTGTCGCATTGACACGCTTTGCAATCTGATTGATGTTGACCCCGATTTTCTGTATCTCCGCTGTCATGGCTTTTATATCGCTATGGTCTGTCTGAATGATATAGCCGTCAATGGCAATCTTGCGAAGATACGCCGCCATGTTTTGGGTAGGGACGAGCTTCATTTTCTGCTCAATCAACACCCTTTCTTCCTCTGTTACATAGAATTTGATTTGTACTTTTCTTTTGCGTCCGTTCATGCAATCGCTCCTTTCCGCTTTGAGGGTTTGGGACACTTCCCAACAAGCAATTTTCAACCGACGCACCGCAGGACGGGAGGGCGAAAATACGGAAAAGGGTACTCTTTTCCTATGCTTGCTACGAAAGTTTTTTCCTCACTGGTTACTACAACGCAATGCTCTATATGCCAAAAAAGAGCAAAAGAAAAACGCTGCAATCTGTAAAGATTACAACGCTTCCTAAATCATATTCAATTTGCCGGACACATTTATTTGTCCTCTTTTTCGACTTCTGAAATTTCTTTTGCAGTTGCCGTTACAATCCGTATGCCATTATCGCTCATATCATCAAGGAGAGCGTCGAGCTGCCGCCGCTTTGTATCTTTTTGGGTGGGCGTATCTAAAAGAAACTGGTCTACGGATATATTGTAACGAAGCATAAGCTCAAAAAAGATTTGCAGACTGGGGTGCTGTCCTTTGTTTTCGATATTTGCAAGATAGCGAGGAGAAATATACATTTCATCACTTACCTGTTTGCGGCTTTCTTTGCGCCCCGTCCGCGCAGCTTTTATAGCTTCTCCAAATGCCTTGAAGTCATATTTTTCTACCGGTCTTTTTGCCATATTTATTCACCCAGTTACATTTCACTGTTCCCCTTTCTCTTTGGATATGTCTATACAGTTCCACTAAATAGCCATAATAATTCATATTTATATACTTGCTATTGTTCGTGTGTCCGACTATAATTATTATGATAAGATTTTCAGAAAGGACGGGTGTTGTTATGGAATATATGTCTTGCCCCGAAGCAGCAAAGAAGTGGGGAATTTCTGAAAGGCGGGTACAGATACTTTGCAGGGAGAAACGCATACAGGGTGTTTCAAAACTTGGGTATATGTGGTTGATACCAAAAGACGCGGAAAAACCGATTGACGGTAGAACCAAACAAGGAAAGGAGCTATACCATGAATAAAGTTTTGATTATAGATGATGATAAGGAACTTTGTGCGCTGATTAAACGCAGCGTGCTATCAGAAGATATAGAAGCTGATTTTTGTAATATGGGAAAAGAGGGATTACAAAAATTAAAAGAGAGAGAATATCAACTTGTGATACTGGACGTTATGATGCCTGGTATGGACGGATTTGAAACATTGGAAGAAATTAGAAAAGAAAGCAGCCTGCCGATTTTGATGTTTACATCAAAAAATGACAGTGCTTCTAAAGTACGCGGTTTAAGGGCAGGAGCTGATGATTATTTGACAAAACCTTTTGACATGGACGAACTGATAGCCCGTATCGTTTCCCTTATACGCCGTTATACCCGTTTCAATCAACAGGACGGAATATCACAGCAACTTGAATTTGACGGGTTGAAAATTGATATTGAAAATCGTTCTGTTACTACGGAAAATGGAACTTTTGAATTGCCTCCAAAAGAATTTGACTTACTCTTATACTGCGCGAAAAATCAAGGGAAAATTCTGACAAAGCAACAGATTTATGAAGAAGTGTGGAGAGAGGAATATTTCTATGATGACAGCAACATTATGGCGATTATCAGCCGACTTCGCAAGAAATTAGAGGTAAATCCCGGAAGTCCAAAATATATTCAAACGATTAAAGGTATCGGTTATCGTTTTAACAAGGAGGTTTGATTTTCTATGGAAGCAGTCATTTTTCTATCCATAATAATTGCACTTTTCTCTATTCTTGTTTCCTGCTTTGCTATTCGACGTGTTAAAAAACAGATAGCCGAGATAACAGACGCATTGATTGATGTAAAAAACGGAAATGGAAACAGGCGTATTTTATCTGCAACAAATGAACTGGTAGCCCCTCTTGCCTATGAAATAAATGAGATTGTTGTGTCTTATGAGAGCAGGCTTTCTACTGTCCGGCAGACAGAAGAAACAAACCGACAGCTTATGACAAGTCTTTCCCATGATGTTCGGACACCGCTTACAACGCTTATTGGGTATCTTGACGCTGCACATAAAGGAATTGTTACAGGAAAAGACAGGGACGACTATATCGAAACAGCCCGCCGCAAAGCTCACGATTTGAAAGAATATATTGATGTTCTTTTTGACTGGTTCAAATTAAATTCTAATGAGTTTGCTATGGATATAAATATTGTTGAAGCTGCGGAGCTGACACGAAATATCTTGATTGACTGGATACCCATATTTGAAGATAAGCAGATAGATTACAATATTGATATTCCCGAACAGCCTTTCAGGGTAAAACTTGATACGGACGGCTATATGCGGATATTGAACAATCTTATTCAAAATGTAATTTCTCACAGTCATGCGGATAAAATAGAAATAATCCTGTCAAAGCAGGAAAAAAATATGCAAATCCGATTAGCAGATAATGGAATAGGGATTGAAAAAGAAGATTTGAAGCATATTTTTGAACGGCTCTATAAATGCGATAAGGGACGGTCTGAAAAAGGCAGCGGTCTTGGGCTTTCTATCGCACACCAACTTGTAGAAAAGATGAACGGCACAATAACAGCAAATAGCATACAGGGAAAAGGAACAGAATTTACTTTGCTTTTTCCCTTAGCAAAGTAAGGTTCTCCCGTCCTTTTGACGGGAGCCTTAATTATTTGGGGAGAAATATTTCAAATTGCAAGGTTAATGCAAGGTTGCGGCAAGGTTAATGCAAGGTTGGTGTGATAGAATACTTTACAGAACAGGAGGTTTGAATATGGACAAAAATTATATCATTGAAACAAAAAATCTTACAAAACAGTACGGCTCACAAAAGAGTGTTGCTGACTTAAATATTCATGTGCAGAAAGGGAGAATTTACGGACTGCTTGGAAGAAACGGAGCCGGAAAAACGACCACTATGAAAATGCTACTTGGATTGACAAAGCCAACTTCCGGCGAAGTTAAAATATGGGGAAAGTCTTTGCAGGGGAATGAAAAGAAATTGTTGCCCCGTATCGGTAGTCTGATTGAGTCGCCCGGTTTTTACCCTAATTTGACTGCTACGGAAAACTTACAAATTTTTGCTACCTTACGGGGAGTACCAAACCGCCACGCAATCAAAGACGCTTTAGATTTGGTGGGATTGCCTTATAAAGACAAAAAACTGTTTTCCCAGTATTCTCTTGGTATGAAACAACGGCTTGCGATTGCACTTGCTGTTATGCACGACCCGGAGCTTTTGATTTTAGATGAACCTATCAATGGGCTTGACCCGATTGGAATTGCAGAGGTTCGTTCTTTTATTCGTGAACTTTGTGACGCGAGAGGAAAAACAATTTTAATTTCCAGTCATATTCTTTCAGAAATTTCGCTACTGGCTGATGATATTGGAATTATCGACCATGGCACACTACTGGAAGAAGAAAGTCTTGCGGAACTGGAACAAAAAAGCAGCAAACATATCCGATTTACTCTTTCTGATACCGCACAGGCAGCAAGAATTTTGGAACGTACTTTCCACGAAAACCATTTTTCTATACAGGACGACCACAATTTACGTCTACACAATCTTGATTTACCAGTAGGGAAAATTGTAACCGCCTTTGTAGAAAATGGATTGGAGGTATCAGAAGCTCATACTTGTGAAGAAAGCCTTGAAGATTATTTCAAGCGTGTGACAGGAGGCGAGGGAATTGCTTAAACTGATTAAATGCGAATTTTACAAATTTAAACGACGTTCTCTTTTTGTTTTGGCTACTCTTGTTGCTTTGGTTTTTCCGGTAGTAATGACTGCTTTATATTGGAACATTCCAACACAAGTTAATTATGATAATTTGTTTTCCGGCATTGTGGACTATGGCGATTTTCTTCTTTTGTTGCCGATATTGGTTGTTATTGCAACTTCTCTGTTCTTTACAGAAACAGATAATGACACTTTAAAGAACCTTACAACCATTCCTATTAGCAAAAGTAAAATAGTTGTAGCAAAAATAGGAGTAATGGCTATTATTTCAGTAGCTTATACTCTTTTAGGCTTTTTTGCCAGTGTGTTGTGTTCAAAAATCCTTGGTATTGCTATGGAAAACATGGCACAAAAATTTGTATTGAGTATAGGATTGGGAATAATGCTCCTAGCTGCGGCTTTACCTTGTGTGGCATTAGTTGTATGGTTCAATAAAAGTGACTTGATTTCTATTGTCATTACCCTTTTTTACACAATTATTAACTATGTAATTCATGTAACAGATATAGGAATGCTGACACCAGTAGGGGTAAATATAGGAACAATCTTACCTATACCTGTAATCAATCGTTGGATTTATCAATTTTACGACGAGGGGAATGGAGCCGCAGCTGAATTTTATAACACTATGCGTCCTTATTTTGTCCCAACTCATATATGCGTCTGTATTATTGCGCTCTTTCTGTTCGTATCAATTTATGCGATTATAAAAATTTATAATCGTCGTGAGATATAGGAGGTGTGAATATGCTTGCTTTTATTACAACAGAATTTCAAAAGCTAAAAAGATACAGTATTATTTTGGTTGGTATGCTTGGTGTAGCGTGTTCCCCTATTATTTCAATCGTTATGCAAAAAATTATGACAGATGAAGCTAAAAATGTCTTGAATTATACATTTCCTGATTTACTTAATAGTACGATTTGGAATAATATGACCATGTTTTTTCCTATGATTATAGCTTTGATTGGTGGCTATATGATTAACCGAGAATACACTGATGATACACTAAAAAATCTGCAAGTTATTCCTATTTCTTTTCCTAAACTGATGATTGGGAAGCTAACTACAATAGGACTACTTTCTATACTTTTAGGATTATGTAATTCATTTGTCACTATTATAGTCGGAATAATCGCTTGTCGTGAGAATATGACTTTATCAACAATTATAATTGGGACTATACAAATTTGTGGAATGGCATTATTTACATTTATTGGAGAAATGCCACTTATCGCACACTGTGGAAAAAAACAAAACTCTTTCAAAGGTGGGGCTGTTGCAGCTTTTCTATTAGGATATATTAGTATCTACTTCAAAAATCCTATTATCAGAAATTTGTATCCGCTCTCTGCCGGATTAAGTATAGTCGGCTTTAACGGAGAAGGATTTGTGACAGATACTACCGGAGCTTATTCATCTTCTCAAAGCATTTTATTAGGTGTTTTAACGATGTTAGCTATGCTTATATTATCATTGATAATAATTTCTATTCCACAAAAAGAAACTTTAGCTACCCCTTTATCTCAAAAAAGGAGAAAAACAGAAAGGAAGATTGCAAAATGAAAAAGCTGATACCTTTATTTTTAATGTTATGTTGTCTTGTTTCTGTAACTGCCTGTTCTAAAGATGAAATTGTAAGTAATTATAATCAAGCCTTACAATCTATTGGAGATAAGGGTTTAACAGATGATAAAGATTTGCAAGGAAAACGTGAATTTGGTATAGATAGCTATGTAGGAAATTATACCGCTGACTATGATGATTTTTCCGGTAATGAAATCATTTTCGGGGGAACAGCTCTTGAACGAGATAATGGAAATAAAATAGAAATTTCTTGTGATATAGCTGCTCAAACCGGGAATTTGAAACTAATTTTACAAACGGGAACTGATGAACCGAAAATCCTTTGTGATACAGAAAGCTCATATAATGATACTATTGAACTTCCGTCTGCAAGCAATTATGTTTTGATTGAAGCAGATAATTTTACAGGTTCACTGAAATTAAAACTCAAATGATAATAGAAAGGAAACCATTATGAAAGAAAAAATTTTAAGTATTATATCCCTTGTTACAATTTTTGTACCTCTTACTATGTTATTTGTTTGGAAGCCTACGGCTGCAAATGCAACAGCTATTGCTATTGGTTACGGTGTTTTTATTGTTGCCAGTTTTCTTTACGCACTATTCTTATTTCTCAAAAAACAGCAACGCGATATTTATGTAAAAGTTGGATTGGGTGTAAATGCCTTTTATCTACTTGGGATATTATTTATGGTTATAATCCCACGTCTTTTCTAAAATTTAAAATCTAAATATCTGCCGGACGACGGCAAAAGAAAAAAAGCCGTCGCAGAGCAGATACATTTTCACGCGCCTTTGAAGCGGTGGCTTTGATTTTTAAAGCCGCCGCTTCTTTTTGTCTACTGCTACCTATAACATAAATTAGCGGCATTTAGGAGGGCTGCCGCTATGGGAATTTCTTTGCTGTTATACAGCATACATAGGTTGCATTCATTAAAAAAAGTACAGTTCCACCACCGGGTAAGTCTGGTTATAGATATGAACTGTCAAATCAATTAAATACCGCTGTTATTTCCTATGCGCCTATCTGCGTTTTGCAGGCAGGCGCATTTTGCATTTTACAGAAGATTTTTCAAAAACTTTGCTCTCTTTTTGGCAAAGCAAAAAGTCGCCTGTATTATCCCGCGAAAAGGGGAGGTACTACCGCCTTTCGGCAGAAAGGAGGTGAACACCATGACACCTAATCGCAGGGAATTTGAAAAGCAATGTGCGTTTCAAAAGTTCTGTAAATCAGTGCTGCACAATGAAGCGTGCAACGCCCATGAAGAAATTCGTCGGCGCAGAGTTCGGGAGGTTACTTTTTCTGACCTTGCCTTGCATGAGGAACGGCAGCTTTATACCGTCGATAAGTATTTTCAAGACGAAGAAGCAGAGCCGTCTTATCAAATGGCAGGAAAAGAAATAACCCCAAAACTGCTGCTTGAAGCTATCCGGGCTTTACCCGAAGAACGGCGCAAAATTGTACTGCTGTATTACTTTGAGGGATTAACTGATATAGAAATCGGAAAGCAGCTCAATATCTCAAGAAGTACGGTACAGTATCGCCGGACAAGCTCCTTTGAGCAGTTAAAAAAATATTTGGAGGAAAACGCTGATGAATGGATTGAATGGTAAACCGACCGAGTACCCGGAGAACACCCTTGTACCTTATCCTGTCATACTGGCAGCGTCAAAGGGCGACCCGGACGCAATGAAGATTGTATTGCAACATTTCAGCGGCTACATAGCCCGTCTTTCCATGCGAAAGCTCTATGATGAGCGAGGAAATGTTTATTTTGGAGTAGACGAAGAAATACGCGAAAGGCTGCAAACAAAACTGATGAGGGCAATCCTCACATTTAAGGCTGAATAAACCAACGCGGTATTGGAGCGCTTCCCCCTTTTCTGTTCCATATCGCAGAACAGCCCTCTGCTCTTTGATAAAGAAAGCGGCGCAATAGAACGGCGACGCAGTATAAGGCAAATCGGATACGTTCCTTTTGTGCCGAGCCATGCGGTGGATACGCCATGACCTTTCTCTTAATAGAAAAGCGAGCGAGAAATACCACACCGTAAAGCAGAGATAGCAGCCTGCGGGCGATAACGCACAGAATACATAATGATACTTCCTTATAGCCATAGTCCGAGCGTTAGAAGCGTCGCAGGCAATGGGTAGGGCTTCGGCAGACCGCCGGAGGGGTGCAAGTCCCATGAGGTTACGCTAATAGCCGTCCGATTAAAGCCTATGTTACAGATTGATTTTTGACCCATTAAGAAAGGGGGACGACAAATTGAACAATAACGACGTGCCGATTTGGGAAAAGTACACGCTTACCATAGAAGAGGCAGCAAAATATTTCCGTATCGGAGAAAGCAAGCTGCGGAAACTGGCAGAAGAAAATCCCGTCCCGGACTGGGTAATGATGAACGGAAACCGTATTCAGATTAAGCGTAAGCAATTTGAAAAAATGATTGATACGGTGGACGCAATCTGATAGTGAAATCGAGCCTTGAATGTGGTACAATATAGTCAAGCATATCAAGGCTCTTTCCATTATGGAAAGGAGCATAACGATGTCGGAAAAAAGACGGGATAATAAAAATCGTATTCTCCGCACCGGAGAGAGCCAGAGAAAAGACGGGAGATATGCCTACAAATATATAGATACCTTTGGGAAACCGCAGTTTGTGTATTCTTGGAAGTTAGTGCCTACGGACAAAACCCCGGCAGGAAAGCGCGACGATATAGCGTTGAGGGAAAAAGAGAAAGAAATCCAAAAAGACCTTGACGACGGTATCGACCATATCGGAAAGAAAATGACGGTCTGCCAACTCTACGCAAAGCAGATACGCCACCGGGCAAATGTGCGGCATGGTACAAAGCAGGGGCGAAAACAGCTCATGCGGATTTTGCAGGAGGATAAACTTGGAGCCTGCCGGATTGAAAATGTGAAGCTCTCCGACGCAAAGGAATGGGCGTTACGCATGAAAGAAAAAGGTTACGGCTTCAAGACTATCAACAACCACAAGCGTTCCTTAAAGGCTGCCTTTTACACAGCCATACAGGACGATTGTATTCGTAAAAATCCATTTGACTTCCAGTTGAACACAGTCCTTGAAGATGATACGGAACCAAAGGAACCTCTATCCCCTACGCAGGAAGCGGCTTTTCTGTCCTTTGTGCAGCATGATAAAGTCTATCAGAAATACTACGACGAGATTATCATACTGTTAGGGACAGGGCTTCGCATTTCGGAACTCTGCGGACTGACGGAAGCTGACATTGACTTAGGCAAACAGCTTATCAATGTAGACCACCAACTTTTGAAGATTGCAGACGTGGGCTACTATGTGGAAACGCCTAAGACGAAAAGCGGCAACCGGGTTATTCCTATGAGTGAAAAAGTGTTAGAAGCATTTCAGCGGGTGCTGAACAAGCGGAAATATGCACAGCCTGTTATTTTAGAAGGCTACACAAAGTTTCTGTTCCTTAACCGGAACGGTTTGCCAAAAGTGGCAGTCAACTATGAAAGTATGTTCCGGGGGCTTGTAAGGAAATACAACAAAACGCAAAAGGTAGCATTGCCAAAGGTAATGACACCGCACACCTTACGCCACACATTCTGCACCACGTTAGCAAATGCAGGAATGAACCCAAAGGCATTGCAGTACATCATGGGACATTCCAACATCAATATGACGCTGAACTATTACGCGCATACGACTTCCGAAACGTCGATAACAGAAATGAAGCGGCTGATTGCCTAAGTAGTAAACGGAGAATTTACTACTCCACCTACTACTTTTGAACACCAAAACATACGGGGATATAAGAAGATTTGAGAGTATCTTCCACAATGAAAAATGCCGGAAAAGCCTGTAACAATAGGCTATACCGGCATATAAGAACTTTTGAAAAGATAATCAAAAATTACTTTGTGATTTATTATAAAATAGGAAATAAATTTATTTAGGGACATTTTCAAGAGATGCTATGTATGGTACAGTGGAAATGTCTCTATTTTTATTGATTTAAATGTGTTATTTGAAAGAACGCAAAATATAAACCATGTAAGTATAAAGGAGAAAAAGAGATGGATATAAATGGGAAGATGGCGGGAAAAAATGTGGTTAGCGAGGCACTTGCTGCATCGAGGAAATACGAAACTCAGAATGAAATAGATAAGAATGAGCGACCGTTGTTTCATGTGACTCCGCCTGTCGGTTGGATGAATGATCCGAATGGATTTTCTGTGTATAATGGTAAGGTGCATTTGTTTTACCAGTATCATCCGTACAGTACGGAATGGGGACCTATGCATTGGGGGCATCAGGTCAGTGACGATTTGATAAGATGGGAGCAGCTTCCTGTGGCGATTGCACCTGATACGATATATGATGCCGAGGGCTGTTTCTCAGGTACGGCCATTGAAAAAGATGGAGAGCATGTCCTGATATATACCAGTGTTATGAAAAATCCCGACGGTGATGGGGTATTGCAGAACCAGAGCATAGCGGTTGGTGATGGCGTTACATATAAAAAAATACAGAATAACCCGGTGGTGACCGGAGATATGCTGCCGGAGGGATTGAGCAGAGCGGATTTCAGAGATCCGAAGGCATGGCTTGAGGATGGCAGATACTATATGGCTGCAGGCTGTGTGGATCAGGATAATAAGGGGCTTGTGGTACTACTTTCGAGCGCTGATATGGAAAGCTGGACATTTGAGAGTATCCTTGCACGGAATGAAGATGATCTGGGCGGCATATGGGAATGCCCTGATTTCTTCAAATTAGACGATCATCATGTACTTCTCGTATCGCCTACGGGAATGAAGGCAGAGGGATATGAATTCCACAATGGAAATAATTCTATCTATTTTGTTGGAGAATTTGATAAAGGTGAGAAGAAATTTGACGGTGGAGAGCCATTATCACTTGATTATGGAACAGATTTCTACGCGCCTCAGACTACACTTTTGCCGGATGGCAGAAGGATAATGATAGCGTGGATGCAGTCATGGCATAATCTGTGGATACCCGGTGGACAGAAGTGGCAGGGAATGATGACGATTCCGAGGGAGATATCTCTGAAAAATGGACGCTTGATACAGAAGCCAGTGAGAGAGATAGAGAAGTATCATGCTAATATGGTCAGGTACTCAGATGAAGTAGTGAGTGGACGGCGTAGTCTGGAAGGTATAAGTGGAAGAAGTCTGGATGTGACATTTGTAATCACTGGAAACAAATACAGCAGATTTACCGTGAATCTGGCAAAGGGAAGCGGATATTATACTCGATTTATATATGACAGAGAAAATAATATAATAGAGATGGACAGGACTTTTGCCGGATTTGAGAAAGATGTGGTGTGTATCAGAAGGGCCTGCGTGAAATCAGCAGAATGTTACGGGGATGTCAAGGAAAAGGTTGATGAACAGCAGGAGGCTCAAGATAGTATAAAGCTCAGATTTATACTGGACAGGAATTCGATAGAGCTGTTTGTAAATGATGGAGCTATGACAATGAGCACGGCGATATATACACCTATTGAAGCGGATGGAATAGAGCTGTTATGTGAGGGACAGGCAGTCGTGGATGTGGAGAAGTATGATATAATTTAACAAAAGATGATCTTGCTCAATTGTTTAGTTGTTGCACTGCCAGGCATCAGTCTGGCGGTTCTCCAGGTTTCAGGTGCCTCCGTTCCAACATTGAGATGACAAGGAAAGTTGTCAAAAGTTATTGACAACTTTCCTTGTCATTTGTTATACTCCATTGTAAAAGAAATGACAACTATAGTTGTCATTTGGCATATATAATATATATAGCTTGAATTTGGAATGGGATTTTAGTGGTAAGAATTAAAATGGAGTTATGAGGATATGAGGGAAAAGCAAGGTGTAAATAAAAAGGACAATCTAAGTGAAAATGGCATGGATAAAGGTAATAAGAAATCTACCTGTGAAACACTACAAGCTATGTTTGGGGGCATGATCGTCTCCCAACCAGTGGACAAATTGAAGACACAGGTCAAGGGATATTCCGTGACACCGATCACAGAAAGAATGTTAAAGAAGCACAAGCTAGGGGATGTTATTGCTGAGATCTGTGATATGACTGAGCTTGAGCGCGAAATCCGCCAAGGTCTGGAAAATGGACTCCCTGTGTATGGTTTCTTCAGAAACAAGCAGATGTGGAGCTGCTTTATTTTTGAGAAAGAAGAGATTGCTAGGGATTCGTTGACGCCTGAACCAGAGAGTGGCAAGGATATGCTAAGTATATATAAGCTTAGAAAGTATTATATTCATCCTGATGTGGACAATCTGACGGAAGATATGATGGAGGCTGCACATGGCAATATGTATCAGAAAGTGATAGATGTATTTGGCGATGATAAGAGTGATGGATTCTTTTTGAGGGATAAAATATATGTGTGTAAGCGCGATAAAACCACTGGCGCACCACTTGGAATTATCATAGGTGTTGCACTTGGTATAGTGTATGGAATGCTGTTTGACAATTTGGCGCTTGGAATTTCCATTGGATTCTGTTTTGGAATAAGCTTTTCCATGATATGGGGGACATCCACACATAAGTATGCAGAGCATGGGCTGGCAGACAGAGCAGAAGCTGAAGATGCGGACAATGTAATAAAAGGATTGGGCTCTGATGGAGAGGACGGCATAAACAGATAATGGACCTGATTATGATGACAATACAGATTAACAAGCTGGAGGTGATATAGATGCCGCTGTACAACAGGCTGAAGGAATATCGGGCGAAGCTGGGAGTAAACCAGCAGGAGATGGGAGCGTTGGTGCAGACCTCGAGGCAGACGATAAGTCAGATAGAGAGGGGAGATTACAGTCCATCGGTGACTCTGGCACTCAAGATCGCAAAGGTGTGTGGTGCCAGTGTGGAGGATATCTTCCAATATGAGGAAGATGAGGAGTGACTTCTGACATATGGATAAGGTCGTGTTAATTCATAGAATGAAAAGAGGATATGAGATGAATGATACTGATAAAAAAGTGAACAAGAAAAGTAATCTGAAGATATATATAATATTTGCGATAATGATCCTGGTAAGTTTGCTTGGAGGGTTTCTGGCTGGAAGGCTTGCAGCGGTGAACAAGGATACACTGGATGGAATCAACTGGGATAATATATGGAGGATAGTGGCTGATACGCTGCCTATAGCATATGGAGTGCTCATGTTGGCGGTGTTCGTGGTGTCATTTGTCATGTATGGGAAGATAAAGAGGACGATCAGTGGCTGGGACGGAGAGAACGAGGATGTGATAGTGGATATAGAGAGTCGGATCACGACTGCCTCATATCTCCCGTGTGTCATCGTGTTCGTTGGACTTGTGTTGTTTCCGGTGTGTATATACGCTGTGGACAGGACGTACAGTGATGGGCGTGGCACATTCCTGACAGTGCTGTCCGAGCTCGTATTTCTGATATCTATGGCACTGTATTGTGTGGTTGAAAAGCTTGTCATCGATGAAGAGAAGAAGCTTAACCCGGAGAAAAGCGGAAATATATTCGATATGCATTTTCGCCGTGACTGGGAGAACACATCGGACGAGGCTGAGCTTATCATGATAGCCAAATCCTCCAAGAAGGGATTTATGACTGGAATTAAGGCAGGATTTGTCATGTGGATACTTACGTTTATGAGCATGTTTGCATTTGACACAGGAGTGATGCCAATAGTGGCTGTTGGACTTGTGTTGATTGTAATGTATGTGGCTTATTGCAGAGAGTTTGTGAGACTACAGAAATAAAATAAATATATGTGATATAATGGCGGATGGCTGTATGACAATTGCAGGGCATTCGCCTTTTATTGTATGACACGGTCCTGAGATTTTTCATTGCCATACATATATATAAATGACCAGAAGGCAGAAAAATATAAAAAAATAGAGATGTAGGAATAGAGCTGTACTATTTTGGACAATAATATCTATGCGATGGGATGAATTTTAATCGAAAGGAGTATTGCTATGATATTAAAGGAAAAAGAGAAAACAGTTATCCAGGATCTTCAGACACAGGAGAAGTCCTGTGTGGAGAAATATGGAAGATATGCGGAGCAGGCGAAGGATCCTGAGCTTAAGAATCTGTTCCAGACTATACAGAAGGAAGAGCAGAAGCACTATGATTCACTTACCCAGGTGCTTGACGGACAGGTTCCACAGTGTGACTGCAATGACAGCGATGGAAAAGATTATGAGCCAAAGCAGACATACAAGATGATGGACGATTCCGAGGATAAGAAGAATGATGAGTTCCTTGCAACAGACTGTATTGGAACAGAGAAGCTTGTGTCAGGCGAGTACAATGGAGAGATATTTGCATTTGGCGAGAGCGCGGTGAGAAAGCTTCTGGCGGATATACAGATCGAGGAGCAGAATCATGCGGAGATGCTCTACAAGTATAAGGTCGCAAATGGAATGGTGTAGGGAAAAGCTTACACAAGGGAGCATAAATTGTAAGGAGGATATGTATCACATGTGGTATATATCCTCTTTTTTGTTGCAATGATTCGTTAAAGCAGCTAGTGAAAACTCTTTGTTTTGAATTGAGGTTTTATGCGGGGATGTATTCACAAAACGGATGACAAAATGTAGAATGTTATTATACATTTTGGAAAAAGATAGCTAAATTTTAATAGGATGTATATAGGCAGGGATAACATTTTCAGAGAGGAGAATGTGACGTGAAAAGAAAATTTTACAGTGTACTGTATGTAGCAATATTTGCATTGCTGATGTCCGGGTGCAGTATGTCAGAAATTGCGGATGGCAGCAGGTCCGTGGTAAAGGGATATGAGAAGGAGACTGTAGAAGATACCTCAGAATCAGAGAATACCACAGCTGCGGAGAAAAAAGATAACACCGGCAACACGTCACCTGAAAGCAGTGCGGCAGCATCTGAGAATATTGCAGATCAGCAGGCTTCGAGCATGGAGATTGCTGATATTCCCATATATTCGGGAGAGGCATATTATGAGATAAATGGCAATGTGCCTTATTTCAGTGAGGATGAGATGGTGACGGAGGCATTTGAGAATTACAGCGACCTGGACTTTCTTGGAAGATGTGGAGTTGCCTATGCCAATATCTGTAAGGAGATTATGCCAACGGAGGAGCGCGGCGAGATCGGTATGATAAAGCCTTCAGGGTGGCATACAGTTAAATACAATGATCGTATAGACGGCAATTATCTGTATAATCGCTGCCATCTGATCGGATATCAGCTTGCCGGGGAGAATGCAAATGAAAAGAATCTGATAACTGGAACCAGATATCTGAATGTCACTGGCATGCTGCCATTTGAAAATGAGGTAGCTGATTATGTGGAAAGTACTGGAAATCATGTGCTTTACAGGGTTACACCTGTATACGATGGAGACAATCTGGTTGCGTCCGGAGTGCAGATGGAGGCGGAGTCCGTGGAGGATAAAGGCGCAGGAGTAAGTTTCAATGTGTATGTGTACAATGTACAGCCAGGCGTGATAATCGACTATGCTACAGGGGACAGCGAAGCGGATCCGGATTATGTGGTGCCGGGAGAGAATGCCAGCACTAAAGTATCAGAGGAAAAAGGAGATGATGACCAGACAGCAGAAGCTGGAATGATCGGAGAAACTCAGGATACGGAGTCAGATATTGGCAGTGATACATCGGAGATCCAGAAGGAGTCTGCGGATGAGGATACATACATAGTCAACACCAACACCGGTAAGTTTCATAAGCCATCATGCAGGAGTGTGAAACAGATGAAGGAAGCGAATAAATCTGAGAGAACGACCACAAGGGACGAGCTTATATCTGAGGGATATGAACCTTGTAAGAACTGCAATCCGTAGTTGGACTTTGCTTGGGATTCTGATACACTCAGAACAAATTAGGAGAGAGCTTCATCGGATAGTGACCGCAGTTAAGAAAGATGGAGAGGTAGGTCTTGAGTATATGAAGAGTGTGGAGATAGAGAAAAGAATAAGACAAGGGAGCAGAGAAGAAGAGAGAAAAACTAATTAGACAATCACTTGATATCGTATTGTATATCAGGTGGTTGTTTTTATAAGGGTAAAACGCATATTTTATCAAAAATTTGATATGGCTGAAAAAATATCAAAACAGCACTTGACAACAGGGGGATTATATATAAAATATAACAGTGTAATATAACACTGTTATATTTGCGCGTGTCTGATGGTTGGTATGGCACTTGCATTTGGAATCTGTTTCGGTCAGAAGCGAGGCATATTAAACGGGAGAGGAGTCTTTATGACAGAAAAAGCAGAGAACACAAGACAAAATATTTTGAAAACAGCACTGAATCATTTCCTTGAGTATGGATTTGCAGGGACATCGCTCAGAAGCATTGTGAAAGATGCCGGACTTACAACAGGTGCATTCTATAAATATTATCCTACAAAGGAGGCACTTTTTGATGCGCTGATAGATCCGTATGTGGAGGAGCTATATGGGATATATGACAGCGTTCTTGAGGAGTTTCAGAGCCTGCCACCAGAGAAGCAGACTGAGAATATGGCAAGCGCATCCGGAAACGGAATGGATCAGATGGTTAATTATGTGTATGATCATTATGATAATTTCAAACTTTTACTGCGGTGCAGTGACAATGAGAAGTATGGAGATATGATACATAATCTGGTAGGCCGTGAGATGAGATCTTCAAAGCAGTATGTGGATGAGATGCACAGAGCCGGTATAAATGTGCCGGACATAAGCGACAGCCTTTGTCATATGATATATAGTGGCTTTTTTTCGGCGATATTCCAGATCATAGAACACGACATGGATCGTGAGACTGCGATAGAGAATGTCGGCAAGCTCAAGAAGTTCTACACCGGAGGCTGGGAGAGACTATGGAAGGTGCAGTTTCCGGAGTAGTCAGTAGGTATGCGGCAAGGTAAAATACCGAACCGCATAATTTTAAACTATGAGGTTAGGTGAAACTAATGCAAATAAGTGAAAACGAACAAGTTTTTGCTCAAGATATAAGGAGGAGAAAAAGTGGAAGAAAAAAAGAAATCAGCGGTGAGCTGGGTCCTCACATGGGCGGGGCAGAAGAAGTCATCCTATGTGTGGAGCGTCATTTTGGCGGTTATCAATGTAGTATTCAAGATAGTTCCGTATTTCATCATTGCGGACGTGGTCAGGATGTTCCTTGACGGGGATAAGGATCTCAGGGAATATATGGTGAAGGCTCTTATCATAGCGGGATCATTTATACTTGCAGAGCTTTGCCACAGCGTATCAACGGCATGTTCCCACAAGGCGACATTTACCGTGCTTGCAAATATCAGAAAGTCATGCTGTGACAAGCTTGCAAGGGTGCCGCTTGGATATGTGAAGGACACTCCATCGGGATCATTCAAGAACATCATGGTGGAGAGAATAGACAGCATAGAGACGACTCTGGCACATGTTGTGCCTGAGTTTACATCCAACCTGCTGGCGCCTATCATTGTCATCGTGTATTTTTTCATGGTTGACTGGAGACTGGCGTTGTTCTCATTTATCCCGATAGTCGTTGGATTTGCAACGTACATGGGCATGATGATCGATTTCCAGGAGAACTACAACAGGACAGTTGAGAAGACCAAGGCGCTGAACGACGCAGCAGTGGAGTACATAGATGGAATTGAGGTCATCAAGGCATTTGGCAAGACAGAGAGCTCATATGCCAAGTTCACAAAGGCGGCAAAGGAGAACGCAGACTCGTATATCAACTGGATGAAGAAGTGCTCATTCTTCCAAGCAGCCATGTTCGTCATCACACCGTACACACTTGCAACGGTCCTTCCGATAGGTGCGCGCTATGTGTCAAATGGTTCGCTCACCACAGCGGATTTCGTTGTGTGTATCATCCTCTCACTTGGAATAGTCGGCCCGCTGCTCACCATCGGTTCATACACCGATGACTTAGGCAAGCTGTCGACAGTCATCGGAGAGGTGACAGGAATCCTGGAGCAGCCGGAGCTTGTGAGACCTGAGCGAACAAAGGCACAGCCGAAGGACAATGGAATAAAGGTTACAGATATTACATTTGGCTATCACGACAAGGAGATACTCCACGGCGTGAGCATGGATATAAAGGCGGGAACGGTAAATGCGATAGTCGGTCCGTCGGGAAGCGGAAAGTCTACAATAGCCAAGCTGATAGCTTCACTGTGGGATGTGAACAGCGGAAGCATAGAGATCGGAGGCGTGGACATAAAGGATATCGCGCTGGCGGATTTCAACGACAGGCTTGCGTATGTGTCACAGGATAATTACCTGTTCAACGAGACAGTCAGGAACAACATAAGACAGGGAAGACCGGATGCCACGGACGCCGAGGTCGAGGAGGTAGCCAGAAAGAGTGGTTGCTACGACTTCATCATGAACCTTGAGAACGGATTTGACACCGTGGTCGGCGGTGCAGGTGGACATTTGTCGGGCGGTGAGAGACAGAGGATATCCATCGCCAGGGCGATGCTGAAGGACGCGCCGATAGTTATACTGGATGAGGCAACAGCCTACACCTATCCGGAGAATGAGGCCATACTTCAGAGCTCTATCGCCAAGCTTGTGGCGGGTAAGACGCTGATAGTCATAGCCCACAGACTTTCCACCATCAAGGATGCGGATCAGATATTTGTGGTAAATGCAGGAAATGTGGAGGCTCACGGAACACATGAGGAGCTTCTTAGCAAATGCACACTTTACAGGGATATGTGGCAGGCGCACATCTCGGTCAAGGATACGGCAGGCGATGAAAAGGAGGGCGAGTAATATGTTTGGAGTATTAAAAAAGTTCTTCCTGTTCTCAGGTAAGGAAAACAGCCGCAAGTTCAAGCGTTCAATAGTGATAAGCCTGATAGATGCACTGGCATCGGCACTGAAGATCCCGGCTATAATGTGTGTCCTCATGGGCGTTATAGAAGGAAAAGACCTTGGAAAATATATACTTGGTTCAATAGCCATCATGGCGGTATCGATCGTAGTTGGAATACTGTGCAAGATGTCGTCGACCGTGCTGCAGACAGAGGGCGGCTACACCACAGCGGCATTCAAGCGTATAGAGATGGCGGAGCACCTCAGATATGTGCCTATGGGATATTTCAATTCCAACAGCATAGGTGAGATCGCATCAGTTACGACAAATACCATGGAGAATCTGGGAGATGTGGCTACGAGAGTAGTCATGCTCACGACCCAGGGACTTCTCGAGACATCCATGATCATACTCATGATCCTGCTCTGCGACTGGAGGATCGCGCTGGTATCATTTGCAGGAGTTGCCATATTCCTTGTGATAAACACGGTGATGCAGAATGCCGGCAAGCAGGCATCTTCGGCGAAGATTGACTGTGACACTGAGCTCATAAACCAGATCATGGAGTACATACAGGGCATATCGGAGGTCAAGTCCTACAACCTCATCGGCAAGCAGACGAAGAGACTCAATGCGGCAAATGAAGCCTGCGTCAGGGCAAATGTAAAAATGGAGCTTGCCTATGTTCCATATCATTTCCTTCAGAGCGTTGTGACAAAACTCACCGGAGCTGCAATAATAGGTCTTTCGGCTTATTTCTATATAAATGGCAGCATGAGCGTTCTGTATGCTGTGGGTATGTCGATCGCGGCATTCATGCTCTACGGGGGCCTTGAGACCATGGGAACATTTTCATCACTGATACATGTGGTCAGTGTGTGCGTAGACAAGGCAAATGTAGTGCTCGGACTTGACACAATGGATATAGATGGAAAGGAACTCAATCCAGAAAATCACGATATAGAGGTTAAGAATATAGAGTTCTCTTACGACAAGAGAAAGATAATAGACGGAATCTCACTCACCATACCGGAGAAGACAACGACGGCGATCGTCGGACCATCTGGCGGTGGAAAGACAACCCTGTGCAATCTGATCGCCAGATTCTGGGATGTGGATTCGGGTGAGATAACCCTGGGCGGAACAAATGTTAAGGATTACAGCATGAACAGTCTCATGAACAACTTCTCATTTGTATTCCAGAATGTATATCTCTTTGCTGATACCATAGAGAACAACATCAAGTTCGGAAGGCCGGAGGCAACCCATGAAGAGGTTGTGGAGGCTGCAAAGAAGGCGTGCTGCCATGACTTCATCAGCAAGCTTCCTGACGGTTACAACACTGTGATCGGTGAGGGCGGTGCAACCCTCTCAGGCGGTGAGAAACAGAGAATATCCATAGCCCGCGCCATCATGAAGGATTCACCTATCATCATCCTTGACGAGGCGACTGCAAATGTCGATCCTGAGAACGAGAAGGAGCTTACTCTTGCAGTGGACGCTTTGACAAAGGAGAAGACGATCATCATGATCGCCCACAGACTCAAGACCGTAAGACATGCGGATCAGATAGTAGTGGTGGATCAGGGAAGAATAGCCCAGAAGGGAACCCACGAAGAACTCATGAAGCAGGACGGAATCTACAGAAGATTTGTGGATTCGAGAGAACTGGCAGTTAGCTGGAAGATATAAGTGAAATGTATCCTGTGAAACACAGAAGACAGGTGTCAGATAATCGACACCTGTCTTTTGCTTTGGGATATTAGTTATCAGTTCGCAGCCTACTCAAAATCGTCCTCATCATAATCGCAGTCGCAGTTACAGCCGCCATCGCTGCAGTTGCCGTTGTATGAGCCAAATGTCTGGCTCTTTCTAGGAGAGCAGAGCATTCCGAGCACAAGCCCTGTGAGGAATGTGCAGATAGCGAAAAGCACGGCCTCTCTTGTTGAGTAGTCTTTATCCTTTACGACAACAGTGAATTTGTTCCATCCGTCTTTGATAGTTTTCATTGGTTTCATTGAAATCCCTCCTGATCATATTATATTGATAAATCCTGAATCAGGGAAAATCCCCCATCTGTAATGAATTTCCCTGAACAGTTAATTACATGATACATCAACATCACACATCAGTCCACCCCTGGGCAGGAGACTTAAGAACAAAATGAGATTTGTGGAAGTCGATCAGCCCATCAGTCTTCATCCTGCCAAGTTCAGTAGACAGTCCACTGCGGTCCACGGACAGAAAGTCAGCGAGCTGCTGTCTGGAAAATGGTATATCAAATTCGTTGCTGCCATGTCTGTGCATCTCCGATGACAGGTAGGAGAGCAACTTATCCCTGGTTGTTTTCTGGCTCATGTGCTTTGATTTTTCGCCGAGCTTCAGGTTCTTGCCGGCGAGATCGCACAGGAGATTTCTTATCATCTGATTATGTCTGCCACATGTTACCGGGCAGGTGGTGAGCATTTTTTGAACATTCAGAAACAATACAGAACTTGCAGCTTCAGCATATACGTTGACGTCGAGTACGGAGCCAGGGGTACAGGCATATGATTCCGCAAACGTGTGTCCGGGCAGGATGGCAGACATGACGCTTCGACCACCCCAGTAATCCTCCTGGATGACTATCGCTTTGCCTGTAAGCAGCAATCCTATATATTCTGTTGTGTTGCCAGCCATGAGAATACACTCATTTTTTTGGTATTTTTTGATGATTGCACCCAGACAGTCCAGTACGGAGTCAACGTCATCAGCGGTGATACTGGAAAAAAGACTGGATTTCAATAATGTGTCCATGTATTTGTTCATATTACCTCTTAGTGGGGACGCTTCTTTTGTCACAAGGATTGTCCCTGAAAAGTATAACATTTTTATGTTGAAAATTCAACATACACAAATGTTCTGACTGAATATAATGACGTTAAAAGCAGGAAAAAGATTGGAGGAAATATATATGATAAGAAGAGTTATACAGATAGACGAGGACAAGTGTAATGGATGTGGAGCCTGTGCAAATGCGTGCCATGAGGGTGCTATAGGCATGGTAAACGGCAAAGCAAAGCTGCTCAGAGACGATTATTGTGATGGACTTGGCGACTGCCTGCCGTCGTGTCCTACAGGAGCCATAACATTTGTGGAGAGAGAGGCGGCTGCGTATGATGAGGCGGCAGTCGTGGCAAACAAACAGGCAAGACTCGATGCAGAAAAATCCAGAAATATGGTTGGCTCAGGAGTGATGCATGAAAAAAGTCCGGCACACTCCGGTTGCCCTGGTTCCATGGCGAGAAGCATATTCAGGAGACCGGCAGCAGCTTCAGGTGAAGCAGTACAGGCAAGCTCATATGAACAGGCAGCAGTAGAATGCGTACAGAATACAACTGATAAAACAGTCAATCAGCAGGCGGGTGACATATATAATTATGAGCGCCCGAGCCAGCTCACACAGTGGCCGGTGCAGATCAAACTTGCCCCGGTAAATGCGCCATACTTTGATGGTGCAAAGTTGCTTATAGCGGCGGACTGTACAGCCTATGCCTATGCATCGTTCCACGAGAAATTCATAAAGGGACATGTGACTCTGATCGGCTGTCCGAAACTTGACAGTGTCGATTATTCAGAGAAACTTACAGAGATTATCAGGCGAAATGACATACAAAGTGTTACAATAGTCCGTATGGAGGTTCCTTGTTGTGGAGGACTGGAGATGGCTGCGAAGAAGGCACTTCAGGACAGCGGCAAGTTTATCCCATGGCAGGTTGCAACAATATCAATAGATGGAAGAATTCTTGACTGACATTCTCTTCACAGCACCATGAAAGGTAAAGACAATGGAAGATAAAATAAGAATTACAACTGAGACAGGCAGTCGTCTGGTCGGTGCTCTGATAGGGCTGGTGAGAGCCACTGATGGGATGATGCATGTGACTGATGATACAAATAACATAATAATAGAAGGTTTGCACATGTCTGATATTGCTCTTGGCATCTCTGATGCAGACATGAAGGCGATGATCGCAAGGGTGCATGCTGATAAGCATACAATTGTCCCTGACTGCAGTGTATGCGGTGCACCATGTGGCAGGACTGCAGATTATGACTGGGAGAGCGTGTACAGAGAAGAACGGACAGAGCACGAGGAAGGCAATAGAGATGGCAATGTGGCAGAGCCTTCTGTCATATCGGACGTGCGGATAGACATACTTTCCACACTTCAGAAGATATCCCACAGAGTGATCTCCGGGGAGATCAACGCAGATGGCGAGGTGAACTTCAGTGTGTGCAGGGCAGTATTTGCACTGGGGGAGAACTGGAGTGACGGCGAGCTTGAGAGAGTAGAGCGTGAGCTTGAAGATTTGTCAACCAACAACAGTATGTAACAATGGCACACAAAAATATAATACTTGAAAATAACAAGGCTTGGCGCATCACAGATGGAATAAAAGTGGTGCGCCTGTTAAAATTAATAAGAAAATACTTCATACTACAGGTATAAAGCCATTGCAAATACAATTATTCGGGAGTACAATAATCGGACGCATCAAATTAAATGATGAAAGAGATAATAACAGGAAAAGGTAACAAAAATGGGAAGTGCTGCTACGGGCTTTGTAAAAAATAATAAAAAGGTGACATGGAAAGAATTTGCCAGAATGCTGGCTGTGCTTGCTGTGCCTATTGCGATGCAGAATCTGCTGGCGACCACCGCTAGTATGGTTGATACCATCATGATAGGAAGTGAGGGCGAGATCGCCGTTGCGGCGGTTGGCGTGTGTGCACAGATAGGATCACTTTTGTTTTCAACATATTGGGGATTTGTCAGCTGCTCCCTTCTGTTCATGTCTCAATACTGGGGTGCCAAGGATCCAGAGGGAATGAACAAGGCATTTGGTCTGGCGATCATATGTGCGGGAATATTTGGAATAGCATTTGCGGTGGTGACTGTGGCTGCACCGGGGTGGATACTTGGAATATATACAGATAAAGTAGAGATCATAGCACTTGCGAAGCCATATATGAGAATAGTTGGATGGTCTTATCCGCTTCAGGTATTTGCCGCAATAATTACAGCACTCCTTAAGTCAACGGAGAGGGTGAAGGTGCCACTGGTATGCTCGGTCATCTCACTTTTACTCAACTTTTGTATAAATTTTGTGTTGATCTATGGTAAATTTGGTGCTCCCAAGATGGGAGTTGCTGGTGCGGCTATAGGTACACTGGTGTCTGGTATCGTGAACATAGCGCTGCTCATTCTGTATCTTGCAAAGAGCAGGCATGAGATAAAGTTCAGTGCGCGAAAGGCATTTGATATTGATATGGGATTTGTGAAGTCCTATGCGTCCAAGGCATTCCCGATCGTATGCAACGAGATCCTCTATGGCGTGGGCCAGATGATAATCAACGTTGTCATGGGACATCAGAGTGATTCCGCCATAGCCGCCATGGCTGCATTCCGTGTATGTGAAGGGTTTGTATATGCATTCTTTGGTGGTCTGGCAAATGCGTCCAGCGTTGCCGTGGGAAATGAAGTTGGCGCGGGTAATCTGGACAGGGGACTTTCCTATGCCAAGAGAGCTGCACTGGTATGTCCTGCCATCACATTCACAATTGTGCTCATCACGATGCTGCTGCACAATCCGCTGTTTGGATTGTTTGGACTCGGGGCTGAGGCGATGATGTACACAAAGTATATGCTTATAATATATCTGTTCTTCGGAGCAGTCAGAACATGCTGCTATATACAGAACGAGTGCTTCCGTGCAGGCGGTGAGGCCATCGTTGGAACAGTTATGGAGATCAGTGGACTGATGTTGTTTTCGGTCCCGGCTACATGGGTAGCAGGAATGGTGCTCAAGCTGCCATTCCTCGCAGTGTTCTCATTTGTTTACACGGATGAACTTCTGAGATTTGTCATACTGACACCGTACTTGTTAAAAGGAAGGTGGATCAAACCTATGACGGGACCTGGTCGCGCGGCACTTGATGAGTTCAGGGGCAGGATGAAGCGAAATAAGCATAGAGCGCGATAATCTATGGGGACGGAGAGGTCAGGTACCTCCGTCCCCTGTTTTGAAAAAGGAGAAAATAATATGCTGCAAATAAAAAATCTCACAAAGAGATATGGAGATAAGTTGGCGGTGGACAATCTAAGCCTACATATAATGCCGGGGGAGATATATGGTTTCATCGGACACAACGGGGCAGGTAAGACAACCACTGTAAAAGCGTGTACAGGGATCCTGAATTTTGAGGAGGGAGATATCCTTATAGATGGTGTGTCCATAAAGGAAAAACCGCTGGAATGCAAGAAACAGATGGCATATATTCCTGACAATCCAGATATGTATGATTTTATGACCGGAATCGGATATTTGAATTTTATAGCAGATATATTTGACGTGCCGGAGGAAGTCAGGGACGAGCTCATAGACAAATATGCTGACGCATTTGAGATAAAAGACAACCTAGGACAGCTGATATCCGAGTATTCCCATGGTATGAAGCAGAAACTGGCAATCATATCAGCATGGATACATGAGCCGAAACTTGTCATCATGGATGAACCGTTTGTCGGACTCGATCCAAAGGCTTCCCATATACTCAAGCAGATGATGAGAAAAATGTGCGATGACGGAGGGGCGATATTCTTCTCCACACATGTATTGGAAGTCGCAGAAAAGCTGTGCGATAAAGTGGCGATCATAAAAGGCGGACGACTGGTGAAGGCGGGCATAATGGAGCAGGTGAAGGGAGACGAGTCACTTGAATCCGTGTTCCTTGATCTGGAGGGTGAGTCATGATAAGGATATTGATGAAGAAACAGCTTAAGATGCTGTTCAGTGGATTTTTCGTTGACCGGAAGACTGGAAAGTCCAGATCCAAAGGTGCTGTAGTTCTGGGTATCATCAGTTATGTGGCAGTGCTGCAGGGCTGTATGGGAGCCATGTTCGGAATGGAGGCATATTCGGTGTGTGAGCCGCTTTGTTCTGCGGGGCTTGATTGGATGTACATGGCGATGATGTCTATGATGGCGTTGACCATCGGTATATTAGGAAGTGTGTTCAATACATATGCGAGCTTGTATCAGGCAAAAGACAATGACCTGATGCTGTCACTGCCCATCCCGGTCAGGGCTATATTATTTGCAAGACTGTCAGGAGTGTACATCATGGGTGCGATGTTCGCCGTGACCGCCATGGTTCCCGGTATCATAGTATATGGAATAGTAGCCCATCCCGGTGTGTGGCCGGTCGTGTCATCTATTATAGTACTGGTTCTTCTGACATTTGTCATACTGGTGCTCTCATGTATACTTGGCTGGGTAGTGGGGAAGATAGGCAATAAGACCAGAAATAAGAGCTTTGTGACAGTTGTATTGTCACTGGCATTTATAGCCGCATATTATGCTGTATACATGAATGCAAATAAGCTGCTCTCAAAGATCCTGGCAAACAGCGGAGAATACAGTGCAAAGATAAAAGGTGCTGCATATCCGCTCTATTCAATTGGTCGTGCGGCTACAGGAGATGGATTGCAGCTGGCGTTTGTGGCAACAGGCACATTGATCATCTCTCTTGCAGTGTGGCTGGTACTTGAGAGAACATTCATCGGAATCGTGACGACAAAAGCCGGACATACAAAAAGGAAGAATATAATAAAAGCTGCAAAGGCGCAGAGCCAGGATGCAGCACTTCTTCAGAAAGAGTTCAAAAGACTGGCAGCATCTGCCGTATATATGCTCAACTGTTCCCTGGGGACATTGATAATGATCGCTATGGCAGTGGTTTGTCTTGTTAAAGGACAGTATGTAGTAGATATGATTACGAAAACTCCCGGACTACCGGATGGTGTACTTATAATTGGGGCGTGTATAGCCGTATGTGCCGCCGCGTCGATGAATGATCTGACTGCACCATCGATATCTCTGGAGGGAAAGAATCTTTGGATCGTGCGTTCGCTTCCAGTCACATCGTGGCAGATACTTAGGGCAAAACTGAGGATGCATGTGATACTTACCCTGATTCCGGCGCTGATCCTTGATATAGTGATGCTTGTTTTTGTGACACCATCACTTGTAGATGGCGTGATGATGTTACTGATACCATGTCTTTATGTGTGCCTGACTGCATACATAGGGCTTGCAGTCAATCTCAAGATGCCAAAGCTTGACTGGACGTCGGAAGCATCGGTCGTGAAGCAGAGCATGGGTGTACTTGTTGCTATTTTATCGAATTTTGTATATATTATTGTACTTGTGGTGGGATATTTGTTATTCGGAGGTTTTACCGGAGCGACAATGTATCTAGCAATAAGCACTGCATTGACGGCAGCCGCTGCAGTTTTGTTTAGGATATGGCTGAAGAGACGCGGGGTGCAGGTGTTTGAGGCACTTTAGCGGTCTGCGATGATGATCCCAGGGCTGTACTCTGCACGGGAGCTGGAGACTGCGGTTGTAAGACAGTGTAGATTATAGATAGCAGTATAAATTATAGATAGAAAGAAGTTCAAAATTAAAATATGGCACAAATCAAGAATTCAGACATGAGCAGTCAGCAGAAAGCTGAACTGGACAAAGAGAAAAGCAAAGAAGAGAAGAAAGAGGCAAAAAGAGCAAAAAGGCAGCACTACAGGGAACTGAATGAGCCGCCAAAGCTCACCGTTCTCGAGGAGGTGGGAAATGCTGTTACCCACGGAATAGGAGCAGGGCTTGCCATAGCCGGCTTTGTCCTTCTTCTCCTGAAGTCAGACACAGGACTCAAAGTGATGGCATCGTGTTTTTATGGAATATCACTGATATTGATGTTTCTCATGAGCTGTCTGTATCACTCATACAAATCCGGTCTGGTAGTCAAGCGGCTCTGGAGAAGATTTGACTATTCCTCGATATATCTGCTGATAGGCGGAACATTTGCTCCGCTGTACCTTGTGTACTGGGGAAATGTGCTTGGAATAGTGTTGTTCTGTGTGCAGTGGGCGCTCATAATAGCGGGGATCACCATCATATGTGTGTTCGGACCGGGCAGGTTCAGACCGATACACTATACGCTGTACTTCGTTATCGGATGGAGTGCTATCATGTTCATTCCGGGCTGGTTCAGAAATGACAAGCCGCTTCTGGGATGGATCGTGGGCGGTGGTATTGTCTATACGCTTGGCATGATTCCATTTGTGAAGGACACCAAGGGGGCGCACTTTATCTGGCATATCTTTGTGATGCTGGGGGCTGCGCTG
Organism: Coprococcus aceti; assembly: GCF_025567285.1. NCBI lineage: Bacteria > Bacillati > Bacillota > Clostridia > Lachnospirales > Lachnospiraceae > Coprococcus > Coprococcus aceti. The sequence goes on from NZ_JAOQJT010000003.1 coordinate 58,173, forward strand.
CATTGGTTTGGGATGTACCTTTATGTGTATTGAGGACGGACGAAAAAATGCTCTCCAGACATAATAAGCCGTGTGCCTGTATTCTGAATCACACTAATCTTCCGTCACTTCAGCTTGCTTATATTTGCACTGCGCTCTGCGCACGATAAGGGCGTTTGTGCGCGCCGCTCCGGCAATAAGCGCTGAAGTTCAGTCGATTACGCTATCGATTCAGAATACAGGCACGCGGCTTATTATAATATCTGGAGAGCAGTTTTTCTGTTAACGATAGCAGTTTATTGCTTATATTGGATTCGATTTACGAGTAATTATATTTGCGGTTGATTGCAGCCATAAAGAATGGTATCTTTTAGTCAGATATAAACATGATGAGTAAATATTATAATACGAGGAGAAAATTCTATGGATAGAGTAGAGAAAATGTTTGGCAGAATGAAAGCTGGCAAGTTATATAAATGTGTGGACTGGGATCCAGAGGGGAAGGCGAAGGATCTGGTTGATAAGTTCAATGGTGCTCCGAGGTCTGAGACAATGACAAGAACCGGCGAGTATCTTGGAAAATTATTCGCACACATGGGAAAGGAGTGTTACATAGAGCCGCCATTTTACTGCGACTATGGAACAAATATACATGTGGGAGACTATTTCTATGCAAATACAGGGCTGATAGTTCTGGATCAGTGTGACGTCATCATTGGAGATCATGCATTTCTGGGACCAAGGGTCAATATATACTGCGCAAGTCATCCGATAGATGCGATGATCAGAAATGCCGGTGTGGAGCTTGGCAAGCCGGTCACAATAGGCGATAATGTATGGATCGGCGGCAATACGGTCATCAATCCGGGTGTGACCATAGGTTCAAATGTTGTCATAGGCTCAGGGGCGGTTGTCACAAAGGATATTCCGGATGGTGTGATAGCTGCTGGAAATCCATGTAAAGTCATAAGACCGATAACAGAAAAAGATAAGCAATATTGGCTTGAACAGGTAAAGGAATTTGAGGCAGACACAGGCGAGCAGGTCCCTGGAGAGGACATATGGTAAATTACAGATTTACTTTCAGCTATGATGGCACACGTTATCACGGCTGGGAGAGCAAGACAAATGCGGATACAGTGGAGGGGCGAATAGAGGCGGTCCTCACCAGGATGGTCGACGCAAAGGTCGACATCCATGGTGCAGGCAGGACTGATGCGGGAGTGCATGCCAGAGCCATGGTGGCGAACGGAAGGCTAGAAACAGATAAGACTCCGGAAGAGATAAAAGATTATCTGAACAGATATCTGCCTGCGGATATCTGCGCGCTTGATGTTGCTGTGGCCGGGGACAGGTTTCATGCAAGGTTGAATGCAACCGGTAAAGTCTACGAATACACGCTGTATGTAGGTGCTGAGAAACCTGTATTTGACAGAAATTATGTGTGGTGTGTGCCGCAGGGCAGTGCACTTGATGTGGATGTGATGAAAAAGGCTGCATCGTATCTTGTCGGAAAGCATGATTTCAGATCTTTTTGTGGCAACAATAAGATGAAGAAATCCACGGTCAGAACCATATACGATGTGGATATAGTCAAGGAGGGAGACTACGTCCACATGAGATTCCATGGAAATGGCTTTTTGCAGAACATGGTGAGGATACTGACCGGAACACTGGTAGATGTTGGATATGGGAATATGAGTGCGGAGCATATTCCTGAGATCATAGCCGGGATGGACAGGCAGCTGGCGGGGCCTACGGCGCCTCCACATGGACTTTGCCTGATGAAGGTGGAATATGACTGAATACAATTAAGAAAATGGGGTTAAAACAGATGATAAAGAAGCTTGGAACAAAGTACAGGATAAAATGTATTATTGGAGCAGTGATATTTGCAGCAATCGGAATCTCCGGTGTTGCTGCAGCAATGGGGGTAGATGAAGGATCGATATGGATAGGGCTTGGATCCGCGATGTTCCTCGCATTTGCGGCATGGTTTGTATCCCTGGCAATAAGGCAGAGCAACATAAGAGACGTACTGGATTACTGCAAGAAGAAGCCAAATCCTGAATATGAGATGGAGAGGATAGAGCAGTTTTACAGATCAGGTGCTGCAGTGAATGGCCTCAGATTAAATAACGAGTTCTTCATGTATATCAAGGGTGACACGGTGAATTTTGCCGAGACCAGGGAGCTTATGTGGGTATATAAGCTCATAAACCAGAACAAAGTGTACGGAATTAAGGCGGGTAAGTCTTACCAGATCGAGGTCAGGCTGAATGATGGCAGCGGAATGGCGCTTCCGATGAGGAAGGAGAAGGACTGTGATGACACCCTTGCATACATAGAATGCATGGTTCCATACATAATAATAGGATACAACGATGAGATAAATAAGATATATAACCACAATCAGAAGGAACTGGAGAAAATGGTGGATGAGAGAAGACACCAGTACTTCCAGCAGGTTCCAATGAGATAGATAATGGCATGAGGTATATCTGTACAAAAAGGATGGTGGCATATGGGTATGGCGGATATTGACAGGCACAGCGGAATGGAGAAGCTGCGGGATATGCCTCAGGGAAGTCCGGAGGATGTGAAAATGCTCGGCCTGTTCATGGATGTGGGAGCCATGATGATCCGGAATGGCTCGGAGGTGAAGAGAGTGGAGGATACACTCAGACGAATGGGAGCTGCTTATGGAGCAGAGCGTATGGACGTATTTGCTATTACATCCACTCTGGTATGTACCATGAACATGCCGGATGGATCGGTGTGCTCCATGACCAGAGGAACCAGGGATGGGACAAAGACGGACTTCTGGAAGCTGGAGCGGATAAATGCCCTGAGCAGAGAGTATTGCAGACAGCCACTAGCCACTGAGGGCCTGAAAGAACGAATTGAAGAGATAGAGCAGGCATCAGCGCCGAGATTCCGGGTGTGCGTGGGAAGCGTGCTGGCGGCGGGAGCGCTTGCGGTATTCTTCGGCGGAACCATACTTGATGGAGCTATGGCGGCGGCATTTGCTGTGGGGATATGGCTGATGCAGATGTATTTCGCCCCGATATGTACCAACAACATACTGTTTAATTTTCTGTGTTCATTTGTCACAGGAGTGCTGATCGGACTGGCGGGGCGTGTGTTTCCAATACATGAGGACAAGGTCATGATAGGAGACATTATGCTGCTGATCCCGGGACTTGCGCTGACAAATGCAGTGAAGGACATGTTTGTAGGGGATACGATAACGGGAAGTCTGAGGCTGGTTGAGTCGCTGCTCTGGGCGGCGGCGATAGCGTGCGGATTTGCACTGGCGGTATTTATCACGATTTAGGAGGTGCAGACAAGTGCAGCAAACGATCATACAGGTTGTCACTGCTCTATTAGGTTCGCTGGGATTTGCTTTTATGTTCAATCTAGGAAAGAGAAATGTGATACCGGCGGCGGTCAATGGAATGTGCACATGGATAGTATACATTCTGGTCAGAAATATCATAGATGACGTATTTATCCCATCTCTTGCGGCAAGCCTGTGGGCTGCCATATATGCTGAGATAGCGGCAAGGATCATGAAAGCACCGGCAAATCAGTATCTCATAGTCGGACTTATCCCGCTTCTGCCGGGGGCTCCGCTCTATTACACACTGAGCGCGGCATTTGATTCAGACTGGAAGGCCGCAAGCGCATATGGCAATTCCACAATGCTGTTCGTGCTTGGGATTGCGGTGGGAATAAGCGCAGTCTGTGGATGTGATGACATAATAAGGAGGCTTAAGAACAAAAAGACGGAAAGCTTGAGTAAACACATATAAGGTGTTATGATACAGGTTAAGTGTTATATTAAGGAGATCGAGGGTTATGCTTGAGAAGTATGGAAAAAAGCTGTTTATATTGCTTGGATGTGATGTAGTATATTTTATATTGTGGGTTATACCGGCCATAAGGATACCTGCTTCATCTGCGATTTTTACCGGACTTGGGCTTATGACCATGACGGCACTCAGCTTTGTTGAGGTTGAGGATGATACATTTGACAGGGTGACAGGTGATGAGAAGTGGTTTAAGATAGCCTTTCTGGTGGGAGCGGCACTCACGCTTGTGGGAATCATACTCCTGCTGATGTTTTTCAAATTCTAAATATAATGTGGATTATAGATCCCTTCCGTATGATTAGGTACATCATACGGAAGGGATTTTTTCGTCTTAAGAATATCTTAAAGTTCCCGGCAATTGTTTCTTAATGTACACCCATTTTACAATACATTATGAGCAGAGACATTTCTGAAGTTTAATGTGAAGGGAGGCAGAAAATGTCAGGAAATTCGTGGCGGAAAACTGCGCTGGTCATGTCTGTACTTGCCGTATGTGGCATGTGTGGCTGTGAGAACAGGTCGAGCAGTGATGAGGACAGGACAGATTACATATATGGTGATTCCATTGAGGAGAATCATGGCGGAGGACCACTCGGTATAAGGCTTGGCGTTCCTGATAGCTGTGATCTAACATTTGATACCGGTCATTCAAAGCTTTCGGAGATAAGTCTTGTGGATGATGACATACAGGTTGCAAATGTGGACAGGGCGTATACTGTAAGCTTTGACAGGATGAGGATGGATACGTCGAGGATACAGGACATGGTGGAGAGTGTATTTGACAAAGACCAGGGAATATATTGCCGTGATGACGGCGACGAGAATATGACGAAGGAGGAGATACAGAAGGAGATAGACCTCATAGAGGTGTACAGGCAGCAGGCGCTGGAAGAAAGGCAGCAGGATGTTGCGGAGATATATGAGAGTGACATAGCAGAGACGAAGAATCGGATGAAGGAAGCCCCCGATTCGTATACGCCGGTCAGAGAATATACGACAAATAAGATATACATAGGCCAGCATGACGGTGAACAGTACAGCCTGTGGATATCCGGGGATGACACAGCAGATGCATCTGGCAGGGTAAGCATAGTATATGAGCCGGCGGGTGATCAGGAGCAGAAATATCTTGCAGATGTGGAAAATGCAGTGATGACGGAGACCGCCGGGGAAAACTATTTTGGCGGCGATATTGATGACCAGGAAAATAAATGTGGGATAGATGAAAATACAGCAGAGCATGAAGCTCAGGCATTTCTGGATAGGATGGGAATATCCGGAATGGCAAAATGCGGAAGTCAGGCTGTTGTGAGGTCGTGGCTGGACAGCGGATTTGAAATTATAAAAGCTGAAAAGAATGGGTACATGTTCGAATTTGGAATACAGATCGGCGGAGTGGATACTGCCTATATAGACCCGACAGGAGTGGATAACCTGAAGAATAAAAATGGTTACGTCATGTACGAGGGTGACTGGATATCCGTATGTGTGGATGACAGCGGAGTGTTTAATGTGAGAGCAACCTTAAGTACGGATACGGATTCATTTGTCAGGGAAAAGGTGGATCTCCTAAGCTGGGAAGATATGGTGAATAAGGCTGACGAGAGCATAGCGGAATATTATGAAAAATATCCTACCGCCTATTCAGAGGTGCGGTTTAACAATGTGGAATTTATGTATGTTCCCTGTATACAGGATGGAGAAAATCTTGTGTACATACCGGTATGGGTACTGACCCAGTCTGAAAATAATGACATCTCAGATGAGCATGGCGCATACGATAATATAGTGCAGCTTGTGTACATAAACGCAGTGGATGGAAGCTGTGTAGATATAATTGAGACTGCAAAATGTCTTGAGACATGGTACGGAACAGACCCGGAGACTGGGGCAGGAACAAAAACCATATCAAAATAAATGTGCTGATATGGTCAGATGAAATGTCTAATATATGAATATTTGCGAAATGACAAGGAGGAAGATAATCATGGGAAAGAGAGCGACAAGAATAGCGGCATGTGTGCTGGCAGGAGTGATGGCGATGCAGATGACAGGATGTGGAAATAAAAAGGTTGATTATACATTGGATGGAGAGTCGGGTTCGGCAAGTGGATACAGTGATGATGGCAGTAACGATGCGGGTGGCAGCCTTGCAAAGAGTCTGGGAATCCCGGAGAAGTGTGATGAGACATTTGATGTGGGCAATTCGGGCTTGTCAGAGATAAGCTGTTCCGGTTCGATAGATATTCCTGATACGGATTCCATGAAGAGGGTATATTACAGCACTATGAAGCTTGATGCTGCACAGATACAGAGCATTGTCGAGGGACTCCTGGACAAGTCCCAGGGCATATATATCCGCAAGGATGGAGTGCAGACCAAGGATGAGCTGAAGAGTATGATAGAGAGTACAGAGAAGTTTAAGAAGGAGGCTCAGGGGCAGGGGGATGATTCGTCGGATGCCTGGTATGATACCCAGATAGAGACATACAAGAAGCAGATGGCAGATGCACCGGATTCACTTCCTTTGCTGGAGAATTATGATGATCCGTATTCATCGTATACAGGCAAATATGGAGACAAGGAATATACGGTGAGTATATCACAGTATGGCGGTGAGGATGACAATACAGACGCAGGTGTGTATATATCATTTTACAAATCCGAGAGTGAGGAAAACAAGCTTTTGGATGGTGTGAGCGGCGCAACATACACCTATGTGACGGGCATCAGCAATGCCACAGACATAGATCTGACCAATGTCACAAATGAGAGCAAACTCACGGAGAACGATGCCATATCCCAAGCGATGAATTTCCTCTCAAAGATGGGGATAGACGGTATGGAGAGTACAAAGACAGAGCCGCTTGCCAGAATATGGTCGGATGACAATGGCGAGGTAAAGCAGACCAAGGTGAGTGGATACTCGGTAACGCTCAGCAGGTCTATATACGGAGCAAAGGAGAGAGAGGGCGAATTATATAACGTTGACAATCTCCAGACACAGAATGGCTATATGTTTGAGCCTGGTGACAGTGTAACATTAAATATTGATGATGATGGAGTTGTAGATATGTTTTCCCAGCTTTACACAGATCCTTCATCCCTGCAGGCGGAGGATGTGGAACTCATGAGCTGGAACGACATGATCGCAAAGGCAAATGAGGGCATTGCAACATATTATGAGAAATACCAGACCAGATATGGCAAGGTTCAGTTCAACAACGTGGCACTCAGATACATGGCGACAGCAGATGACGATGGAAAGCTCTGCTACATTCCTGCATGGATATTTACACAGAGCGAGGAGCTTCGGGGACAGGACACGGTAGGGGAGATATCCCAGATTATATGTATAAATGCAATTGACGGAAGCTGCATTGACATAGTGGATAATGCCAAGAAGATGAAGTTGTGGGAGACGTATTAAACGGATTATTACATCTAAATCTATCAAAAATTACATTTGCATTAATTATCACAAATTAGGGTATATAATATGTTTTGGTGTTAGCTTGTGTAATTTATGTGCAGATGATATTATGAATGATAGGAGAAGTTGTGAGATTTGTTTATAATACATTTATCTTGGATAGGGCAGAATATGCAAAAATCTGCAGAGAAATAAATACGAATTATAGTAAATACGAAGGAAAAACATACGCAGTACATATTTCGTATGGAATAGATAATAAACCATATTGGTATTATTTTGAGAATCATGGATATGATAACTATAATATATATATATGAGAATAGAAATGTAAGGGGGCGTAGTTATGGAAGAATTAAGAAAACTGCTCAACAATATAGATGATTCTTATTTTGAGTTTGTCTCGGCTATGGAGCATTATGCTCAGAAGAATGCAGCAAGATTAGAAATGCTCACTGCTTATATCAAAAGAAATCCAGGCGTAAAATCCGCAGATGTTATAAAGTTTGTTTCGGATCAGCCGGATTTTGCAGATGATGCCGCTTACATGAGGGTATGCTAGATATTGTAGTTATAAGAAAGTAATAAAAATACAGACAGTCAATTGTTTTTTGAGGTCACTTCATTCACAATTGTGCTGTCTGTATTTTTATCTGAAAGTATCAGTTTTAAGCTGACTAATTCTACAGGTGAAGGACTCTGTCCTTGATCTCCTGTGTACGTCCCTGATTCCAGAACTGGGTTCCGATATAACCGCAGGTACGTCTTGCAACGAAGAGAGTGTTCTGGTCGCGGTTGCCGCAGTTAGGGCACTCCCACACCAACTTGCCATAATCGTCTGTCACGATCTTGATCTCGCCGTCATAGCCACATTTCTCACAGTAGTCGCTCTTGGTGTTGAGCTCTGCATAGAGAATGTTGTCGTATATGAACTTCATGACTTCAAGGACTGCGTCTATGTTATTCTGGAGGTTTGGAACCTCAACATAGCTGATGGCGCCGCCCGGTGACAGCTTCTGGAATTCTGACTCAAACTTCAGCTTGCTGAAGGCGTCTATGTGCTCGGTTACATGTACGTGATAGCTGTTGGTTATGTAATTCTTGTCTGTTACGCCCGGGATGATGCCGAAACGCTTCTGCAGATTCTTGGCAAATTTATAAGTAGTGGACTCCATAGGTGTTCCGTATACGGAATAGCTGATATTCTCAGCAGCCTTCCACTCAGCACATTTGTCGTTGAGCTTCTGCATTACAGCGAGCGCAAATTTCTTGCCTTCCTCGGATGTATGTGTTTTGCCGATCATACGGACACACATTTCGCAGAGACCGGCATAGCCAAGGGAAATAGTTGAGTAGCCGCCGAAGAGCAGCTTGTCAATCTTCTCGCCTTTCTTAAGTCTTGCCAGCGCACCGTGCTGCCACAGTATAGGAGCGACATCTGATATGGTCCCGAGCAGTCTTTCATGTCTGCATCTGAGTGCCTTGTGACAAAGCTCAAGACGCTCGTCCAGGATCTTCCAGAATTTGTCCATGTCGCCGTATGATGAACATGCCACATCAACAAGATTAATGGTCACGACGCCCTGGTTAAAACGTCCGTAATATTTGCGGGATCCATCAGGATTCCTGATGCCGTCCTCCTTTGTAGGAAATGATCTGCAGCCCATGCATGGATATACGTCGCCGTCCTTCATCTCTCTCATGACTTTGGCGGAGATGTAGTCAGGAACCATACGTTTTGCGGTGCATTTGGCGGCAAGCTCGGTCAGATACCAGTATTTGGAATCTGTGGTGATGTTGTCCTCGTCCAGAACATATATGAGCTTAGGAAATGCCGGAGTGATCCAGATTCCCTTCTCGTTCTTAACTCCTTTGATCCTCTGATTCAGGACCTCCTCTATGATGAGTGCCAGGTCATCCCTTGTCTGTCCCTCAGGAACCTCATCCAGGTACATGAACATGGTGACAAATGGTGCCTGTCCGTTACATGTCATCAGGGTGATGAGCTGGTACTGTATAGTCTGTATTCCACTTTTGACCTCGTTCAGAAGTCTCTTCTCTGTTATCTTGTCGATAATGGCATCATCAAGGGATTCGCCACAGTCCTTGCGCTCCTCGATGACCTGTGCACGGAGCTTCTTCCTGCTAACATCCACAAATGGTGCCAGATGGGACAGGGTAAATGTCTGTCCGCCGTACTGGTTGCTGGCAACCTGTGCCACGATCTGCGTGGTGACGTTGCATGCCGTGAAGAAGCTGTGCGGCTTCTCGATCATGGTCTCACTTATCACTGTTCCGTTCTGCAACATATCCTCAAGGTTGATGAGGTCACAGTTGTGCTCCTTCTGAGCGTAGTAGTCAGAATCATGGAAATGTATGATTCCGGCCTCATGTGCCTCAACTATATCCTCAGGCAGAAGCATTCTCTTGGTCAGATCTTTGGATACCTCACCGGCCATGTAGTCACGCTGTGTCGAGTTGATCACCGGATTCTTGTTGGAGTTTTCCTGATTGACTTCCTCGTTCATATGGTCTATGAGCGCAAGGATTCCGTTGTCCGTGGTGTTGGACTTACGTGCGAGCTCTCTCTTGTAACGGTAACGCACATATTTCTGTGCAACCTCATATCCTCTCATCTCCATGATACCGGTCTCGACCATATCCTGAATGTCCTCCACGTGAACTGCGTGGGACATTGATTCTATCTGTTTCTCCAGGTTGTCCGCGATGGCGTGAACCTGATATTCGTTGAGCTGGTGGAGTTTGTCAACCTCATTGTTGGCAGCTTTGATGGCATTCTCGATCTTTGACAGGTCAAATGTCACCTCTTCTCCATTCCTTTTGATTACGTGTACGTGTGTTTTAGCTTCCTCTGACACAGCAATAGCCTCCCTCTTCCAATTCAATGGTAAATTTAATCGTAATATTCCAATCATTCAAGTTAACTGAAATCAGGCCAATCAGGTCTGGTTCGACGTAATATAGTAGATGCGGCTGCCTGTGCCGCATGGAATTATTTATAAAGAAAAAATATGTAAACACAATATATTTGGTGGAAATAATGTGAAGCACCCACTAGATATTGTGCTCTGTTATTATAGCCATCACAAATGATATTGTAAAGATGAAAAATGTGCTTTTACACAATAAAAATCCCGTGAGGCGCATAAACCTTGACAAATTTTGAGAAAAAATTTTTGAGGGCTGTCAAAGCCTTGACAAGCAACCATAAAAAGTGATACACACTTATATGAATACAATTTCTAACAGGTATTAATACAAATATCAAGGAGATAAAAAAATGCAGGAATTAAAGCCAATCAAAGAAGGTAAGGTACGTGAGATTTATGACAATGGAGACAGCCTGATCATGGTAGCTACAGACCGTATAAGCTGCTTCGATGTCATCCTCGACAATGTAATTTCCAAGAAGGGAACAGTTCTGACACAGATGTCAAAGTTCTGGTTTGACATGACACAGGACATTCTTCCTAACCACATGATCTCAGTTGATGTAAAGGATATGCCTGAGTTCTTCCAGCAGGAGAAGTTCGACGGCAACAGCATGATGTGCAGAAAGCTTGAGATGCTTCCAATCGAGTGTATCGTTCGTGGATACATCACAGGAAGCGGCTGGGCAAGCTACAAGGAGAACGGCACAGTATGTGGAATCAAGCTCCCAGAGGGATTAAAGGAGTCTGATAAGCTTCCTGAGCCTATCTACACACCATCAACAAAGGCCGAGATTGGCGATCACGATGAGAATATATCATATGAGCAGAGCATTGCTCACCTTGAGAAGTACTTCCCTGGCAAGGGCGAGGAGTACGCTTCAAAGCTCAAGGAGTACACCATCACACTTTACAAGAAGTGTGCAGAGTACGCACTTACAAGAGGAATCATCATTGCAGATACAAAGTTTGAGTTTGGTCTCGATGAGAATGGCAATATCGTTCTCGGCGATGAGATGCTTACACCTGACAGCTCAAGATTCTGGCCAGCAGATGTATATGAGCCAGGTCATGGTCAGCCATCATTTGACAAGCAGTTCGCACGTGACTGGCTGAAGGCTAATCCTGACAAGGGCTGGAAGCTTCCTGATGATGTCGCACAGAAGACCATCGACATCTACCTTGAGGGCTATGAGAAGCTCACAGGCAAGCCACTTGGAAAGTAATCAGTACATTATAATATATAGATGCAGTGTTGAGTGATGGCGGATAAACCGTATGTCACTGGATGTCTGCATGGCAGAAAAAAGACTCCCGGCGCAATGATATGTCCGGGAGCCTTTTTTTAAAGCATTTTCGCCAAAAGATAAAAACACAAAGTTATCTGACACCCGGCGGACAAGCCCTGAACTGGGAAATGACCGAAAATAGAGACTCATCAGGTTGTGAACTTCGTTGAAATAAATGTCTCCGGGTGGTAAAGTGTAAATGTTATGAAAAGGCAAAATCAAATGAGATTTTACAAGGAGGTAACAATGAAGAATATGCTGCGTGTGGCAGCCGTTACGCCGAAGGTCCACATCGGAAGTGTCAGCGGTAATGTCAGAGAGATAATGGATATATATGAAGAGTATAAGGATGCTGCAGATGTCATAGTGACGCCGGAGCTGTCTATCACGGGATATACCTGTGCGGATCTGTTTGAGAACAGAAAGCTCATAGATGGTGCGAGAAGAGGACTTCTTCAGCTTGCCATGGCGACTTGTACTGGTCAGTCGGCACTGGTGGTCGGTCTGCCATTTGAGGTGGACGGAGAGCTGTTCAACTGTGCGGCGTTCCTGCAGGGCGGAAGAGTCGTGGCCATCGTGCCGAAGACTTACCTTCCAAACTACGGTGAGTTCTACGAGAAGAGATGGTTCTCAGCCAGAAAGTATGATGCGGTGATGGTCAATCTCATGGACCCGGAAGATGATGGAGATGAGCTTGAATACAATGCCGGTTCAAAGAAAGCCGGGGACAGGGCTGTTGGCAGTGAAGTGCTGTTTGGCAACAATGTGATGATAGAGATGGGCAGCGGAGACCAGAGAGTCAAGCTTGGCATAGAGATATGTGAGGATGCCTGGACTCCGGTTTCGCCGGGAAGACTTCTTGCCATGGCGGGAGCAGAGGTGATACTCAACCTTTCCGCGTCAAATGAGGTCATCGGAAAGGCTGCATACAGGCACAAGCTGATAGGAAGTGTGTCGTCGGACTGCCTGTGCGGATATGTGTATGTGTCGGCTGGAATGTACGAGTCCACATCGGATCTGGTATTTTCAGGACACAATCTGATGTACGAGAACGGCAAACTCCTCGGCGAGGTAAAGCCATTTGAGGATGGAGTGCTGATAAGGGATATAAGTCTCACCAAGATCAGACACGACAGGATAGCCAACAAGTCATTTGCCGACTGCAAGCGTGATTTCGCATTCAGAAAGTATGAGACGGTGGTGTGTGATACCCCACTCATGGACAAAGGAAATGTGCTCATGAAGGTGAAGATGACACCATTTGTCCCATCGGGAAATAAGCTTGAGAGGTGCATGGCGATATTCAAGATGCAGGTTGCCGGACTTCAGAGAAGGATAGAGGCGACCCACTGTAAATGTGTGGTCGTGGGAGTGTCAGGTGGACTTGATTCCACACTGGCTTTGCTGGTTTCAGCACAGGCGGTGAAGAATGCGGGACTTCCACCCACAACTGTCGTGGGAATCACCATGCCGGGATTTGGAACGACAAACAGGACGAAGAACAACTCCACGGAACTCATGAGACTGCTCGGTTGTGACAGCAGAGAGATAAGCATAGCTGCATCGGTGAGACAGCATTTTGCCGATATTGGACAGGACGAGAGCGTGCATGACGTCACTTATGAGAACTGTCAGGCGAGGGAGAGAACACAGATACTCATGGATGTCGCCAACAAGAAGGGCGGATTCGTGGTTGGAACCGGAGATCTCTCGGAGCTGGCACTTGGCTGGTGCACCTACAACGGCGACCATATGAGCATGTATGCGGTGAATACAAGTATACCAAAGACGCTGGTGCGCTCACTTGTGAACGAAGTCGGACACTTCATGGAGGTTGATGGATTTGTGGGTATCGCGCCGATCATAGACGATATCATAGACACACCGGTCAGCCCGGAGCTGCTTCCACCGAACCCGGACGGAACCATCGCGCAGAAGACGGAGGACACCGTGGGATCATACATCCTGCACGATTTCTTCTTATATTATACATTGCGATATGGAATGTCACCTGAGGAGGTAAATGAGCTGTGCAAGGAGGCTGTAAGACAGAGTGACGAGTACAATTTCTCAGACAGCGAGATCGATAAATGGCAGAAGGTATTCTACACGAGATTCTTCCGCCAGCAGTTCAAGAGGAACTGTATGCCGGACGGTGTGAAAGTTGGAACCGTGTCGGTCAGCCCGAGAGGAGATCTGAGACTGCCGTCTGAGATAGAGTTTGAGGATTTTTTGTAATATAATTTAGGAGGACAAAGAAATGCCATTTATAGATTCAAAGGTTACAGTGAAGATGAGCGATGACCAGAAGGAGACTCTTAAGAGCAGTCTCGGTCAGGCGATAACAACGATGAACAAGACGGAGAGCTACCTTATGGTCGGCATCAACGATGGATACGACCTGTTCATGGGCGGAAAGAAACTTGATAAGGGTGCATATGTGGAAGTTAGCGTATTCGGTGATGTGACTCCTAAAGCGTGTGATGCCATGACAGGAAAGATCTGCGATATATTTGCAGATGTACTTGGAATCCCGGGAAATGCGGTGTACGTGACTTACCACGGCGTACATGACTGGGGCTGGAACGGCGGTAATTTCTGATGTGGGAGATAGAAGTCCTTGACGCTCTCCAGAATATACATACCCCATGGCTTGACAAGCTCATGGTGGCGATCACATCCCTTGGAAATGCGGGAATACTGTGGATAGTGCTGGCGGCTGTGCTGCTGATTATTCCAAAGACGAGGAAGGCAGGGCTGTGCATGGCCATCGCACTTATCCTTGATCTTCTTATAACCAACTGCCTGTTAAAGAATCTTGTCGCCAGAACAAGACCATATGATGTGGCGGATTTTACAGATCTGATAGTGAAGAAACCAACGGATTACTCCTTCCCATCGGGACACACGGCGGCGTCATTTGCGGCTGTCACGGCGTTGTTCATGAGCAGGAAGAAACTGCTGGGCGCAATATCCTGTGTGATAGCGATCCTCATAGCGTTCTCAAGAATGTATCTGTATGTGCATTTCCCAACAGATATCATTGGCGGAATAGTGGTAGGCGTGGCAGCTGGAGTGGCAGCAGGATTTATACTTAGAGCGATTGATAAATGATTTGGCGGATCGTTGGTTTGGAGGGATACGATTATGAGTGAATATACCATACTGCCGTTGATCAATGCAGCATTTCAGCCGGGTGAAGCGAAAAAGATGGTAGACAGTTTTGAAGACAGGGATTTTCAGGAGATAGCACGTGCTGAATACTATTATTTTACCGGGCAGGCGGAGGAGTGCAATCATATAGCAGAACGTTATCTGATGAGCCATAATATAAAATTGAAGATGTCATCCTGCCTGTTATATGTATACTCTAATCTGACACTTGGCAGAGAAGCTGCATCAAGGAAAGGACTGAGGGAGATTCAGAAATGTCTTGAAAAAGAGACGAAAAATCCTTCATCCGCTGAGGACAGGGCTGTCAGTGTATTTGCGGGATATATGTCCTCTGTGCTTTTGCATCTTTCGGTGGATGAACTTCCGGATGTGGAGCTTTATGCAGTAACATTGCCGCCTGGAATTAAGCTGTTTTCTGCCTATGTAATAGCTCACATGGCATATTTAAAAGGCGAGTATGGCAGGGCACTTGGAATTTGCGAGGCAGCATTGATGTTCAGGGATGATATATATCCTATTAGTATGATCTATCTGTATTGTATGATTGCAATGTGTCAGATGAATCTGAAAAATCAGCAGAAAGCAAAAGATGCATTGATGCTGGCGTGGAACGTGGCGAAAGAAGACGAATTTCTGGAACCTTTCGTTGAACATCATGGTTTGCTGCAGGGACTTCTGGAGTCATGTATCCGCAAGGAGGATTCAAAACTATATAACAAATTATCTGATAAAGTCATTGCCTTTAGCAGGGGATGGATGTCAATCCACAATCCTATGTCAGGAAATTCAGTGACGGATGCATTATCCACAGTGGAATTCTCGATTGCAATGCTGGCAAGCCGAGATTGGAATAATCAGGAAATTGCAGATTATCTGGGATTTTCACCCAATACGGTTAAAACTTATCTGAGCAGGATTTATGAAAAAATGAATATAAATAAGAGGGATGAGCTGAAAAATTATATGCTGAAATAGGAAAATATACATTTTCGTATCGAAACGGAGATTACATGGAAGAAGTCAAAATGATAAAATCTTTATATACAGAAATCACTAACCAAACTCAGATTTATTTTTAAGGGAGGGAACTATATGAAGAGAAGAATTTTGACCACCCTGCTCACTATGTGCATGGTGCTGATGCTGCTGCGGATACCGGCATATGCGGGCAGAGCCTATTGCGACATCTGTGGTAAATGGGTAAGTACAACCGGAACTTATGAATACAAAGACGCTGGATATCATTGGCATCACGTTTATTGCACAGAATGTGGCACTAATATCACCAATCCACGTTCTGCGCATGTGTGGAGCGGAACGGCAACCTGCACAAGCGGACAGACTTGCACGATCTGCGGAGGAACATCCACCCCTCTCGGACATGATTGGAACTCAAACTGGATTTCGGATGAAAACAATCATTGGCATGAGTGTAATGTCTGCGCAGAAAAGGGCGATGTTGGAATACATATTTGGGATAATGGCACTATAACTATTTCTCCAACCTGCACAACAGAGGGGGAGAGAAAGTATACTTGCATTGGATGCGGCAGAATAAAAACAGAGACGATCCAAGCTACGGGTCACGACCTCGTACATCACGATGCACAGGCGGCGACTTGTACCGCAAACGGTTGGGAAACTTACGATACCTGCAGTAACTGTGATTACACCACCTATACGGAGATTCCGGCAGTAGGTCATAGTTATGGAGATGTAACATACACATGGAGCACAGACAATCAACACTGTACAGCAGAAAGAAAATGTACAGCATGTGATGGCGTAGAAAGTGAGACAGCAGATACAACAGCAACAGTAATACAGGAAAAGAACTGCGTATTGCCAGAATTAACTACATACAGTGTGACATTTGAAAATTCTGCTTTTGAATCTCAAACAAAGGAAAATGTACGGACAGCAGAAAACGCCGGTCACGATATGGAAAAAGTAGAAAAGCAAGCTGCTACTGCTGCCAAAGAAGGAAACAGCACATATTGGTTCTGTGATAAATGTAATAAGTATTTTAGTGATGAAGAAGCAGAAAATGAAATTAAAAAGGAAGACACAGTGCTTGCGAAACTTGCCCCTGTTATTATCAAGGGAGACGGAGCGACAGTAACAGCAGGTGCGAAGAATGCACTATCATTCACATCTGATGCTGCATACAGGGATTTTATTCGTGTTGAGGTTGACGGAAAGACCATAGATGAGAGTAATTATACGGTGGAATCTGGAAGTATAATCGTAACATTGAAAGAGGATTATGTTGCCGGTTTTTCGGAGGGTGAGCATACACTTGGCATTGTCTCTGAGAGCGGAACAGCGACAGCTCATTTTACAGTAAACGAGAAGACAACGGGGACACAGGAGCCTTCGGAAGACACAACCGGTACAACACAGGAGCCTTCGGAAGACACAACCAGTACAACACAGGAGCCTTCGGAAGGTACAACCAATAAAACACAGGAGACAAGTACAACGGATAAAACAACACAATCATCTCCAAAAACTGGTGACAGTACAGACTTGCAGTTGTATGTGATTCTTATGTTTGTTTCAATAGTGGGGGTTGCAGGAATTTGTGTTAAGAAAAGGTTCAAGACCCATTGATGGCTTTGAATGAAATGGCTGTTAGAGCGGAAATTACATATTAGATCTCTATAAAATGAGGCATATGGACTAAAAAGATGTTCATATGCCTTATTTTAATATGTCTTTAAATACTTTAAATACACAGAAATTTCACAAACAAAACGCCTCTGTATACTATTGACATTAAAAAATAGAAGTATTAATATTTATGCAACTTGCGTTAAATCACACATAGCTGACGATCAGATATCGCATATCATAAATCAAGTTCCTGATTTTGTGCATCTGAGGATTCTGTCAGCATTTCAAACCGAAACAAGGAGGAAATAGAATGATCAAAACATTGCTTGGTCAGGTGGGCGAGTACAAGAAGGACTCAATACTCACACCTGTATTTACGGCGGCAGAGGTCTTTATGGAGATCCTCATTCCATTTGTGACCGCCAAAATAATTGACGAAGGAATCAACGGACAGGACATGAGCAAGGTGTATATGTATGGCGGACTCATGCTTGTGTTGGCTTTCCTGAGCCTTTTCTTTGGAGTGATGGCGGGCAAATTCGCTGCCAGCGCATCGACAGGATTTGCCTGCAACCTGAGGGAGGGCATGTACAGGAATGTGCAGGAGTTTTCATTTACCAACATTGACAAATTCAGCACCGCAAGTCTTATAACACGAATGACAACTGATGTGACAAATGTACAGAACGCGTACCAGATGCTCATACGAATCGCAGTCCGTGCGCCACTCATGCTCATTTGCAGTATGATAATGTGCTTTACAATCAACGTGGAGCTGTCACTTGTATTTGTGGCAGCACTTGTGGTTCTTGCATTTGGATTGTTCTTCATCATATTCAAGGTAACACCTATATTTGACGAGGTATTCAGGAACTATGACAACCTGAATGCCAGTGTTCAGGAAAATGTATCAGCGATAAGAGTTGTAAAGGCATTTGTCAGGGAAGAATATGAGGATAAGAAGTTTGGGAAGGCAGCAGAGGTTCTTGCGGAACTGTCCATAAAGGCTGAGAGTCTGCTGGCTTTCAACAATCCTATCATGATGTTTGTCATCTTTACATGTATGATGCTCCTGTCGTGGATCGGAGCACACTTCATAGTCAGTGGTAGCATGACAACTGGAAATCTTACATCACTTTTCAGCTATGTCATGAGCATGATGATGTCGCTGATGATGCTGTCCATGGTATTTGTCATGATCTCCATGAGTATGGCAAGTATGAGACGAATATCTGAGGTCCTTGAGGAGACACCTACCATGACCAATCCTGATGAGCCGATCATGGAGGTCCCTGATGGAAGAATAGATTTTAACCATGTTGATTTTGTATATAAGGCAGGAAGTGCAGAGGACACGCTGAAGGATATTGACATTCACATAAAGTCTGGAGAGACAGTTGGTGTGATAGGTGGAACCGGCTGCGGTAAGTCGACATTTGTCAATCTGATAAGCAGACTTTACGATGTGAAACCGGACGGTGGTTCGGTCTGGGTCGGAGGACATGACGTGCGTGATTACGATATGGAGGTCATCCGAAATGAAGTGGCGGTTGTGCTCCAGAAGAATGTGCTGTTTTCGGGTACGATACTTGATAATCTGAGATGGGGCAAGGCGGATGCCACGGAGAATGAGTGCCGTGAGGTGTGCGAGCTTGCCTGTGCGGATGAGTTCATAGACAGGATGCCGGATGGATATAACACCTGGATCGAGCAGGGCGGAAGCAATGTGTCCGGCGGTCAGAAGCAGAGACTCTGCATTGCCAGAGCGCTGCTCAAGAGCCCGAAGGTACTCATTCTCGATGATTCCACAAGCGCAGTTGACACCGCCACGGATGCGAAGATCAGACAGGCATTTGCAACCAAGATACCGAACACCACCAAGATCATCATATCCCAGAGAATATCAAGTGTGCAGGATGCTGACAGGATCATAGTTCTGGATAACGGAATGGTCAGCGGCTTCGACACACATGAGAATCTGTTAAAGAACAACACGATATATAAGGAGATCTACGACGTACAGATGTCTGGCGGCGGTGATTTCGATGAGAAGATGAATTAATTATGGAGGAAAGGAGGCAGTGTAATGACAGGAAATACAGAGAAATACAGTGAAAATAAGATGGATGATAAAGTGGATGCAGGGCTGAAGAGACCTGGAAAGGATCAGGGCAAAAATCCCATGAAGGCACTTGGAAGATTGCTCAGATATGTCCTCAAGGAATACAAGCTGGCATGCGTTACAGTTGTGGTCAGCATACTTATATCAGCACTTGCAATACTGAGTATATCGATGTTCATGCAGAAACTTATCGATGTATATATTGAACCGATGATGAAACAGAGCACGCCTGATTATGGACCTCTCGCCCACAGGATGCTGGGGCTTGGTCTTATACTTGTGCTGGGAATCATTTGCGCATACGCGTACAACAGGATCATGGTAAATGTGACTCAGGGAACCATGAAGAGGCTCAGAGTTCAGCTCTTTGAGAGAATGGAATCCCTTCCGATATCTTTCTTTGACACACATGCACATGGAGATATCATGTCGGTGTACACCAATGATGTTGACACACTCCGTCAGGTCATAAGCCAGAGTATGCCGCAGCTTATCAACTCAAGCATCACATTTATCTCAACACTCATTGCTATGATAGTTCTTGATATACCGCTCACGGTTCTGTCGGTTGTCATGGTACTAATCATGATAAAGGCGACATCAAGCTTGGGCGCGAAGTCGGGAAGATACTTTATGAAGCAGCAGCAGGATCTTGGTAAGGTCAACGGCTATATAGAGGAAATGATGAGCGGCCAGAAGGTTGTCAAGGTGTTCTGCCACGAAGAAAAGGCATATGACGATTTCTGCAAATTGAACAGATCTCTTCAGGACAGCGCCTACAAGGCAAATATGATAGCCAACATTACCATGCCGGTGAATGCGAACCTTGGAAACATAAGCTATGTTCTCTGCGCTGTACTTGGAGGTGTACTTGCAGTAAATGGATGGTCAGGTCTTACCATAGGAACGCTTGTGGCATTCCTGACGCTTAACAAGAGTTTTACGATGCCGGTTACACAGATAAGCCAGCAGATCAACGCCATAGTCATGGCTGCAGCCGGAGCCGACAGGGTATTTACCATGACGGATGAGAAGCCAGAGGAGGACGAGGGCTATGTTGAGCTGGTAAATGCAAAGAAGGATGCAGATGGCAATCTCACGGAGACCGAGGAGAGAACTGGACTCTGGGCATGGAGACATAGGCATGAGACTGGCGAGGTCACATACAGGGAGCTCACAGGCGAGGTTGAATTTGAGAATGTTGACTTCGGTTACAATCCGGATAAGATTGTTCTTCACGACATCAATATGTATGCAAAGCCCGGGCAGAAGATAGCATTTGTCGGAAGTACAGGTGCGGGCAAGACGACCATAACCAATCTGATAAACAGGTTTTATGATATACAGGACGGCAAGATAAGGTATGACAATATCAACATAGGCAAGATCAGAAAGCCGGATCTCAGACGAAGCCTTGGAATAGTGCTTCAGGATACACATCTGTTCACAGGAACAGTCATGGACAACATAAGATATGGCAAGCTGGATGCCACGGATGAGGAGTGCATCAAGGCTGCAAAGCTTGCAAATGCTCACGATTTCATAAAGCGACTTCCTGACGGCTACAACACGGTGCTCACCGGGGACGGTTCAAACCTCAGTCAGGGACAGAGACAGCTCCTTGCGATTGCAAGGGCAGCGGTTGCGGATCCACCGGCATTGATCCTTGATGAGGCTACATCATCCATCGATACGAGAACTGAGGCCATGGTATCAAGGGGAATGGATGCCCTCATGGAGGGAAGAACGTCATTTGTCATAGCTCACCGACTTTCCACGGTTAAGGACGCGGACTGCATCATGGTCATGGAGCAGGGACGTATCATAGAGAGAGGCACCCACGATCAGCTCATTGACATGAAGGGCAGATATTATCAGCTGTACACTGGCAAGAAGGCCGTGGCTGGGCAGGCGTAAGCACTTGAATTGTGTATAAAAAACTGAAAATTACTTGCAATATAAAAGTTTATGTGCTATTATAGGGGCAATTAATGGTAGTCGCAGTTAAGCTCAACGAGATGAAAGTTTCGTTGGGCTTTTTATTTTAAGGAGGAAATTATTATGCCACAAAACAAATTACAGGAATTTGTATTCACAACAATCATGGCCATGTTCATGGTCTATGGAATGATCTGCTACAATGTAGCATTAAGCACAGGAGGTTTCACCAATCAGACATTTGTCATGGCACTTCATGAGATGCCGATCATGTGGCCGATAGCTATTGTGCTTGAGCTTTTCGTGGTTGGAAAGCTTGCACCAATGCTTGCGTTCAAGATCGTGAGACCGACTGACAGACCACAGGTGATAACCTTCATGATATCATTCTACATCTGCATAATGATGTGTCCAACCATGGGCCTTATAGCAACTGTTTTGTTCAAGGATTCACCAAGTGTTGGTACATTTATCCAGACATGGGGAATGAATCTCCCTGTTGCACTGCTCTGGCAGCTCTGCTATTGCGGACCGCTTGTGAGATTGATATTTAGAACTATATTTAAGAGACAGCTTGCGGGTTCTGGCTGTGTAGAGCCATCAAAAGAACCTCAGCCAGAGTCATAATTCTCCGTTTTGGAGAGTTTTGCCTAAAGTATAGACAAAGGCTGGGCGAGGTGTTACAATCCGTTCAAAGCATAGGTTTCAAGTCGAAGGTTTCTATGAGTCCGAACGTAAGAAACGGACCATTCCAACGTATCTATAATTTGCGAATTTCTCATGCTTTTATATCACATTTTTCATAAGAGCAGGAATAATATTCTGGCTGATTTTTTGAAGAAGAATAAGGCGGAGATTTTGCGTATGAATATATTTGAATATGATCAGGAAAAGCATATGAGGCAGACATATGAAGAAACGAGGGGCTGTGTATGAGTGAGGAATACATAACGCTGGATGGATTGTGTCAGCAGCTTTCAATATCGAGGGCAACGGGGCGGAACTGGCTCAGACTTGGGAAAATTGAATCACAGGGCATAGATACGGCCGGTCAGATGTATTTCACAGAGGAGTACGTAAGTAATCTGAAACAGTCACTGGAAACTGGCGAACGAAGGTCGCTCAGAAGCCGGCGGAATAAGCGGTATGTGTCCGGCAAAGGATTGTATGACAGATATGTGTCAGACATTTGCGAGAGTACAGACACAGTAAAAAGTCTGGTGGATAAGCTGGAGAGGCAGAATATATGTGTGACTGAGATGGTCATGAGAACTCTGCTGGCGGATTGTGCACTCAAGCTGCTGGTAAGCAGTGGTGAGATTACTGTTGACAGAGAAATATTCCCTGCATATATAGATGGAAGCTTGACAATTGGTGTATGGAGTGCGCTGATCGATGATATAATTCAGGACAAAAAAGCAGCATTATCATGGGCAAATAATAACAAAAATCTTATGGACACCAATTACTATTATCAAAAGGGGGAGGACGTACTTGGACTTCTCTATATGTCTATAAGAGATGCAGGCAGCCGGAAGGCGGCTGGTTCATATTATACGCCGACAAAGGTAGTAAGAACGCTGATAAGTGATGTGACCGGTGATATGGGAAGCAGAATATCTGAGGGCGGTAAGCGATTATTCGATCCATGTTGCGGAACCGGTAATTTCCTTATACAGCTTCCGGATGATATAGAACTAAATAATATATATGCGTGCGATATAGATGAACTCAGTGTACAGCTTGCGAGGTTCAATCTGGCACTTGGGAGATTGTCCGGAAGAAGACATGTCAATGTGGACGAAGCGATCTGGACAATATATGAGCACATAGAGCGCAGAGACTTCATTTCAGAATACAGGAATGATTCAGAATGTGGTGGGGATGATAAGAAGCTCTTGGCTGATCCGGGATATGACATCATCATCGGTAACCCGCCGTGGGGATATACATTTGACAGGGAGACACGGACATTACTCAGGAAAGCATACAGAACTGCAGCCGGAAGGGGCGTGGAGTCGTCTGATGTGTTCGTGGAGTGTGCGCTGAAGCTGTTGACAGATGAAGGAGTTCTTGCATTTGTGCTGCCGGAGGCATTGTTAGATGTACATAATCATAAGACGATCAGGGAGATCATAGCCGAATCGGCAAATGTGAGCCGGGTGAGTTTCCTTGGCGATGCATTCTATGGTGTGCAATGTCCATCGTTGGTGCTGCAGCTTGAAAAGAGTTCTGATCCTGGACATAGCAAAGGTGCGGTGATCGAGAGAGACGGCAGAGAGTTTGTTGTAGGAACGGACAGGCCGCTTGGCAGTGAGAATTTTATGCTTAGGCTCACTGATGATGAGTACAGGCTGCTTTGCAGAATAGAAAATACAGATAACTGTGAATTTCTGCGTGGACAGGCAGATTTTGCACTGGGAATAGTGACCGGGGATAATGCGAAATATGTGTCCACAGAATGCGGAGAGGGAATGGAGGCAGTGATAACCGGAGCAGATGTATACAGATACAGATGCGGAAAAACGGAAAAATATATGTATCCGGAACTTACCCTGTATCAGCAGGCGGCGCCGCTGGAGCTTTACCGGGCTCCGGAGAAACTGATCTACAGGTTTATCAACAGACAGCTTGTATTTGCATATGACGACAGGCAGAGGCTTACGTTGAACAGTTGCAATGTGGTCATTCCACATATACCGGGACTTGATATGAGATATATCATGGCGATACTCAATTCAAGGGTGGCGCAGTACATATATGAGAAGCGGTACAACGCAGTGAAGGTTCTGAGATCCCATATAGAGAATATTCCTGTTCCAGTCGCAGACGAGGAGACACAGAGACGCATAATCTCAAAGGCAGAAGAGCTTATGGCAGAAGAACTTATCACAGAAAGTTCTGTGAATTCAGAAATGCAGACGTACAAGACAGGTAAAGACCATTTGCAGCGATACAGGTTGTATGAAGAGATAGATGACATTGTTAGGAAGCTGTACTCAGTTACCGATGAAGAGTACGAGTTCATAAAGCAGTCTTTATCCGGTGACAAATATATGTTATAAAAATAATATACTTTAATTGATCAGGAAGAGGAAGAGACTATGAATAATATACTGCTTATAAACGATATGGCTGGTTATGGCAAGGTTGCACTGTCAGCGATGATACCGATAATGTCCAACATGAAATTCCAGGTGTACAACCTTCCGACGGCACTCGTGTCAAATACACTGGACTACGGGAAGTTCGATATACTTGAGACGACCGGATATATGAAGAACAGCATGAGAGTGTGGGGTGAGCTTGGATTTACATTTGACACCATAGCAACCGGATTTCTTGTATCGGAGGAACAGACCAGGCTTGTGGCTGAGTTCTGTGAGAAGAAGAAAGACCAGGGTGCGTTTATATTTGTCGATCCGATCATGGGCGATGACGGAATCCTGTACAACGGTGTTACGGAGAATACGGTTGGCTATATGAGACAGATGTGCAAAGTGGCGGATCTCATAGTGCCAAACTGCACAGAAGCAGCATTTCTTGCCAGCAAATACACTGACAAGAGGATACTGACCATGGCGGAGGCCGAAGATCTGGCACATACGCTTCACGGATATGGAGCAAAGACCGTAGTTATTACCAGCGTGAATATAGATGGACAGACAAGCACTCTCCTGTTGGATGGCGAGACAGACAAAATGAACGTGTTCCCATATACAGAGATTCCTGTGAGATTTCCGGGAACCGGTGATATATTCTCTGCTGTGCTTATCGGAAAGTACAGAGGCGGACACAGCATAGAAGACAGTGTGCAGTTAGCCATGAAAGTGGTGGAGAAGCTTATAGCCTTGAACAAGGACAATGTTGACAAGTACAAGGGAATCCCTCTTGAACAGTACATAGAGGTGATAACGGAATGAGCAGACCGCAGATCAAGATAACACTCATAGACCGCAAAGGCCCTCACGGCTGCCACAGGGGGCATAAGATAGGTGACAGCTACGATTTTGATACTGAGCGAGGGCAGCTCTGTCCCATGGCCATGCATGTGGCATTTCCATATGTGGATATTCTTAGATATGGTGGAACCATCCCGGGAAATGAGCCGGGAACTGCAATGTTCTGTTGTCCTGATGTGGACACGATCAATGTGTTCAGGATAGAGGTTGTCCAGCCTGAGCAGGATAAGAATTGACAAATAAACGGCAAAGAGACAGCTAAAGAAGCGGTGTATCGGAAGAAAAAAACTCCCTTATATAATATAATACATGGTAAGTAAGACAGATGTATTTATCAAGTATGGGAGGTGGCACATATGGCAGGATGCAGAGCGCATTACAATATATATGCATGGATAATTGCTGTGGTTATGTGCGTCTCATATCTTGGAGTTTGTGGGCTTTACAACCCGAATGTCAGGAATTATTCTGCGCATTCGGTATCATTGCTTGGTGAGAGTCGGGGAATAGACGCCGGGAACAACGATGTGCTCATGGTTGACAGTTCTGCGGGGCTTGTGATCCAGACAAGAAACATACGGACTGGAAATTCAGAAGAATCCATAGACGATACATGGATGCTGTCGGCGGTTCTTGCGGCATTGCTGTTGAGTCTGATATTCTGTGTATGTGCATCTGCAGGCAGATATCCCGAGATGACAAACAGCCGCAGATGGATACTCCTGGAATATATACATAGGTCAGACGGGAAGAAACGCACCTTCATTGGGAATTAAATGTAATAGAGATTACCAGTGAAGGAGAGATAATTATGGCAATGGATATATTGGCTTATACATTTGGGGTTATAGCACTTGTAGCAGCAATCAAATGCTTTGTGGATGAAAACTGGGGTGAGAAGATGCACCGTGAATCAGAGGATATCACGGCTCCAGATGCAAAAGACATGACTCAGGATAAGAAGGCAGCTTAGATGATAAGCAGTTTAACCAGACAATAAAATAGAGAGAGAATTATTGATCCCACAGATATTATTATGGATATCTGTGGGATCATTTTTATTTTTTCATCCGGTTAAGCTCCGGTATTACGGTTAACAGCATTGTGAAAAAGCATGCGCTTCCTCCGAGTATATTTGATATAGGTTCAGCCATGAATACGCCATTTGTTCCGAGATGGAAAGCATACGGCAGCAGGTATGTAAGAGGGACTACGATGATCGCCTTTCTGAGCAGAGAGAAGAAAATCGCCTGCTTTTTCTTGTTCAGCGATTTGAAAGTAGTCTGGCCGATATACTGAAGCAGCATAAATGCAAATGCAGCGAAATATATTTTGAGAGCCGGGATGGAGTCACTTATAAGTGAACTGTCGGAGCTGAATACAGATATAAGTGCTCCCGGAGCAATCAGGATGATTCCCCATGCTATGACCATATATATCACTGCAAGCAGAGACATGATGGCTATGGATTTTTTGACATGATCGGGCTTTCTGGCTCCATAATTGTAGCTGATGACTGGGGAAGCACCTTCGGCTATTGACCAGATAGGAGTTTCGACGATCTGTCTGACGCTTGACACGATGGTCATGACTGACACATAGACATCGCCTCCGGTACGTGACAGGACACTGTTACAGCATATTGATACAAGGCTGTTTGTGAGCTGCATCACAAATCCAGCGGTTCCCAGACTGACAATATCCTTTGCATATGTCACACACTCCCTGAATTGTCCCAATGAAAGCAGCTTTACCTGCAATTCGGCTTTGTTCTTCAGAAAGTAGAGGACAAAAGCGGCAGACATGATCTGCGATATCACGGTGGCTATGGCCGCACCTCTGACGCCGAGATGTAGGACAAATATAAATACGGGATCGAGAATACAGTTGGCGGCAGCACCGACGGCCACTGTCAGCATACCTGTTACAGAATATCCCTGTGCATTGATGAATGGGTTCATGCCTGTTGATACCATGGATGGCAGAGTGCCAAGCAGATATATCATCATATATGGGTACGCATATGTGAGTGCGCTTTTCGATGCTCCGAACAGGACCAACAGCGGTCTTGCAAATATCATACCGACAGCCATGAGAATAATGGCAGCACCACATAACATAGTGAAGGCTGTATTCATTATGGTATCTGCGGTTTTATCATCCCCCATCCCTCTTCTGATTGAGAACAGAGGGGAACCGCCACTGCCAAACAGATTGCTGAAGGCAGTGATTATGATGGTGATCGGGAAACAGAGACCGACTCCGCCGAGAGCAGCGGTGCCCACATCAGGTATTCTTGCTATGTAGATCCGGTCGATCACGTTGTACAGAAGACTTATGAGCTGAGCCACTAGCATAGGCATGGCCACACCGAGTATATTTTGAGTTATCTTTCCATTTTCAAAGTTTACTCTTTTCATAGATTTCATTCCTTACAAAATGTATTGAATAGTTTACTTTCATATAATAGAACTGCAGTTAAAAATAATCAATAGACGTATATGGGGGTGTGTTATAGATATGAAACTACCTTCTCAATCATATTTTGTTTAAAGTGATTAAAAAATAATTAATATTTAACTAAATTAAGTTTGACTATTAGGTAGAGCTTAACTAATATGAAAACAGAAATGTATAATGTATATAGAACAAATGGAATGACAGGAGACAATATTATGAAGATCAAGCCAAATGATGTTATGATCAGGTATACAGGACGTATTGACTGGACAGATGCGGAGAAGCCGGTGTGGGTATATCCTTGTACATCTGCGGAGATGAAATTTACGGGCAATACTCTTAAGATAAAGGTGTCCAACAGGAATAACTACTGGGACAATTATCTTGGATGTATAATCGACCAGTCGCAGAGAAGTTATCTTTTAAATAAAGAGGGAATTACAGAACTTGATATAGTTGTTCCGGATAACGATACAAATGAACATTGTGTACTGTTCTTCAAGAGACAGGATGCATGCCATGAGGTAACAATACTTGAGTATGAGATTGGAGATGGGGAGAGACTTCTTCCTTTGAAACCGCTGTCAGGCAGGCGAATAGAGGTGTATGGAGACTCGGTGTCAGCGGGCGAGGTATCGGAGGCTGTCGACTGCGTTGGAAAGGAAGACCCAGTACACAATGGCGGTTATTCAAACAGCTGGTATTCGTATGCGTGGATTACTGCAAGAAAGCTGAAAGCACAGATTCATGACATAGCCCAGGGAGGGATAGCTCTCATGGACAGGATAGGATGGTTCCAAGAGCCGAATCAGATTGGCATGGAAAGTGTGTGGGATAAGGTTCACTACAACCCTACATTTGGTCCGGTGACACAGTGGGATTTCTCCCAGTACACACCTCAGGTTGTTATAGTTGCTATAGGGCAGAATGACAACCATCCGTATGATTTTATGAAAAATGACTATAACGGCAGGCAGGCGGAAACGTGGCGTGACCACTACATGAAATTTCTGGGAAAACTCAGGAAGACATATCCGGATGCACACATAATCTGCTGTACCACACTTCTCTGCCACGACTGTTCATGGGACAAGGCTATAGGTGAAGTGGTTGACAATATGAATGATAAAATGATAACTCATTACGTATATGGAAGAAACGGATTCGGCACGCCAGGACATTTGAGGATACCAGAGGCGTGTGAGATGGCAACGGAGCTGGCCGAATATATAGAAGGTCTCGAAATTGAGGGGTGGAATTAAATTATATCCTAACTTAGAGGTAATATAGGATTATTAATGAGCTGATGATCAAATGGGGAGGTTAAACCATGGAAAATTATGATCTTGAAAGAATAAAATCAGTTATACAGCGCGCCCAGAGTGGACAGGAACTTACAATAGGGTTCCTTGGCGGTTCGATAACGCAGGGAAGTTTGGCGACGGAGCATGAAAATACTTATGCATACAGGGTATACAAGTGGTGGTGTGATACATTTCCACAGGCAAAGTTCAATTATGTGAATGGCGGAATAGGCGGCACAGACTCATACTATGGTGTGTCCAGAGCTGTGACTGATGTGCTCATGTACCAGCCGGACTTTGTGGTTGTGGATTTCAGTGTAAATGATGTGGATAACATATACTGTGAAGAGACCTTTGAAGGTGTGCTGAGAAAATTGCTTTGCTGGTCATCAAGACCGGCGGTGGTGGTGCTCAATAACGTTTTCTACGACACGGGTGTAAGCACCCAGGATATTCACAACAGACTTGCAGATCACTATGGAGTGCCACATGTGAGCGTGCACGACACCATATACAGGCGGATGAAGGCGGGAGAATATAACAGGATCGACATAACCCCGGATGGACTTCATCCAAATGATAAGGGACATGGTCTGGTAGCCGGTGAGATAACAAAGTTTCTTGAGAGAATTATGGATGATCTCATACAAGATGAGAATTTGACTGATGACTCAAATACGGATGCCGCAGATGCTGGCGCGGACACAGAGAATGATATCCAGGACGAATCAGCCTGCTCATGTGTACTTCCGGCACCTGTGACCGCAAATGCTTATGAGTATGCAAAGAGGCTTACCATACGCGAGATATGTCCTAAGCTTTCAGGGTTCAGGGCTGATACTCATGAGAAGATGGGACACCTTGATCATTTCAAGAATGGATGGATCGGAGAAAATGCCGGTGATAGCATAATATTTGAACTTGAGGGCAACTGCATAGGAATACAGTACAGAAAGACCATATCAAGACCTGCTGTCAGGGCTCAGGCTGTGCTTGATGGAGATGTCGAGCATCCGGTTTTATTGGATGGCAATTTTGATGAGGACTGGGGTGACTGTCTGTATATAGAGCCTGTGCTTCATCATGGTGAGAAGAAGAAACACACACTTGAGATAACGGTTCTTGATGATGAGAGTGTGGGTACAACACCATTCTATCTTATGTCCATAATAGTTGCATGATAAGTATGCGATTAAGAGAATGACAATGTTCAGATTGGCATAGATATTTGAAGAATTAAATTAAAATAAATAATATTGTGTATTGCAATATTGGGGATAGAGGACTATTATTAGCTCAGATGTACAAAGAGGTACTGCAGAATCTTGCAGTGCCTCTATTTTTTTATGATGGATTTTATATCCGTACAGATTTTTGAGGAGGATGATATTATGACACCGATGAACAATGCAGATTATCTTATCAGATTGCAGCACGCAGATGAACTTGACGCTATGAAGGCAGCAAAAAAGGCAAGCGGACTCACATATGAGGCGCTGGCAGAGAAAATAGGTGTGAATAAAGTATGGCTCGCATCAGCATTTGAGGGACAGCAGTATGTGCCTGAAGAATATTGCGATAAGCTTGCAGAAGCACTGGGAATAGATAAGTCAGCCACGGCATTTCTCGCAGAGCACCCATATAAAGGCAACACGGATCCTATTCTCTACAGACTTCATGAGGTCATTGATACATATGGCCCTGCCATCAAGGACATAATCCATGAGCAGGGCGGAAATGCCATCATGAGTGCCATCGATTTTGGCCTTGACGTGGATGTGACTGAGGATGCCGAGGGCAACCACAGAGTCATCATCAAGTTTGACGGAAAACTCCTGCCATATGCCAAGAAAGGACAGTATCCTTGGTAGAGTTGATGTGTTGACATTACAATTGTTGTAAGGTTTAATATCATGTGGGGACGGAGGTAACGGACGCCCTCCGTCCACATCAACATGAAAGACGAGGCCATACAAATCAATGGAAAAGAACCTTACGACCGGCAGTGTGCCAAAGACGATGGCGTACTTTGCACTGCCTTATCTATTATCTTATTTTCTACAGACTCTATACGGGATGGCGGATCTGTTCATCATAGGGCAGTTCTGTGGCAATGATGCCGGAGCCACCACAGCGGTGGCAAATGGCTCCCAGGTCATGCACATGCTCACGGTTATTCTGGTGGGACTTGCCATGGGAACAACTGTTGTCATAGGAAAAGCAGTGGGGGCGAAGAAGCTTCAGGATGCACAGGCGGCCATAGGAAATACAGTCACCATCTTCATGATAATATCAGTATTGCTTACAGTAATGCTGCTCATTTTTATAAATCCAATAGTTGCAGTTATGGATACCCCGGAGGAGGCTGTCAAAGGAATCACGGATTATCTGATAGTATGCTTCATAGGAATTCCATTTATAACAGCATACAACGTGATAAGTTCCATATTCAGGGGACTTGGCGATTCTAAGAGTCCTATGTACTTCATCGCGGTTGCATGCGGCCTTAATATTGCACTTGATTATATATTTATAGGTGTCTGTGGCATGGGACCTCTTGGCGCTGCCCTTGGAACGACGCTGGCACAGACCTTTAGCGTTATAATATCATTTGTGGCGATAAAGAGAATGAACACAGGGCTGAGACTTACGAAAAATGATTTTGTTCCGAGAAGATCTGTGCTCGGAGAGATCGTAAAGATAGGTCTTCCGGTGGCTGTTCAGGACGGCTGTATACAGATAGCATTCATCATCATAACCGTCATTGCGAATAAACGTGGTGTAAATGACGCGGCGGCAGTGGGTGTTGTGGAGAAGATGATAAGCTTTATCTTCATAGTTCCATCGTCAATGCTCGCCACAGTGTCGGCGCTTGCCGCCCAGAATATAGGAGCGGGAAAGCACGACAGGGCGGAGCAGGTCCTGAGATACGCACTGGGGATCATAGTGGCTTATGGAGTCATTGCAATAGCTGTTGTTGAACTGTTTGCACCTGAGCTCGTGGGACTTTTCAGCAAGAACAAGGTGGTTGTGACCATGGGTGTCCAGTATATAAGCAGCTATATCGTGGACTGCGTATTTGCAGGAATCCACTTCAGCTTCACCGGATATTTCTGTGCATACGGCAAATCCTACATAGGCTTCATACACAACATGATAGCCATAGTATGTGCAAGGATTCCGGGATCTTACATTGCATCTATCATGTATCCTGACACATTGTTCCCGATGGGATTTGCGGCACCGGCTGGATCATTTATATCCATAGTGATATGCGTGGGAGCATTTGTGTGGATGAAGAGGCGCGGTACGCTGTATAAGGCCAACTTATAAGAGATATGTATTTGGTGATAGGAATGTTTATTGTGCGTTCATTTCGTAAAGGTATTATGATCGTTCGGATACAAGTGGCAGTTCATTGATCATCAGTCGTGAGGAATATCATGGAACCTTCCGTCCAGCTCCTCGGTCTTGACCACGTTGATAAATGCGTGCTCATCGATCCCACGGATCATCGGTATGAGCTCACGCTTCGCTTCCGAGTTGATGACGGAGTAGATGAGGGTTTTCTCCTTCTCCTCGTAACATCCGACACCCTTGAACAGAGTAGCGTCATGGTGAGTCAGGTCGCTGATGGCGTGGTAGATCTCATTTGACTTGTCGGAGATGATGAACAACGTTTCTTTCTTATATCTCTTATACAGAAGCTGGATCACCTGCGTGCTGCAGAACTGGTAGATGATGGAGTACAGAGCCTTTGACCAGCCGAACAGTGCACCGGCGGCGATCAGCATCACGATGTTTCCGAGCAGTATGTAGTTCCACGCATCTATACCCTTCTGGTGGGACAGGAATATGCTGATGAAATCAGTTCCCCCGGTGCTGGTTCCAACGTTCAGGCACAGGCTGATGGCGAGTCCGTTGATGAGACCGCCGAACAGGCTTACAAGCATTATGTCGTCAGTGAATACATATGATGGCAGAATATCCACAAATATACTCGACAGAAGAATGACTATGATCGAATAGAGGGTAAATCTTTTGCCGATATATTTGTATGATATGTATGTGGGAAACAGATTCAGTCCAATGTTGAACACTGCAAAAGGCACGCTTATGTGCAGAAATTTTATTCCAATGTTCTGGAGAAGCAGGGATGCTCCGGAGAACCCGCTTGGAAACAGTCCTGCGGTCTTGGCAAAGCATCGGAGATTCCATGCGTATAGTATAGATGCAAATACGACGATGAACAGGCGGAATATCTGATAAAATCTTGGGTGTTTTAACTCTAGAGATTGAAACATAGCGGTACCTCCTTTGTAAGTGTCACTGTAAAATGCGGTTAATTTTCAAATGGGCGAACCCTCAAAGTCACGCCTAAATCCTTGCATATCTGGCGGCATCGCTTGATCTTATCCTCGGGCATGACCTTGTCAACAACTGTCATGACAACGTGTGGCACGTACCTTTTTGCAAGAACGGCAAAATCCTTGATGGCCGCGTAGGACTGGATCCCATAGCGTGATCTGGTCAGTTCAAGAAATTCATTTTCATCAGGGGCGTTCAGGGATATTGATACAGTGTCGAATCGGCCCTCAAGCTCTGGTGTGACATCTCTCCCATATATAAGATTGGCAAGTCCGATGGTGTTGAGACGGACTTTGAGATTGGGATATGTGTTTTTCAGTGAATCGATCACCGCGCACACATCTTCAAGTCTCTCAAGAGGCTCGCCAAATCCACAAAATACAAGTTCATTTATGATATTCAGGTCATACTTTGAGAAAAGTTCCAGAACCTCCTCTATAGAAGGCTCGCCATCCTTCAGCCAGAGAGTATTGTTCTCCTGCTGCTTTTTTGTCTGCCTCAGGCAGAACACACAGCTGCATGGACATTTGTTTGTCATGTTTACATATATATTTTTGCCTGTGAGATCCCCGCTCTTTGCAATGTCGAGGTAACCTTCCTCACCGACTTTTCCGGTTACAGTGTATAAAACCATAGTTGAATCTCCAATCGTTTAAGTTATTCCTCAGTCAGATCCTTCATGTACATCTCAAAGCACAATCCCCAGTTCTCCGGAACATTGTTCTCAACGCAGTAGCTTATGCACTTTGATACATATGAAGCGGCCTTTTTCACGGACTCATAGACGCTGTGTCCGTTCAGATACATACCCGCAATGATGGCTGCGATCACATCTCCGGTGCCGCTCCTGTCGCCGCCGATCCTGTCAACCATGACCATCTGGAAATCCTCATCCTTGTTGTAGATGAAGTTGGCTATCTGAGTCTTATTGAAATGTATTCCTGTCACAACGATATGTTCCGGTCCCTGCTCCGCCAGGGTCATGCACATTTGCCTTAGCTCGTTCACGGTCACAGTGTGCTCCGGATATGGAAGATCAAGGAGGGTGCAAAGCTCCGTCAGATTAGGAGTGATAATGTCGGCATATTTTACAAGCTCCTTCATCTTGCTGCACATAGATGCGGTATAGGTTGGGTACAGCTTGCCGTAGTCACCCATGACTGGATCGACGATAACAAAATTCTTCTCGTTTTTAAAGTATTTGATAAAGTCGATAACTATATCAACCTGTTCCTCAGAACCGAGAAATCCTGTTGATATGGCATCGAACTGCAGCTCCAGATCTTTGTAGGTCTGGATGTAATCCCGCATTTTGGGTGTGTAGTCATCAAAGTAAAATATAGGAAACTGTGTATGTGTAGATAGTATTGCTGTTGGCACAGTGACAGCCTGGATCTTCATGGCGGACACTATCGGCGCCATGACAGCGATGGAACATCTTCCGAATCCTGTAACATCATTTATTAGAGCGATTTTTTTCTGCATCTTAGTTCTCCAAATTCAATAAATATAGTAGATTTTATCATCAAATACAGGTGTGTTCAATATTTGAATTCCGTCAGACCAAGTGAAATTTATGTTCAAAAGGGAGAGAATAGATAAAATTTCCACATTGCCCCATATCTTGATACGTAGTAAAATATAACCATATTTTGCTGCGCTTCAGGAGGAATGAGTATGAATGAAGTCGTTTTGAAGACATATGTCTTTTCGTCGATCATAATAGCCGCTACAGATATTATACTGGGTATGAAATCCATAAAAAAGAATAAGACGACGGGAAGGTTTCTGGGGCTTGCCTGCATAGGAGCAGCTATAGTTGATGTCAGTTATCTTATCAGCATTATAAGCGATTCGTATATGGCCATGTCCGTCATGTCGAGTATATATTTCGTAAGCATTGATTATATGCTGGTATGTCTGCTCATATTTATTGTTTATTTTACAAAAGGACGTTTTTCAAAGTATGGAAGAGCAGCGATAGGCGTCTGCTTTTTTTACTGTCTGTATGAGCTTGTAATATTTGCCATAAACCCATTCAAAAATATAGCGATAGGGTATGTCAGAAGAGACACCGTGATAGCAAAATACAGCTATGATATGAAACCGCTGTATGATATGCATCTGGTTTTTTCATATGCGCTGGTGGGAGTGGTACTCATACTCCTTTTAAAGAAGCTTTGCAAGATTCCACATGAATATCGTTTGCAGTACAGCAGTGTCATCCTGGGAATTCTTGCGCTTGTCGGGATAAATGCAATATTTCTCTACGTTCCGGGAGCGGAGGTATACAAACTTCTGGATTATTCCATCTGTGGCTACAGTCTTACATCATATATTCTGTACTGGAGCTGCTTTAATTATTCAACCCATGGAATGCTCAACAAACTAAAGACAAACATATTCGAGAATATAGGTCAGGGAATAGTTTTGTTTGATTATGACAATCATTTGATCCTGCACAATGACAGGGCGGATGATTTCCTTGGAAAGGAACTCCTCTGCAAATGTGAGAATCTGCAGCAGTTTCTTGAGACGTATGATCTGTCCGTTGATCTTGCAGCTGATGACGACAGTTTTTCTCTGCAGTGCTATATAAAAGGTGATGATGGAGACAGACCTTTAAGGTGCGATATCAGAAGGCTTGACAACAAGGAAGGCCGCAGACTTGGTCAGATGTTTGTATTTTCTGATATATCTCTGGAGACGGATATGCTTACAGGATTTCAGAAATGGGATAGCTTTCAGAGACTTGCCATGGAAGAGGTGGACCATTTTACGTTTCCGGTTGGAGTGGCAATATGCGATATCAACGGATTGTCTGTGATCAACAGCACTCGTGGTAATCAGGCGGGTGACCAGAGGATAAATGCACTTGCGGGCATCATGAGAAAGAACTTTCCGGAGAGAACATATTATGTCAGGGGTATTGATGCGCACCTGATAGCACTTTGCAGTCACAGCAGTGAGGAAGAGATGGCTGCATGTGTCGAAAAGGTCAAAGAACAGTATGATGGAAGTATACAGTATGCAGTGGGGGTGGCTGCGGATGAGGGACAGAGCATAGTCGCTGCAATCATTGATGCGGCAACAGCCATGAAGACAAAAAAGCTTGTGGACAGTGAATCATCGCACTCAGATATGCTGACATCACTCATAAGGGCTCTTGAGGAGTGCGACAGCGATACGGAACAGCATGTGCGTCGTACACAGGAGCTGGGGGCTGAGCTTGGCAGACGAATAGAGCTGTCAGATATCCAGCAGAGCAAGCTGGCGCTGCTCTGTCTGCTCCATGACATAGGGAAGGTAGGAGTTCCTATGGAGATACTCAACAAGCCGGGAAAACTCACGGATGAGGAATGGAAGATCATGCGTTCCCACGTTGAGAAGGGTTATGAGATCGCCATGAGCAACACAGAACTCAGACAGATCGCGGAGGAGATAAGGCATCATCATGAGAGATGGGATGGAAATGGATATCCGGATGGACTGAGCCGTGAAAGCATACCGGTTCTGTCACGTGTGATCGCGGTGGTCGATGCATTTGACGCAATGATCAATGACAGACCTTACAGAAAGGGTA
This sequence comes from Coprococcus aceti, assembly GCF_025567285.1. Lineage (NCBI taxonomy): Bacteria > Bacillati > Bacillota > Clostridia > Lachnospirales > Lachnospiraceae > Coprococcus > Coprococcus aceti. The sequence continues at coordinate 95,227 of NZ_JAOQJT010000003.1, forward strand.
TGCCGATATCAAAAGCGATAGAAGAATTAAAGAGCTGCGCGGGCAGCCAGTTTGATCCATATATAGTTTCGGAGTTTATAAGGCTTGTATCAGAGAAGTATGCAGATTCGCTGGCAGCTGACTCAAAGCAAGGGGCTGCTGATGGTGGTGTCGGTGCAGATGGTAATGGAGAGAATGTTGGGGATCGAACTGCCCCAGGAGATGGTCTGGCGGACGCTGATGGTGATGGCGCCAGCACAGACGACGAACAGACAGAGATCCGGATTATGGCGCGCAGACAGATGGTGGATTTTACTGAATATGGCAAGGATGCGTTTCGTGTACATACAGTCAAATATAGCAGATATCTGGTGGATGAAAACTGGAGGATCATATCTGTAGACGATAATTTTGAGGAGCTTACGGGTTACAGCAAGGAGGACATAGAGAATAATATCATAACCCAGATCGACCTTATACCGGACGAGGATAAAACAGAATATCTCTGTCAGGTAAATGCGAATCTGGCAAAGAGCACATTTGTATTTCAGGAACACAAGATACATCGGAAGGATGGCAGGGATATATATGTATTATGCACTGGAAGAATGTTTTATGATTCGGCACTTCAGAAAGACAGAGGGGAAATAGTAATAGTGGATGTATCAAGTACATATGCTTTGAAGATGCTGACAGATGCGGAGCAGAATAAGGCAGATGTGAGACTCAGAAACTGGGAGAATACCTATCGTACAGATCCCCTCACAGGACTTTTGAACCATGCGGCATTTAGAAGTGACATGGAGCAGAGACTTCTTGAGTGTACGCACACAGCGGTGATGATCATGATGGATGTAGACAGATTCAAGCAGTACAACGACACCTACGGACATCACAATGGCGACAAATATCTTGTCCTTGTGGCACAGACACTGCAGGCGGCACTCCGCGGTGATGACCATGCATGCCGTATGGGCGGTGATGAATTTGCAGCCATGCTGTTCTTCAACAAGAGTGTGTCTGATGACGTGATAAGGGAACGTGCCCAGCAGATATTTGACAAGGTGAACCTGACTGTGAAGGCCACAGAGGGAGGAACAGGAATCTCCATGGGTGCGGTGATCGCAAGAACTGAACTGACATTCAACGAGATGTATGAGGAGGCGGATAACGCCCTCTATGATGTTAAGGAGAGTGGAAGAGGCAGGATTGAGGTGAAGAGGCATGGGGAGTAGATCGTATATCTTCAACATACTTCATAAAGATCTTCACAAAAAACTCCACAAAGAACCTTTGCTTCCTATGAGTCTGATCTTGTTTGCCGTAATTTTGGCATATTCTTTTCGACTTATTGGAAGAGGAAGTTTCTATCCTACTCTGTTTTCTTATCTGCGTAGTTTCATTTATATCGGGCTTTATGCCGCCTGGGGAATTTCAATCCGCCAACGTATCGTGCAGAAACAGGTCGGACAATATCTGGTAGGCGTTTCGGTGCTTTTGATTTTGTGGTTTACCTTTCGCTCAGCAAAATACTTTATATTCTGGCAGCCGGTTGCAATAAGATACCAGTGGTATCTATTCTATCTGCCAATGCTGTTTGTACCCATGCTTGCACTGCTGATCGCAATGTCTCTGGGCAAGCCCGATGAATATAAACTGCCAAAATCTGTCTGGCTATTGTCTGCCGTTTCGGGAGTTTTGCTTATTCTAGTGCTTACGAATGATCTACATCAATTAGTTTTCACATTCCCTAAAGATGCGGATGTCTGGTCTGATGCAGATCATGGCTACGGTGTGTGCTATTTTGCCGTGATCGTATGGCAGGTGTTTTGTGCCGTAGCAGCACTTATTTTTATGCTCTTTAAATGCAGGTTAAAGAACGGTAAGCATCGTTATTTGCCCGTAATTCCATTTGCGATATCGCTGGCTTATCTTGCATTGAACTATGTTGGTACGCCATGGCTGAAACATTTATTCGGTGACGTTACGGCATTTCAAAGTCTTATGTATATGCTCGGTTTCGAGGCTTGCATTGCTTGCGGATATATTCATTCAAACAGCCGTTACGCAGATCTTTTTGCCTCATCTGTCGGCACATCGGCAGAAATTACTGACAGAGACTTCAACATTCGCTATGCAGCGTTGAATATTGAACCTATATCAAAGGAAACAATGAGAAAAGCCGAGAAAGCTCCTGTCACAGTAGACGGTGGGCTGACCGTACATACTATGCCCATCGGCGGCGGTTATGCGGTATGGACAGAGGATGTGTCGGCGCTGCTTGCCATTAAGGAAGAATCAGAATGTCTTGCGGAAGAGCTTGCCGAAAGAAATGAGATTCTTCGCTATGAATACAGGCGGGAGTCGAAACGCCGCAAGGTGGAGGAGCAAAACCGACTGTTCGATCTATTGCAGTCGGCAACACAAAAACAGATCAACCGCATTTCGGCATTGACACAGGAATACCGCCGAATCTCAAAATCTGATACAGACAGAGTTAAAATGCTACTTGCCGAGATTGCCGTTTTATGCAGTTATATCAAACGCCGTAAGCATCTGACACTGCTTGCCGACAGAGATTGTAAGGTTGCAGTCAGCGAGCTTGAGAGAGCTTTTTCCGAATCGTTACAGACATTAAAGCTTTTAAATGTACGCAATACTCTGTATGTGGACAGTGAACTTTCCACGCTTTCGGGCAAAAATGCTGCTGCGATATTAGATTTTTATGAGGAAGTAATAGAAGCAGATCTTGAAAATTTAACAAGTGTGCAGATAAGCCTCGCAAATATAAACGGATTGCGGCTGTCGCTGAATGTCTGTTGCGAAGCCGACCTGTCGATCTTTTTAAATAAAGGTAACGTTCTTTATGAAATGGACGATGACGCAGGCTACCAGCATCTTGTATTTATTATTGAGGGAGGTGCCGCCGTATGAGTGCCTTTTCTTCACTTCCGGTCTTTTTGCAGACCTTAATACCACTTCTGCTGTTTGTGGAAGCTGTGCTTGAATTGGGACTTTATATATATCAACTTTCGCATCGTTCAAAATTGCATGATAATTTACCGAGTCTTGTGATTTTTGCGTTTTTGCTTACGCTTTTGTTCTCGGTAACACAGGGGGATCCGTTCAATGGCAAGGATGCATTTTTATTAGATGCGCCTTGGCTGATTTTCATTACAGTAATTTTCGTTGTTGTTGTTCATTTTGCCTTTGCTATGACGAGAGAGTATCGCCGCCGAAAGAACATGCTATCTCCATTTTCCGTTAAAGATGCCACAGACAAGCTGCCTATGGGGGTGTGCTTTGCCGATCCGAACGGGCGTATTGTCCTTTGCAATGACCGTATGCGCCGTCTGTCGTTTGCACTGAGCGGGCATGAGTTTCAGATTACCGACGATCTTGAAAAAGCGTTGGAGCACCCCGATAAAAGTATTATCGCTAACGGAGATTGTTACATACTGCCCGATAAGACAGTTTGGCAATTCCGCAAGCAGAATATAGCCGTTGACAATGATGAAAACTGGCTTCAAATGACAGCGCATAATGTCACTGAACTTTATAATGGCAACGTTCGTCAAACTGCTATTAACAATGAGCTGAAAGAGGTCAATCGAAAGCTCCAAAAAATGTATGAACGAATGGCCGATGATATAAAAGAAAAAGAAATTCTTGACCTGAAAATACATATTCATGACACAATCGGAAGAAGCTTGCTGACAATTCGTGATATAATGGAAAGCGACGAAAACACTGACAAAAAGCTTGAGGCTTTACAGGAAGCAACCGCAGTGCTTACAAGTGATCGAGTGACAGCCAGCGGAACGATGGAAGAGGTTGTTCAGACAGCGGAAATCCTCGGTGTAACGGTGATGATGGATGGATGCCTTCCGGCCGATTCACTTGCCGAAGAGCTTACCGTTGTCGCTGCAAAAGAATGTGTAACAAATTGTATCAGGCATGCCGGAGGCAATGAGGTATATATCAGCGTAAATGGGCGAAAGGATGTGTTTGATATTACGATAACGAACAATGGCGCTGCACCGTCGGACCCTATTAAGGAGGGCAGCGGACTCTCGTCGATTCGCCACAGCATAGAATCTGCCGGTGGAGAAATGCACACTGTATATAAACCACGATTTGAATTGCTGCTTATCATTCCAGAGGATGCGTCAAGTTTTATATGAAAACCTGACATGCAGCACCAGCTCTCGCCAAATACGATTATTAATGAGCTGATGTTCAATAAAAGGAGAACGATATATGATAAATACAATACTGGTTGAAGATGATTTATATATTCAAAAGCATTTTGCCGAGCGGCTGAAATCAAACGAAATCTTTCGCCTTGTTGGCGTATATCGTGACGCTTTTGAGGCAGAGAAAAACTGCAATTGTTCAATACAGCTTATTCTTATGGATGTACAAACACAGCACAAGCACTCCGGTCTTGCCGCCGCAAAACGTATAAAAAAGGCTTTTCCGAATATCAAAATAGTAATTGTAACCTCACTTGTCGACCCGCAGGTATTGGAACGAGCAAAGACAGGTGCAGCAGACAGTCTGTGGTATAAAGACCACGGCACAGAGGAGCTGATAAGTGTGATAAGGCGTACCCTTGCAGGCGAAAAAGTATTTCCTGACACCTCTCCTGCAATTGAAATGGAAGGCACAATGTCCGATACATTCTCGCCCCGACAGCTTGATATTCTCCGCTTATACATAAAGGGCTTTACATACCAGGAGATTGCCGATAAACTGGGCATCTCCAAAAACGGTGTGCGCTGGAACTTAGACGATATGGTTGAAAAAGGTAGATTTGAGAATCGAGAAGCGTTGGTTGTGACAGCTATTGAGAACAAGCTCATGGTGACCACTTTAAAAGACGAATAGAGTAAATGAACCCCTTGACTGACACGGTCAAGGGGTTTTTATGTCCCAAAGTCAAAAAAGTTTGAAAATAGTTTTTTCTGTCACTGGCACTTGTGCCAGTGACAGACCTCAAAAAATCCGTACAATAGAATGTGTAAGACTATAGTTGTAGTAGAAAGGGGGAGCAATGAATGTTGAAATATAACAAATACATTATGACCCTGTTGATGGTTTTAATTATGCCAGCCTTGGTTTCTGGATGTGTGGCAAAACCGTCAGAGGATTCTAATCTGACCGAAGATAAAACAACCGCCACAACCACAGAGGCGACCACAGAAGCAACCACAGAGGCGGCTACAGAAGCAACCATTGAGGCAACTACAGAAGCGACCACAGAAGCATCGGTACAAAAAGACACAGATTTATCAAAACTTCAAAACACCATTCTTGATAACAAAGAATCGGTTGGGATTGCCTATATCGGTTATGTCGGTTACGAGGCTGATGAGGAAGAAATCCTAAATTTCGTAAAAGACAGTCAGTATGCGGATAAATATGATTTTCTCTGCGGCGCGCCCCTTGTAAATGTAGGCGGTGCGGAGCTTTATGCGGTAGTTATTGCCGATACAAAATACAGTGTGTCTGTTTATCGGGCGGAAATAACTGATAATGGTGAATATTCTGTAAATACCGACAATACACTCTATAATTACAACGGAAATGGAATTGATTATTTTTTACTGCGCTGCAATGAAAGTGAAATACATTCAAATGTATCGCTGAGCTTTAAAAAAGGAAACGACTCTTTTTCGGTATTCCCGATGCTGTCAGGAATGGATGGGCAGCTTGTTGACGGAAATTACTATGATTTTTCAATATATTCCGATTATGTCAGCAGCGGTGAGTCCGAGGATAAGAATGTAGCAATAGCAAGGGAAATCCTTTTGGAGTCTCAGGCGGTGCAATACTACATAAGCATGGGTATGAGTGTACAGTATACGGGCCAGATTGATGAAATTGAGGGACGACCGTAATCTACCGTGTGAGTTAAAGCACGGAATAATAAAATAAAAAAGGAGGGAAAAAATATGGTAGATATTAAATCAATGGCAGCTGCAACAGCCCCGAGGGAGTTTGAACTCTCTTACACAACTACAATTGAAGACGTATACGAAAAGCTTAACACACATGCTTCGGCTTTTAAAATGCCTTTCAAAATCAAAGGGGGTATCCCTGGAAAGCGCATTTCCTTTGAGAAAGAACCGAACCTCGACGTTACGGTCTGGGTCTTTGTTAAGGATGGCAACAAAATTAAAGTCATGGCAAACATCCAGGAGAACACAACAACCGTCAATGGTATGCGAGTTGACAAAAACAGCGTAATTCAAAAAGGTGTAAGCGGAGTAGCTAATCTTCCTATTCAAAGAGGTGAGTATCTTGATGAGGTGACCGAAAATGTTAAAAAGATACTCAACGGCGAGCAGGTTGAAGATTATGTAGCGCCCGTTGGTGTAAACGGCAGTGGACAGACGGAAAAGGATTGGCTTGTAGCCCTTCTTCTCTGCCTTTTCCTCGGCGGAGTTGGTGGCCACCGTTTCTATGTGGGCAAAGTAGGATCAGGCATTCTCTATCTTTTTACCGCCGGCGTTTTTGGAATCGGTGTACTTGTTGATCTGATAAAGATCATTACCGGCAAATTCACTGACAAAGACGGAAATCCTATTCAAAAAAAATAGACAGGACTTCTTGACAGCCTTTAGACAAATATGGCTTAAAATTGGGAACTGTGCCTGAACTCTTTCGGGCACAGTCCTGATTGCGAAAGGAGAACTTGTTATGAGTAAAAGAAAAGAGCACATCAAAATGACCATATTTATTATGGTCGCCGGCATAGCATCGATGGTTTTGGGTGTATTCGGAATTGTCACAAGCAGAATTGAAAAGAAAGAATATGCAGCCTCAACTGATATACGGAAAGTTTCCGCTGTTATTGTTGACTTTTCAACCCACGATAGTAAGGATGACAATGGCGATGTAGATTATACAACATATAAATTCAGAATTTCATATGAAATTGACGGAAAAACCTATAAAGGGAAATGCGAAGAGCGTGTTTGGTCAAGAGATATCGCAAAAGGATACACATACGATAAATTGAGAAAAGGCGATACAATAAAAGTAGAGGTCTATAAAACTACAAAAGGAAATTACAAGCTTTCCCCGGAGGGGAATCCCGTTGATTTCCTTCTCTATTGTGCGGCGATCCCCTTTGGCTTTTTCCTCGTTGTTATAATGATATGTGACATTGTAAAAGACAAACGGAAAAAGAAGAACGAAAATGAGGTGGTCAGCAAGGAATAAATCAGAGGTGATTTTATGGATTTATCAGTATCGCTGTGCATTGCAGCCTCTTTTGCTATATTATGTACATTCTATATCGGTAAAAGTATACTTGTAATGGATTTTTCGGAATATCTTCCCAAGAATTTGAAAAAAGCTAAGCTGGAAAGATTGCTGGCAAAAAGGGAAACTCCTCTACAGGATTCGAAAATCCGAAAGGATATAAGAAAAGCATTTGAAAGAGTACTGATTCCGCTTGGAAAAGCGGATCAAAAGCTTCTTACGGCAAGAATGGACCTGGCTTTTCGAAAAAAAATCGTCAGTCAGATCGACGTACTTAATAAGAATAAGCTATGCCGCAAAATTTACGTCACGGATGTTGTTCCCATTCCTAAAAATAACTTTGAAACATGGAACGATGATGGCAGAGAATGGCGGGAATCGGTTTTGAAGTGCAGCACCCTGGAGCGTTTCGAGTCAATGCAAGGCAACAGGGTTCAGCATGAGATATACCGTAAAAATTCATATCTCCGAATACTTCAGTCGAGACACGTTCGCCGCACAGACAAAAAAGAGAATAAGAAAAGCTATTATCACGATATGTTGAGAATAACCTGCCCATCATGCGGTGCAAGAGTCAAGCTGAACAGTCAGCAGGTTACCTGTGAATATTGCGGCGCCGTTATAAAAAACGAGTTTTACGATTGGCAGACCGAATCGTTTGAGATTTATGAAACTATCAGTACAAATATGAAAAGATTTTTACAGCTTCTATTGTCCGGTTTCATACTTTTCTTAAGTGTCTTTCCATGCTTATACTTGATCGAGGATACGGAGATTTCCCTTGCAGCCGGCGTCGGTGCAGCGATTCTTGCTTTTGGAACGATTGTTACACCTATTATTTGTGGAAAAGTTAAACAAGACAATTTAGCGAAAAAGATCGTAGGATATTCAGAGAACTACCTCAGATCCTGCTTAAACGAATACTTTAGCAAAAACGAAAATGACAATGATCTGCTTGATTTCAGTATCGGCACGATCAAGCTTTTAAAAGTCTCTAACACAGATGAAATAACAACGGTTAAGTCTGAAGTTTATGGAACGAAAACCTTTCTTCCTGAAAATAAGAAACCGTTTACAAAAAAATTTAAAAAGAAACTGACCATGCAAAGGGCTAGATATCCAGAAAAAAGAAAGTCTGACGGTGAATTTTTTGTTGAAAAGGAATGTCCGAGCTGCGGAGCAACATTCTTGCCAGATGAAAACGAATGCTGTTCTTATTGTGGTTATAGCCTTCACGGAGATAGCGAAAAGTGGAAAATAAAAATCTGAAACCTGTTAAAATTCTGCATTGCCGATTAAGGTAGGGAAGGGAAACATTTACATATTATTAATTTTAAAAGGAGGGAAACCTATGAACAAAAAGAAAAAACTTTTGACTGTCGTAACATTAGTCATACTGATGCTCGAGGCATCAGTATTTACTGTTTCGGCAGCGGACAATCATTCGGTTGACGAAAACACAACCTATGTAACCAACTTTGCTGAGCTTGAAAAAGCTCTTGAAGCCACCTCAAACGAGACAAATCCACCCGATAAGCTTGTTGTTCTCAAAAATAACATAGATTACGAAGAGCAAGTTCCGAGCGATTGGAGCTATCAGGATGAGCAGGAGTGGTATTCCGAAATCACAGTTAGCTATCCCGGAAAAATCACCCTTGACTTGAACGGAAAAACCCTGAAAGTTACAACTGATATTCGTTCAGACGAGGAGACAAGGGATCTGTTTGTGGTTTTTTCGGGTTCCAAGGCAAACACCGACTTCACAATTACCACAACCCAGTCCGGCGGACAGATAATCTTTAACTCAACAGCCAACGAAACTTCAATGATCGCTGTGAATAACCCAAACGCAGATGTGAATATTCTTGGAAAAGCAGGGAAGTTTATCAACTATAATCTCACTCTTACAGCACAATCCGGAAGTGACACTTATATAAACGATAAGAACAGGCACCACGTTATTTCCTTCTATGATATAAACAATCTCTATATCACCGGTACTCTTATTCAGAATAATGCACGCGTCCCGTCTTGTATATATTCATACGGATTGGAGCCGCAGGGCAATGTTACAATAACAGGAAACTCAGAAATAGAAGTAATTTCAAATCAACTTCTTAATGAACAGCCGTTCAGCACAATATATTTCCAAAACACCCCATCCAGCAGAAAAGTAAGGCTTGGCGGCTGTTATATTGGACAAAAGGGAAATGTAAATTCAATCTATTACGGTGGCCAGCCTCCTCATTTCTATGACATAGTTCTATCACAATCTCTGGAAAAGCCGAACTATGTTAGTATGCACAACGGTACCAGGGTATACAATACCTGGCCTGACTTTGTTAAGTTGGATGCGGATATAAAAATTATCTCCTCCTGTCACGATTCTGAGCCTGAATTAGAGGAAAGGACATCACTTCTTGGTCACTACAAGTACTGTAAAAAGTGTGATGCTCTTGAAAGCTTCCAGGAGCATCAGTTTGGCAGAACTCTCGCTGCTAAAGAGGCAACATGCATCAGAAAGGGAAGAACGGTCGGCTATGAGTGCTTCGGCTGCAAATATTATGAGGGTTACACCGAACTGCCAGCACTTGGACACGATTTGAGCGACACCTATACGGTTGACTGGCCGGCAACCTGCGACAAAGATGGAAGGGAATCCAGACACTGCAAACACACTGGCTGTGAGTATGCAATTCAGAAAGTCATTCCGAAGCAGCATCAGAGCCTTGTATGTAATGGCACATACTGCCAAAGCTGCAATCAATATGTTAACCCGACCAAAATAGGTTACGGTGACAATTCCTGTAAAAACATAACCGCTTACTTCTTTACTCCGACGGAAACGAAGGTTTATCTTATCACCATAACTTCGTCAAATCTCGGCAGCGGAAATATTCAGGGAACAGAAGTAAACCTTGTTGAGAATAACCGGCTTAGTGAATCCGTCTCTAGTAACGATAAAGGCAAAATTACCGAAGTCAGACTTGAAAAAGACAAAACCTACGATGTTACACCGTATATCACTAATTCAGAAAGTCAAGACTGCATAGTTAACATCTCCTGTAAGGAACATAATGCGGTTATAGATAACGAAATTAAAGCAACCTGCACAAAGACGGGTCTCACCAAAGGTAAGCACTGTTCGGTTTGTAACACCGTTATAGTCGCTCAGACCAAAGTCAAGGCTCTCGGTCATAAGTACTCCAAGTCTGTTGTCAAGGCTACTCTTACCTCAAATGGCAAGATTACCAAGAAGTGCACTGTTTGCAGTATGATAGAACCAACAATTTCGATAGCGAGAATTAAGACAGTTTCGCTGAAAAAGTCGTCGTATACATATAACGGAAAGGTTCAGAAGCCTTCGGTCATCGTTAAGGATGCAAACAAAAAAACGCTTAAGAATGGAACAGATTACACCGTTGCTTACAGCAAAAACAAAAATATCGGCAAGGCAACAGTAACCGTTACCTTCAAGGGCAATTACAGCGGCAGCAAAAAGCTGAACTTCAACATTCTTCCCGCCGCGACGAGCAAGATCAGCGTTAAGCAGACCACAAACTCAATCACGGCTTCATGGAAAAAGGTTGCCGGTGTAAGCGGATACAGAGTATACCTTTACAAGGGCAAAAAGCTTGTCAATAGAGCTGATACAACGAAGCTCTCACACACATTTAAAAAGCTTTCAAAGGGTACGGAGTACAAGATTGTTGTCAAAGCCTATAAGAAGATTGATGGCAAAAAGGTTCTTTCTCTCGTTTCAAAGGAGCTTCTGACCGCAACAAAGCTTTCTGCGCCGACTTCGGTCAAGGTCAAAGCAGGAAATAAAATGGCAACCGTCAGTTGGACAAAGGTTAAGAGTGCAAACAGCTATACGGTATATTACAGCACAAAGAAAAACAGCGGCTTCAAAAAGCTCGCTGTTATCAAAAACAGCGCAAACATCAAAAAGCTTTCAAGCGGCAAGACCTACTACTTCAAGGTTGTTGCCAACAAGAAGGCTGGAAAGGCTGTTGTGGCTTCTGATTACAGCAAGCTTATAAGCGCAAAAATCAAGTAATGGTGTTATCTGAACCGGTCAACAGATAACCGCAAAACCCCGAAGCAGAAATACTCTGCAGCGGGGTTTTTTTGTGGCAAAAAAACGGTGTTTCTGTTATGCTAGATATATTAAGAGATTGATATGTAGTGATGTTATTTTGACATTAAGAAAGGTTCAAGGTACTGCTTATGATAAAAAGGAAATTAGCAACATTTATGTTGACATTAATACTGGTGATGACAGGTGTATCGACGATTCGAGTGATAGGCTATGCGCAGGAAGAATCTGTTGGTTCATTAACAAATCCCCAAGAGGGAGTTACAGAATATAAGTACAGTGCTGAAAGTGATTCTCAAAAAGGTGTCGCATTAAAGGTTGAATGGAACGAACCCAAATTAGGAGAGGATACAACATTCCACGTTTCGGCGGATGGTGGCAGTGGCCGGTATTTGTTTAGAATGGATGCACCGAGTTATTCCAATCCGGGTGAGTATAGTTTTGAATCCGTGGCGGATCCAAGCCGCGGAGCGTGGATTCAATATACAGATGAGTGCGAATCTCACGACTTTGAATTCACAATGACCGCTTCGGGAATCTATAACTTCAGGTTTTATGTAATGGACAAGACGTCAGGTGTCTATTATATGCGTGTGAGCACAAATATACAGGTATCGGACAGGGCTTATCCGAGCGTGGGTGACATCGTGAATGCTGCGGTAAAAAAGTGCAGCAAGGAGACGGATGGTTCGGACTATGAAAAGGCATTGTGGCTGCATGACTGGCTGTTGCAGCAGCTTGATTACGATCATTCCCTGAAATGGTCTTCGGCAGAGAGCGCACTGACACGAAAGCTGGGCACATGTCAAGCCTATGAGAGTGCCTATTCAAAACTGCTTACTGCAGCCGGCATAACAAATGCTGAGACAAGGGATACCTATGATGGACATACCTGGAATGCCATGAAGCTGGATGGCAAATGGTATCAGGTGGACTGTACATGGGATGATACAAAAGACAATTATTATAACTTTGATCCTACGCATTTGTATTTTGGACTGACGGATGAACTCATGGCGTTGGCACACAACGGTCATAATAAGATTTATACGGCAAGCGGTTATGGCACACGTTCCACAAGTCTGGCAGATAACTATTTTGTCAGGAACGGAGATGCCGCAAAGTGGGCGCGGGCTTACGCTGACAGGATTCAGAAAAATCTCAATGCAGGTAAAACCAAATTCGAAGTTAGCACTGACAATGCGTCATATCCGCCGAGCATTTCGGGTATTCAAAATGGGATTATCGCATATGCCTTAAATCAGATGACGTGGAAGGCGGGAAGTAAAAAGGTTGCATTGCGCGTGGCAGGGACATCCACCAAGCTTTCTTTTACTGCAAAATATACGGACACAGTAAAGCGCGTGAGAATAGTATTTGCTCCAAATGGAGGGCGTGTGAGTTCTGGAAGTAAGACTGTCATTTGTGGAAAAACTTACGGAACACTGCCGACACCTACCAGAAGGGGATATACATTTGCAGGCTGGTACACAGCAAAGAGTGGCGGCAGCAGGATCGGCAGCAGCTCGGTTGTGAGGACCACCAGGAATCAGACATTATACGCAAGGTGGAAGCTGGTAAAGTACAAGATCCAGTACAGGCTTGGCAAGGGGAAAAACAGCCGGTCCAATCCAGTCGGTTATACCGTCGCGTCTAGGACTATCGTCTTGAAGAATCCGGTCAGAAAAGGCTACACATTTAAGGGGTGGTACAGCGATCCAAAATTCAAGAAAAAGGTTACGAAGATTGCAGCCGGCAGCACCGGCAGCAGGAAACTCTATGCCAGGTGGGTGAGAAAATAAATTCGTATAAATCGATGCAATATCCCCCTTTGTTGTCGAATTGTGGATAATAAGTGCTGGAAAATATTTGGCGCCAAGGAGGCATAAAGGGGATTATGGCAAAAATTGCGACGAGGGAAATACAATGAAGTAAAGGATGCATTCCTTGAATATGCGTTTCAGAACAGGCACAGGCTTATATAACTGGAATCTGTAAGGAGATTGAGGCACAGAAAGTCCCAATATACTGTGAAAATGAGGCAGTGAATCTGATCCTATCTTCATTTGCGGGTAGAGCCAGGAAGAAAGAAATTGAAATAAAGATACAATGTGCAATTTCCGCAGATCTTTCTGTGCCGAAAAGCGATCTGTGTGTGCTCTTATCTAATGCCTTGGAAAATGCCCTGCATGCATGTGTGCCTTTGGCTGCAGAGGGAAGATCATGCGAGATTGATGTGAATTTTTATGAAAGAAATAAAGGTGTTCAGAGCATATGTGCGATCGTGCAGCGTTACGGCGGGGTTTTCAGCTTTGCGGAAAAGGATGGCAAGTTTACGCTCAGACTGTCATTGTAAAAGAGTGTCGATTCGATACATTTTTGGTACGATTCGTGCATTTAGACCTCACTGATTGCAAATACATAATAAAATATACTCAGATTATGTGATTGCAATAAAGAGGAGGAAATTATTATGAAAAAGACAATGAAAAAACTGATGGTTTATTATTAGATCATGTGGTGAAGACTGCATACCAGAGGGGCGGGCGCATTGGAGTGCCTGCCCCTTTTGGTTGTGTTTATTTGTTTTGAATGGGATTAAAAGTAAGAACATATAGGGAAACAGCCGGGTGTGGATACACTGGAGCGGGCAAAAGATTTCCATTCAGGGCTAAAGGAAAGGTGTATATTGCCTTTTTTAATAGCAAAAACTAAAATTCTCTTGCTATATTGCAAAAAGACGTATAAAATGCATGTGTATTTTTATGTTTTATATCTCAGTCTGGACTCTATTTTCGACAGAGATATACACTCCGTGAGGATTGCTGAGCCGCTGATATGATATATGTCAGCAGAGCTGACTGGCAGCTTGCGGCAAGATTCGCCAGCGAATCTTAAGAAGAACGACATTCAAATAAGAATATGGCAAAGGAAATAGTGGAATTATGAAAAAGGTAGTAAAATTTGGCGGAAGTTCATTGGCAAGTGCAGAGCAGTTTAAAAAGGTTGGAGCAATCATCAAATCAGATGAGAGCCGTGTATACGTTGTTCCTTCTGCACCTGGAAAGAGATTTTCAGATGATACAAAGGTAACAGATATGCTCCTTCATGTGTATGAAACTGCGAAGGCAGGGAATGATTTCACAGAGGAAGTGAAGGCGATCAAGGCCAGATATGATGAGATCATCACAGGCCTTGAGATTAAGGATTTTTCACTTGATAAGGATTTTGAGGAGATTACAAAGCAGTTGGAGGATCTTACCAATCCGGATCCAATGTGCACACTAGACTATGTGGCATCAAGAGGAGAGTTCCTCAATGGTAAGATTATGGCTGCATATCTTGGCTTTGAATTTATAGATGCTGCAGAGGTTATCTTTTTCAATGCAGAGGGCAACCTCAATAGCTATAAGACGGAGAAGGTACTTGGTGAGAGACTTTCCAAGGCACAGCATGCGGTTGTTCCAGGATTCTATGGACTTGGCAAGGATGGCAAGGTAAAGACTTTTTCCAGGGGCGGTTCAGATGTAACAGGCTCGATCGTTGCACAGGCAAGCAGAGCCGATGTATATGAGAACTGGACAGATGTCTCGGGTTTCCTTGTAGCTGACCCACGTATTGTTCCAGATCCAAAGCCGATCAAATATATTACTTACAGAGAGCTTCGTGAGCTTTCATACATGGGTGCATCAGTTCTCCATGAGGATGCGATATTCCCTGTACGCCACTGTGGTATCCCAATCAATATCCGCAACACAAATGCGCCTGAGGACGCAGGAACCTGGATAGTTGAGAGTACCTGCCAGAAGCAGGATTATGTTGTAACAGGTATTGCAGGTAAGAAGGATTTCTGTACAATCTTTATTACAAAGGCTATGATGAATTCAGAGATAGGATTTGGAAGAAAGGTGCTTCAGGCATTTGAGGAGAATGATATCTCATTTGAGCATATGCCATCAGGTATTGACACGATGACTATCGTAGTTCATGCTGATGAATTCGTACACAAGGAACAGAGAGTTATATCTGCCATCCATAGACTTGCAGAGCCGGATTCAGTTGAGATTGAGTCAGGACTTGCACTTATAGCTGTAGTAGGCCGTGGAATGAAGTCAGCAAGTGGTACAGCAGGCAAGTTGTTCAGCGCACTTGCAAAGGAAGGCATCAACATAAAGATGATAGACCAGGGTTCATCAGAGCTGAATATCATAATCGGAGTAAAGAACAGTGATTTTGATACAGCCATAAAGGCAATATATAACACATTTATAACAGACAAGTAATAACAGATTGCTAAGCATCGTAGGGGTGGGCACGTATTAGTGCTTGCCCCTATTTTATTGGTGGCTTTCTCTGGCAAAAGGAGTGGGATGACTCTTACGTCTTTTTTATTGGATTTTATGTAAGCATATATTACTTGAAAAATCAAATAACATATGATAAATTATAAATGTGACGTAAAAAGAGTCACATTTATAAAAAGGCGATTGATATGAAAGAATTTTTGGAAAAAGCATTACGGCAAAATGTAATAATGACGGAGAATAAAGAGGTTTATAAAAAGCTCCCGTTAGCATATCGTGGAAGATATGATATTTTTACAGTAGAGACGAACGGTGTATTATGGCTGGCTATTCATCCCAAAGAAGATGTCGGACTAGTTATGTTACGTAGAGATAGAGCTGGCGTAGAAAAAATAACAGGATTAAACTGTGCAATATTTCTTGATCGAACTACATTTTATATAAAAGAAAAATTGATAGAAGAAGGAATACCTTTTGTAATAGACGGAAAGCAAATATTTCTCCCGTTTATTGGATATTTACTGAGTAAGGAAAATGAAAGGGAATTGGCACCAGTTCATTTGATTTCGTTTTTGACGCAAAAAATGCTTCTGATAGCCATTTATGAACGATGGAATGAAGAGAAAGTGTCTGATGCGGCGAAACGAATGGGAGTGTCAACAAAATCTGCAAGCCGGTGTTTTGATGAACTCGAATATTTAAATATTGATGTGTTGGGCATGAAAGGTAAATCAAGAGTAATAAATATTCCGGATGACCGAAAACAATTATGGCAGCAGATTGAGAGTGTGTTAAGGAATCCAGTGATTCGAAGATTTATATTGAGAAAAGATATGAAACTTGAAAAGAAAGCAGGTATTTCTGCTTTATGTGAGTATTCTCTTTTGTCCGACAATGCTTATCTAACCTATGCGGTAACGAAGAAAGAACTGAAAGCTAGTGGAGTGAAAGAAGAAAAGCAAGTAAGTGAATTGGAAGAAATTGGCTGTGTTGTTTTGGAACTAGGATATTTCATTGATTTTTTAGGAAAAGGATTGCAGGATCCTTTGAGCGTAGTATTGTCACTGACAAGAGAAGAGCAAGAAGAGGAACGGGTAGATATTTCTATTAATGAGATGTTGGAGGAATATGTATGGTCAAAGGATTAGGTACATTTCAGAAGTACTTTGCAGATTATGAAGAACAGTATGTTTTAATAGGTGGTGCAGCCTGTGATATTCTGTTTGAAAGCAATGAAGTAAATTTCAGGGCTACAAGAGATCTGGATATGGTTTTGATTGTTGAAGCATTAACTCCGGAGTTTGGAGAAAAATTTTGGAAGTTTATTGTTGATGGAAAATATAGAAACAAAGCGACAAACGGTAGCAACCCTCAATTTTATAGATTTGATAAGCCAGAAGACGATAACTTTCCGAAAATGATTGAATTGTTTTGTAGAAGTGATTTTAAACTAAAAAATGCGAAAGGAATTACTCCAATTCACATTGATGATGAAGTTTCCAGTTTGTCGGCGATTCTTTTGAATGATGATTACTATAAGGCACTACTCAATGGAAAAGAAGTGAGAAATGGACTTTCTGTTTTAAGACCAGAATATATCATTCTTTTTAAAGCAAGAGCGTATCTTGATTTGAAAAAGCGAAAAGATTTAGGTGAAAAAGTGGATTCTAGTGACATAAAGAAGCATAAAAAAGATGTTTTGCGTATTGCTTCGGAGCTTATGCTTGAAAAAGTAGAAGAATTGCCGATAGCAGTAGATGCCGATATACATAGCTTTATTGACTTGTTGGAGCAGGAACCATTTGATCAAAATTCATTGAAAAAATATGGGCTGAAAAATGAGGATATTGTGGAATTGTTGAAGCAAGTATTCGGATAAAAATTGACGAAGCGGCACGAAATCGCATGGAGCTGATCGTGCGGTCACTGGCAGAGGAGATTGTGAAAGCGGAATTGATTTATGATTGAGCGAGAAAGTCCGGGCAGAAAACCGTTCGGACTTTTCTCATATATTCCAAAATGACGGTAGAACTGTTCACAAGTTTTAGGGTATAATTTGAATGCAAATTGAGCAACAAATCTGGGAAAACATAATTATCAATGTGTAAAATGTGATAGTCATGAGGAAAAAACGAGAATTACCGAAAGGGTGTGGGAGGCATTGTGCGGGAAGAGGACCAAACAACCAGTAGCCTTGGCTGTATTATTTGTTATAATGTTTATTGGTGTATGTTTTTTTGTGAAAGCTAATCAAGCAAAGGAATTTGAGAAAAACGATTATGGGGTGTTTTTAAATGCGGACGCCTCATCTTTGGAACGATTTAAAATGTATGAAATGATTGTAATTGATGCACAGTATTTTACAAAAAGGGATATTGAATTGCTCCATCAAAATGGAACAGTCGTATATACATATCTAAATATTGGGTCGATTGAAAACTTCAGGGAGTACTATACAACCTATGCGGAACTGGCAATCGGTGAGTATGAGCACTGGGATGAAGAAGAATGGGTAGATGTAGCAAACCCAGACTGGCAGAAGTTTATAGGACAGCTTTCTCAGGAACTATATGAAAAAGGTGTTGACGGATTCTTTATAGATAATTGTGATGTATATTATTACGATCCGCACGAGAGTATTTTTGAAGGCATTACAGCGATTCTACAAAACATAATGACGTTTGGAAAAGCGGTCATCATCAACGGTGGAGATACTTATGTGGCGGAATATAGGGAACGCTATGGGGCGATTGATCAGATTATGACAGGTGTAAATCAGGAATCAGTATGGAGCAGTATTGATTTTGATAGCGGAACTTTTCATGAACAAACGAGCGATACGAGAGATTATTTCTGCAAATATTTGGAAACGTGCAAGGCGGATGGGATGGAAGTGTATCTGTTGGAATATACAACTAATCAAAAACTGATTCAAAAAATAAAAGAATACTGCAAGGAGCAAGATTTCCATTTTTATATTTCCAATTCCCTTGAACTTAAATAATGAGTGTTGAGAAATACGAAAAAGATGAGCAAATTAAGTTTCGTCACTTTGTTCCGTCAAGGTGGCAACACCCCCTTGCGCCGCTAAAGCGGCTATCCCCTGTGGACTTGCCGTCCGCAAACAGCATAAAATGCTGTTCGCCGCCAGCAAGTTTGAAAAAGAAACATAAAGCTTTGGAGGTGCTTATTTGAATGAAAAAGTTGATAGCATTGCGAGCCGTCCGTCACATGGCGAAATCTGGCATGAATCCTAAGACATTGCAGTACCTCATGGGGCATTCGGATATTGCCGTGACACTTAATGTTTACACCCATGTTGGACTTGAGGATGCGGAGAAAGAACTTTAGAAGATGCAGGGGTTGGAAAATGCAAGAAAAGAGATGGGGATTTCGGACAAGGATGATAAACCTTTGAAACAGAATATGCTCAAGGTGATTTGATAATAGAATATTGGTGGAAACTGGTGGCACTCAGGCATATAGCTTGGGTGCCTTCTTGACTGGTAAAAATATGCCTTGGCCGATATAATGTAAATTGAAAACAAAAAATATTTTGTTAAGGAGAGATTTGATGGGAACATGGGGAGTAGGCATTTATCAAAATGACATAAGTGCAGATGTGAAAGAAGATTATATTGCAAAACTTAAGTCGGGGAAAAGTGATGAAGTTGCTCTGAAGGAAATATTATCAGAATATCAGGAGGACATGGAGGATATCGACTGCAAATATGATTTTTATTTTGGTCTGGCAGATACGTTGTGGAAAAAGGGAAGATTGACAGAGAAAATTAAAACAATAGCACTTCAGTTGATAGAAGAAGATAGAGTATCGCAACGTTGGCAAACAGAAAGAATTAGGTATGAGAGAAGTAAGGTATTGGACAAGTTGAAAGTGCAGTTAGAAGAGACGATGCCGGAATATAAAAAAATTCCTGTTCATAAACCATATGTCTTGGGATGGGAAGAGGGAGATGTATATTTTTTTCAAATTAAAGAGAAAATAGAGAGTTATGAAAAATATCTTGGTTGGTATGCTTTGTTTTATGTGAACAAAATATATTTGAGGGATTGGAATGTAAATGGAGTGGCTGATGAAGTAGCAGATGTATACTTTTTCTTAACTAAAGATAAACCCGAAAGTATAGATGCTCTTCGTACATCGAAAAGAGTATGCTTTCATATAGGAAAAACAGGTAATAGATACCAAATGCATATTTATGAGAGCTCGAGGAGAAATCGTCCAAAGGATTTAACTTTGCTTGGGAAGTGTGACGGAATTCATTATCCTTTAAATAATAGTAGTAAGGGAGGCCATTTTTGTTGGAGTAGAGTAGATATAAGGGAGATATTATATGGTTACGAAAATCAGTTGAAATTAGACAACGAGGATTAACATTAAAATTATAAATAATGCACACCTCCATCCGTAGTCTGACCCCCCTTAACTGACTACGATTTGACTACTACACAAGGCATCCGTTTGCTCCGTTTTGCATTATTTTGCAAAAAGTGTAGTTTTAGAAAATAAAAATACGATGCCCGGAAAAGTCGATAAATCAACGCAAAACACGGCAATACAGGGCATTTCAGAACAGGAGAAATTTTATGATTAAAGTGTTATTCATCTGCCACGGCATAAAGTGAAGAAAAATGCCGCAAGGTGTTAAAGGTGGGCAGGGTACAGACACCTACCCTTGCAATGCTTGTGGAGCGTGAAAGCAAGATTATGAATTTCAAGAAAGAGCAGTATTTCATGGCTCATATCCTCTGCGGCGGCGTAGATGCAGCCACAGAGAGGATTGACAGTAAAACAGAAGCAGAAAAGATTGCAGGAGCTTGTCGGAACGGACAGGCTCTTGTTACGTCTGTGGCAAAGGAAGAAAAGACGGTGGCACCGCCGAAACTTTATGACCTTACCACGCTTCAGAGGGATGCCAACCGCCTATTCGGTTTTACAGCAAAGCAGACCTTAGAGTACACCCAGGGCCTTTATGAAAAGAAGCTGTGTACCTATCCGAAAACAGACAGTCAGTATTTGTCTGACGATATGGAGCAGACAGCCGGAAATGTGATTGAAGCAATTTTGGGTTCCATATTGTTTGAGGAAAATAGGATGTTCAATCCGGATATTAAGCGGGTGTTAAACAGCAAAAAGGTTACAGAACACCATGCGATTATTCCCACAATGGAGATTGCAAAAGCTGACCTTGCAGCCCTGCCGGAAACGGAGCGAAAGATTTTATCCCTTGTGGCCAACAGACTGCTGTGTGCTACGGGGGAGAAACATCTTTATGAAACGGTTAAGGCAGAGCTATCCTGTGGTGATTACACCTTTGCTGCTTCCGGCAAGTCGGTCTTAAAAAACAGGTGGAAAGATTTTGAGGATGCCTTTAAGCGTTCTTTTAAGACACCGGAAGAGAAAGAGCAGGAGGATAAGAAACTGCCGGAGCTTTCAAAGGGGCAGACCTTTGACGGGGGGCAGACGAAGATTAGCGAGCATTACACCACACCGCCGAAGCACTTTACGGAAGATTCCCTTCTGTCTGCAATGGAGCGAGCCGGAAAAGAGGACATGAGTGACGATGTGGAGCGCAAAGGACTCTGTACACCTGCCACCAGAGCAGACATTATAGAGAAGTTAGTCAAGGACGGTTTCGTGAAGCGTGAGAAAAAGCAGATGATCCCTACAGAGGATGGAATGAAGCTGATTACGGTGCTTCCCGATGTTGTAAAGTCCCCGAAACTTACCGCTGACTGGGGAAATGCCCTTACCCTTGTTGCAAAGGGAGAGATGGAGCGTGAGGACTTTATGACAGATATTGAAACAATGGTATCTGACTTAATCCACACCTACCGCGAAGTCAGTGACGAGCAGAAAAAGATGTTCGCACAGGAGCAGAAGGTACTTGGTAAATGTCCGAACTGCGGCGGTGAAGTAGTAAAGGGAAAATACGGAGCTTTCTGTAAGAATAAGTGCGGCATGAATGTAAGCCGGATCATGGGCGTTGCTCTGTCAGATGAACAGGTGGAAAGCGTGCTTGCCGGGAAAAAGACACTGTTAAAGGGGCTTACGAGCAAGGCGGGCAAGAAATACGATGCCTATATCATTCCGAGCGGTACGGAAGAATACCACTACACAAAGGACGGAGAAGAAAAGTCCGGAGTGCAGTTTAAGTTTGTCATGGAGTTTCCCAATAAGAAATTTACAGGAAAGAAAAAATAAAAGGAGGACGTAACAATGGGAGCAGAAGAAACAAAGAAAGTACAGGACAATGAGAGCAAGGCGGACAAGTTTGTCCGTCTTGGGGAGTATCGTGTGAACAAGGTCATTGATGCAATCGGCAGGCTTGAGAACCTTTCTAACCGCACCAATTATGAGTACACACAGGAGCAGGTGGAAGCCATGTTTTCCATTATGGGAAAAAGGCTTTTGGAAGTCAAAGGCAGATTTGCCCCGAAAAAGGAAAAAGAAGATACGTTTTCATTTGGAAGAAAAGCAGAATAGGGAGGAAAGCCAGAATGAAGCAGTTAGAAAAAGAAATCAATGTAACAAGCCAGAGAAACATGATGAAGCGGTACCAGATGTACGGTGCCACAGTATCGAAGCTGACAGAGAAATCACAGAATGACACCAAGAAGGGAGAGAAAAAGTAATGAAATATAGAGATTTTGTAGAACAGGTAAAAGAACAAATACAGGATTTCCTTCCTGAAAGGTTTGCAGATGTTGCAGTTTAGGTCAATCAGATTGTAAAGAATAATGATTGTGTTCTGGACGGTCTGATGGTAAGAACAGAAGAAAGTAATATTGCACCTACCATTTATCTGAATCCATATTTTGAGCAGATACAGGATGGAGCAGAATTGGATGATGTATTAGCTCAGATTGCAAGTGTGTATCAGTCACATTATATAGATCATGATATAGATGTATCGGCAGTTACCGATTTTGACAAGATTAAGGAAAAAATTGTATGTAAGCTGATCAACGAGGAAGCAAATCAGCAGTTCCTTCAGGATAAACCGTACTCCAAGTTGGAAGATTTAGCAGTTGTGTATCAGATTTTAATGGATAAAACAGGAGAAGGAACTGCGACCATTACAGATAATCTGATGGATGGATATGGAATCACACTTGAAGAACTGCATGACCAGGCATTGCAGAATATGGATACTTTGCAGCTACATAGTTTCAAAGGAATGAATGAGACGGTTGCGGAGATGATTGCAGTTGATATTGCAAGAGAAGAAAATGTGGGTATGGATGAAGCAAAAGAAATGGCAATGCAGATGATGCCGGATATTCCCGATACCATGTTTGTGCTGACAAATGATACAAAAGTAAATGGGGCGGCTGCAATTTTAAATGACGATATCAGACAGGAAATCGCTGAGAAGGTAGGAGATTTTTACATGCTGCCTTCTTCAATCCATGAAACGCTGATTCTACCGAAAGATGCGGGAATGGAGTTTAAAGAACTTGAGCAAATGGTACAGGAAGTAAATCAGACACAGGTGGCGCCGGGAGAACGTCTTTCGGATCATGTGTATGAGTATGATGCCAAAGAACATGAATTGTTCCACAGTGACCGGGCAGAGGAACGTGCCAAGCAGAAAGAGGAAAAAAGAGATAACCGCCATGAGCGTGTTTCGGTAAAAGAGAAACTTGCAGAGAAGAAAGATGCTGTTATTAAGATGAATGCCGGGAAAGAGCATTCTGCACCGAAAAAAAGGAAGCAGTGATATAGGGAGGAAAAGATTATGTTTACAACAGGGGACAAGTTATTAAATGTGATGAAAGAGGAAGAAATCGGGATTGCGGAGCTTGCCAGAATTTCCGGTGTGCCAGAGAGAACAATCCTTGACATTATGGCAGGAGTTAAGGAACCGGAGCTTGGCGTTATGTGCAAGATTGCAGAGGGACTTGGCATCTGTGTCCATGAGCTTCGTGCGGATGAGGAGTACTATGCGGTATCCGTTCCGAAGGATACCATTGCCAAGCTGATCGTTGTCAGCGAGATTAACAACGTGGAGCTTGAGGAACTGATCAACTGTATTCTGGAAAAAGGCATTGAGGAGCATGGTTTTTATGCCTAGCGTCAAATCGAAATATAATTATGTAACTGAAAAAGTCATATATTGAATATTATTTTGTTGCAAATTATGGTATAATATATTAGATAAAAGAGAAAGGGTGTGAATTACATACATGATGCAAAAGATACTTGCACTAGTGGCAATATTTGCGGATATTCTCACAATATTATCTGTATGGGGGATAAATGAAGAAAGCCCATTATGGCTAAAAATAGTGATAACAATAATAGCTATTGTAATAGGTATTGTTATGGTTGTTTTAACCCATGATGCATATGATATTATGGTAAAAAGATATCATTATAAGGAAAAGGAGAATGAGTTTAGAGTTTATACAAAGAAGAATAAGTATCTTGTAGATGGATCAGTTGTAAGCATTTATTATAAATATGAAGAACATGAAGAAGAACATGACGAGTTAGTGGCATTGGGCTATGTATTTATAGATGATAACGATCCAGATATACAGATTAAAATTTTTAATATGATAAATGAAAAATTAGTAAGAAACATCCTTTCAAGTAATAAGAGTTGCAAGAAATACCATATAAAACCTAATGTCGAATTTTCTCGTATTTCAGAAATTGTTATGAATGAAAGTGAGGCGAATGATAGTGTTTAAAAGCAAAAAAAGAAGTTTAAGTGCTCCTGCACGTATAGTGTCTGCTGATGGAAATAAAGTAGTAGTTGAAGTGGAAATAGATAAGGCAAAATACAGGAGGGGACAGGTGGTTGTTGCAACAGTATCAACTAAAGAAAAAACAACAGAAGGAAAACCCGTTATTGTATCAGATGTTGTTGCGCAAGGACCAATAGCAGAGGTTAGTGGAAAGCGAGTTACAATTTGTTCAAGTAGGAATAATCCTATTGTATCTAGAAGAGCTGCGACAGAAGCAAAAAAGCATGATACAAAGGTAAATGTGAGAGTAGTCCAATAAATAGTGTTATTTGGGGCATCTGAGAGAAATCTTAGGTGCCTTTTATTATTGGGAGGTACAGATAGAAAATGAATAAAGTTTACCGTCACTGGTGGCAATGGCTCATGAACGAACCATAGCCACCTTTTTTGTTGCAGAAAATCAAATAAGAATGGAGGTTTACCATGAGAAAATATAAATTGATTTCCGCACTGGCAGAGGAAACAGCAAAAGAAGTCGTGCGGAATGAAGAAAGCTGGAGGCGGTACTTAAATACTGCTTCCAGACTGTACAAATATCCGTTCAAGGAACAGCTTTTAATCTATGCCCAAAGACCGGATGCAACCGCCTGTGCTTCAATAGAGATATGGAATGAAAAGATGCACTGCTGGGTAAACAAAGGTGCAAAGGGCATTGCGTTGATTGATGAGGATAGTTTTTCAGGTTTGAAGTATGTCTTTGATATTTCAGATGTGCATAAGGCAAGAAAAATCGGACAATTCCCTAACCTTTGGGAGATGCGTGAGGAACACATGGAAGCAGTGATTTCCCGTTTGGAAAAAACTTATGGGGACACCGACAGGGAAGCCGGGTTTGTGGGACGTATCCGGGAGATTGCCGGACGGATTGCAGAGGACTGTTATAAAGAGCTTACCGTCTTGAGGACAATATCGCAAAGCATTACCCGATGCAGATTACAGCCTTAAAAGAAAGGCTTGAGGGATACCGGACGGATATTCAGACCTACGCAGCGCATAAGCCGGTGGATAAGGACGCTTTTTCCATGAAGATAGGCAACCGTACCTATACGGACAAAAAGGAAGCGGGTGCGGCTTTAATTGATATGTGCCGGAGTGCAAAACAGCCAAACATGGCGGTCACAATCGGGGAATATCAGGGCTTTAAGATGAGCGTGTCCTTTGACTCGTTCTTCTCCAAGTTTACGATCAGCTTAAAAGGAAGTCTTAGCCATGAGGTGGAAATCGGAGCCGATCCGCTTGGAAATCTGCAAAGACTTTCCAATGCTTTAGAGAGAATGACCGGGAAAATGGCAGACGTGGAGCAGAAGCTTTCCAACGTGGAACATCAGCTTGAAACCGCAAAGGTGGAAGTCACAAAACCTTTTGCACAGGAGCAAGAACTGGCGGAGAAGTTAGAGCGTCTTGCAGAGTTAAATGCACTTCTTAATATGGACGAAAAAGGCGATAATGCGCTGGATATGGGTGATGATGAGCCGGAGGAAGAAACCGGAGAGCAGAGTACACAGGCACAGGAGGGTGAGCTGGACAGGGCAGAAAGTACACAGGAAGTAGCGGATGTCCCTAGAGGACGAATATCTGTCAAGGAGAAACTTGCCCAGATGCGCGAGAAGGCATATGGGAAGAAATCACTAGAAACGCCAGATATTTCAAAAGAAAAGAGGCAAAAAGAGATTATAATGTGATAGGGAGGATCCTCCCTCCCTATCGGTAAAAAAGTAGATATTTTATTAAAATGTTGTATTGTATGTTATAATACTAGTAAATTTACTGATGTGCGATAAAGAAGTAATAGAAGTGTAAAAAATTTTGCCGTTCCTATCCGGCACTTAGCTCTTGTGTCGGATAGGTCGGGCGGTTATTCGGGCAAGTCCACCTTGCCAACAAAAGAATAATAAATCTCAATGTCCTGTCTGCGGGTCTTGTTCTCGTCATAGCTGCACTCATGTACAACGATTTTCTCTACAAACTCCCGCAGCAGAGTAGGGGTAAGTTCTTCAAAGCTGGTATGCCGCCGGACAACATTCATAAACTTTTCTGCGTTCACGGTGGCTTCCTGTGCTTTGGAAAGCTCCGCTTGGATAGCGGCGGCTTTTTCTTTCAGTTCCCGTTGCTCTGCTTCATAGTCTGCCGACAGCTCTGTGAAACGCTCGTCTGATATGCGCCCGGTCACGCTGTCCTCATACAGCCGCTTGAAGATAGCGGATAACTCGGCTATGCGTTTCTCGGCGGCTTCCAGTTCCTTTTTCTTGGCGGCGTTCCTGCGCTTGCCCCCGTCCTCGTTCTGCTCAATCAAGAGCTTTATAAACCGAGCTTCATGCTTTGCCGCATAGCTGGTCACTTTCCGCAGATTGGATAGTACACCAGCGGTCAAGAGGTCGGTGCGGATAAAGTGCGCCGTACAGTCATGGGTGCGTTTCTTGTAGTTGCCGCAGATATAACAGTCCTGCTTGCGCTTGTCCGTCTGGTATCGCTGCTGATACATCACACTGCCGCAGTCTGCACAGAACAGTATGCCGGAGAACAAGCCCACTTCATCATAGCGGTTGGGGCGTTTGCGCTGCTTGCGAAGCTCCTGCACCCGTTCCCATGTTTGGGTGTCTATGATAGGCTCGTGGTGGTTCTCGAATATCGCTTGCTTTTCCTCCGGGTTTTCTACGCTGTGCTTGACTTTATAAGAGAGTTTTTCCGTCTTGAAGTTTACCAGGCAGCCCGTGTATTCCCGGTTTTCAAGGATATGCACAACGGTATTGGTTGCCCACTTGCACTCATAGCCGGGGTGGTAGCGGCGGGTGCTGCCCGTCCTGCGGTATTCCAGCGTCCCCGGCGTGGGGATTTGCTGCTCTGTGAGCATACGGGCTATCTTGGTCGGACCGTTCCCGGCAAGGCAGAAGTTGTATATCTGCTTGACTACGGGTGCAGCTTCCTCGTCAATAATGAAATTTTCGTCCTCGTCCATGAGGTAGCCATACACAGGCTTGCTTGTGATGGGCTTGCCACTCATACCTTTTGAGCGTTTCACTGCTTTGATTTTCTTGCTCGTATCTCTCACCAGCCATTCGTTAAAGATATTCCGCAGCGGGGCAAAGTCATTGTCGCCCTGTGCGCTGTCCACTCCGTCATTGATAGCGATGAAGCGGACACCTTTCTGTGGGAAAATCATTTCTGTGTACATTCCCACTTGCAGGTAGTTTCGCCCTAATCTCGACATATCCTTTACGATAACTGTCCCGACTTTTCCGGCTTCAATGTCCGCAAGCATGGCTTGAAAACCGGGTCTTTGAAAGTTCGCACCAGAATAACCGTCGTCCGTGTACCAGCGCAGATTGGAAAAGCCGTTCTGCTTTGCATAGGTTTCAAGGATACGCTTCTGATTGGAAATGGAATTGCTCTCGCCTTGCAGCTCGTCCTCATGGGAAAGTCTTGGGTAAAGGGCGGTAATTGGTTGTTGGTTGGTCTGTCTTAACATAAAATCCTCCGTTTCCGACAGCCAGCCCCACTATTCCGTACCTTGATTGTACCACATGGGGCGGCTGTCTGTATAGCGGCAAAAGCGTCAAATCTGCTTCTTTATGGTCGGTCAAATCGCCGGTTTTTGTGTAGCAGCTTCCGCTTCCAGCACTTTCATCATCTTGTCGGCTGCGGTGTCGGTTGCACCCTGCTTGAAGAAGCCGGAAACGGTAAGGACGGAGTTGCCCATGCGGATTTCCGTCACACAGTCCGGGCGGCGGTCTGTTTTGGTGGTGCTTGTCTGTTTGGTTTCTGTCATAGGCTCTCCTTTCGCTGCTTCATCAGTTGCTTTAAGCGTTCCAGCTTTTCCTGTGCGGTTTCCTTTCGGAAGTTGCTGCCCGTGAAGCGGACGGGGGCGCACATGGAAGTCAGCCTGTCATAGATACGGGCGTGGGGCGTGTCCTGCGGGTGCTGCAATTCCTCCAGCGTGAGGTTGGTCGTGGCGATCAGCGGCTTGTCGCTTCGGTAACGGCTGTCAATCACGCTGTAAACCTGTTCCAGCCCGTATTCTGTTCCTCGCTCCATACCAAAATCATCAAGTATCAGCAGGGGGTAGCTGCAAAGGCGGGAAATATATTCGTTCCTGCCATCAAAGCTGGCAGCAAGGTCATTGAGTATGGTTGCAAAGTTTGTCATACAGACGGCAACCTCTTTCTCCATAAGGGCGTTGGCGATACAGGCGGCAAGGTAGCTTTTTCCTGTCCCCACGCCGCCCCAAAACAGGTAGCCGATGTTTTCAGCCTGCATGGTTTCCCAGCTCTCCACATAAAAGCGGGCGGTTTCGGTCTGCGGGTTTCTGCCGTTGTCATGCTCAAATGTCCAGTTCCGCATAGCAGGGTCGGTAAAGCCCCGGCGTTTCAAGTCCTCCACTTTTTCAAGGTGCTTCTGTCGGCTTTCGGCGGCTTGCTGCTTTTCACGGGCTGCTCGCTGGCAGTCGCAGTCTGTTGGGTGGCGGTCACGCCCGAAACAGGTCTTTCCCTCTGCAAAGTAGGCTTCTTTGGGCGTATGGCACTTGCCGCAGTATAAAAGCCCGTCCTCGCCTGTGTAGTCCTCCGCTTCGGCGGTAGTGGCTGTAATGTCCGTAATCATAGCTTCAATCTCGTTTTTCATAAGCTCTCGCCCTCCTTGCATGAATAATCGGGTATGCCCTGTTTCGGGGCAGCCTTGCCTTTGGCAGCGTCTTCCTGCGCCCACTTGTAAATGGTGGCTGCATGGCTGTGGTACTGCTTCCCAGTGGAAGCGATATGGCAGGAAAGCCGGTCAATATAATACTCCCACTTGTCGGGCAGCTCTGTTTTCAGCCCGGAAAGCTCTGTATCGGTCAGTATCACATTGTTGTATCTGCCATAAGCGGCGGGGGCGGGGTGTCCCGTTTCTCCCTCTCTCTCTTTTTCTATCTCTATCTCTTTCTCTAACTCTATCTCTTTCTCTGGTGGACGAATGTCGGACAAATGTCCGCCTTTTGTCCGGGGCGGTAAAAGTGCCTTGTTTTCCAGCCTTGCAGCCCGTTTTCGCTCGGCTTCGGTAGAGGACTGTCCTATCATCAACTCAATGTCGGTCATATAGAAAGCCCCGCTGTCAAGCTGCTCCACAAGCCCCAACTGCCGGAAAATCTCTAAAGCCCTCTCAACCGTCCCTATCTGGTGGCGGGTCAGTGTCGCTATCATCTGCGCTGTGTAGGGGATATGCTCGTCAAGCTGCAACTTCCCGCCGTTTTTCAGCGATTTTAAGTACAGCTTCAAGAGGATATTGGAGTATAAAATCCCGTCTTTCATATCTTCCAGCAGCACAATGGAGTCGCTGTCAAAAAAGTTCTCTTTCAGCTTGAGGTAGTAATACTTGCGGTTATCTGCCATTGTCCCTGTCCTCCTTTTTCCGGCGTTTGGAGTAGTAGTGGGGGCAGAGTATGATAACCGCCCGGAAGCTCTGCTTGCAGCTATGGGTACAGCCCCGGCAGAGGTCGTTGTATGTGATACGGTCGCAGGTGGTATTCCCGACTTTTACTTGCCGCAGGAAAAAAGACCATTCCAGCCGCCGTTTCTTGCTCATTCTTGGCATGGGTGCGCTCCTTTCTGCCGTTTCCGCTGGTGTGGCGGTATCGGCGGTAATTCTGTATCATCTCGGTATCATTTTCGGGGTTTTTCTGCCCTGTAAGCCCGTTAAAAAATCCTTTGGTATTGCGGATAGGGTGCGGGGCAGCCCCCTTGTTCTGTATGGGTTCGGGTACATTTTGGGGCGGTTTTTATCGCTCCTGTTCCTGCCTTTTCACAGGCTTGCGTTCCCGGCGTAAAATCTGGTCGATATTGCCCTTGACAGTCTGTAAGCGGCGGTATTCCTCCCGTTTTGCCCGGTAATCGTTGTAGCCGCTGTTTTTCTCTTTGATAAGGCTTTCAATCTCTGCTTGCAGGGCTTTATAGCTCGGCAGCTTGGAAATGCCGTTCTCCCTGAAATAGCGGGCGGCTGCGTCTGCTATGATAAAGTCGCTTTCATGCTTCTGTCGGTAGGCTGCTTTTGCCTTGGCGTTTTTCTGCTGTTTCAGCCCGTCCCGGACAGGGCGGGTCTTGGAATAGGCAAGCACCTGCCGTTGCAGCTCCTTTTTCCCGTTCAGTGTCTTTTCCACCTGCTTCAGCTCTGTAAGGCTTTCCTGCATGGCGGCATAGGCGGCAGAACGGGCTTCGTCCAGTTCCTCCGGGGAAGAAAAGCCGTACTGCTGGTAGGCGGTAACGGTAGCTGCCATTTGCTTTAGATTGTGCTTTGACGCCCAGCGGTCATAGCCCACGCCCTTGCCCTCGGCTCGCTTGGCTTCCCGGTCAACCATGCGCTGCAAGGTGTTGTCTGCCGGGGTGGTTTTTGTGGTTTTTTCCCCTTGTAACGGCTTTTTAACTGCGGCAGGATATTCGGGTATGGCTTTGGTCTGTTCGGCGGCTCTGTGGGCGTTCTGCGTGAGCAGGGCAAGGACAGCAGCCTTGTCAAAATCGTCCCCCAGCTTCCGGGCTGTGATAGGCTTTGTCCTGTCCGGTGTGAGGTAGGAAAGCCTCCCCCGGCTCTCCTTGACGGTCACACCCTCCCGCAGCAAAAGGGAAGAAAACTCGTCAAAGCTGGTAGCTTGGGAAAGTGCCTGCCGTATCGTCCGGCGCAGCTTCGCCTTGTCCGTTTCAAACTTGGTGGGCTTGGTCGGCTGTCCTGCGGCTTCTCTGGCGGCGTTCTCTTTATCAAGGGCAAGCTGCCCTTTCTTTGCCGCCCAGTATTCCCGTTCGGTTATCCGTTCCTTGCTGCCGTTCAAGAGGTCGATTTGGTAAAGTCCCTCCCGGTGGCACATCTCCATGACTTCACTCTTGAAATATTCCATAGCGGCGTTGGTGCAGCGGTGCTTGCAGCCCTCCCGTGTGTCGGCTGGTCTGTCCATGTAGGGCAGAAGCGGGACTTCATAAATCCGCAGGGAGTTGATGACGATATGCACATGGATATTGCCGCTGTGGTTATGCCCGTCCGGGTGGGTGCAGACTAAGGCTTGGTGTCCGGGGAAATGCTCTTTACAGAACTGCTCGCCCAGCTCCTGCGCCCGGTCTACGGTCAAGCCGTTGTCTGTCCCGTCCCGTGGGTCAAAGCTGATGATATAGTGGTGGCTTTTCACATCTTCCCGTTTTTGGTTTTTCTCATAGCGGAGATTAGCCCGCATACAGGCAACAGCGAAATCCTCGCCCCCACAGTTGAGGGAAGAAATGCGGTAATCCTCCCTCGGTATCAGCCGCCCGTTTTCATCAAGGGTGGGCTTCATGGTAAACTCGTCATGCTCAAATGTGAGATAGGCTTCCGCTGCGCCATAGTCCGCATTTTTAGAGCTGATATGTTTGAATGTTGCCAACAGCGTCACCCACTTTCTGCAAGACTTCAAACTTTAGGGCAGCAAGGTCGGAAACCGCCGCCCGTACCTCCCCGGCAAGCTGCGGGTAGGGGCTGTGCCACTCGTTCAGCGTCCGGGCTATCTGGTTTAAGTTGCCGCCGATCCTGCCGTATTCGGCGGTCAGCTTCCCGACAGCGGCAAGCAACTCGTCATTGACGGGGGAAACGGTTATGATGGGGCGTATGGCTGCCCCGGTTATGGCTTGCCGGATAAACTCGGCTTGGCTCATGTTGTAAGCAGAAAGCCGTTGGGCAAACTCGGCGTATTCTTCCTCGGTCATGCGTGTTTTGACTACCCGGCTGCGGTGCGGTGTGTTGTATCGTTTTCGCATGGTAAAACCTCCTTTCTGTGCGTGGTGTCCTCTCACTAATAGGAGAAAAACGGGGTGTGAAGCGGAACTGTTTTTGAAAAATCCGAAAAAATATTTTGAAGGATTTTTAAGCGGCGCAAGCCGCATAAGCAGGGTTTGGGGAAGGCACTCCCCAACAAGATTCCCGCAGGGGCAAAATGAGCGAAAAGCGAATTTTGGTACTGCGGTAGAATCTTGCTCTAAAAAACTACCGCTTTCCTCGGCGGCTCTGGTTTGCGGATATACTGGCTTGCTCCACCAATATAGCGATTGCGGCGGCGTGTTCTGCCCGCTGTTCACCACTACAACGGTGAAAAGGGGGCGTTTTGGCAAACGCAGCGAAAATTTTTTTATTTTCCCTGTCTGCTCCCTACAACAATCCGGCGGTGTGGTTTGCCAAAGATTTTTGAAAATGGGCGCAAAAAAAGCAGTAAACCTTTTCAAGATTTACTGCTTATCTGCCGCTGTGATGGGCGGCGGTATTAAATTGTCAGCCGTTTTTCAAATGGAATTTATCTGCAATCGCTTTCTTTCCGCTTTCCAATTCCTTTTCTGTAATCTTCCATAATCCTAACGCAATGATCTGCTATCTTTTGCATTCCGAGTTCTTCAAAAAAGGCAATTTGTATTTTCATCAGTTCTTCACAAACAGTCAACTTCTGCTCATCCATATTGCTAATAGCAAGCCATGGGAACGCTTTATATTTCTTAGTGTCCCCAATGAGAAAATTGTACCCTATCAACTCATTTTCACGGAAAACGAAATAGAATTGTGGGCCTGAACCTGGAACTGACTTTTCCATAATTTGCTGCATTGTTCTCACGCCGCCGTATGCCGGAAAAAAACCTATTCGCTCAAGAGCATTTAATATGTCAATCCTTTTATCTGTGGGTATGTCTCTATAATTGATAATCTGTTCCATTTGCTCTACCCTCATTGAAGTTTAATTTGTCAGGCTCTAATTATACAACTTTTCTGTTTAGCGGTCAAAGCGGAACTTCAACAGGCTTTCTATCAGTTGCCTGACGATATGCTCCTGCATATCCGTGTTAATCTGTCCGTCCATTTTCGCACAAGAGCGGACATATCCCGCATAATGGGATAGGACGGCGGCAACAGCTTCCGGGTCGCCCTCGCTTGCCTTAACGATTGTCTCATAGGGAAGTAGCTGGCTCATAGGACAAACCCTCCAACTCTGCCCGTAGCCGCCGTAAAATCATCTGAATACGCCGCCCGGTTGTGTTGCCAGCCCGTCCATATCTCCGTCCAATCTCCCTATGCGTCAATCGTTGGAAGTAGTACAAGAAAATGATTTCCTGTTCCATCTGTGATAGTGCGGACAGGGCTGCGGCAAGCTCTGGACTTTCCAAAAGCACCATCTGACCACAGACGAAAAGCGGATAGCTGGTCATGCCGGATTGCTCCGCAAAGTATTTATCTGTGGTACTGAATGGATAGTGTTTTTCTTCTATCAGATATTCAAGCGAGATTTCCCGCTTGCGGCGGCTCCGTATGCTCCGGGCTGCGTCTATGGCAGCGTGGCGAATAACAGTCTTGCAAAAGGCATCGTGTGTATGCCGGATATGTTCTTGATACTTTTCGTGTTCGGTCATGGAAAATCCCCCTTTCTGAATAATGGCAGAGGGCGGCAGCATCTTGTGCTGTCGCCCTCTTGATTACCGAACAGCAAAGACGGGCGGGGCTGTCAACGGCGGCGCATTTGCGCCGTTCATCTTGACCGTTGACAGGCTCGGCTGGGTTTGCTATCTGCTCACGGCAATTCACTCTCATTGATAGGAATTGCCTCAAGTTCCGTATTCAAATTGTTCCAATAAGAGCCGATATCCGCACTTGTGAAATACTTAAAACCGCCTGCTGCTGACTTCAATTCGCCGTTTTTAACCCCATAGCAGGCGTAAATCAAATCGTAGCTTGTTCCATCTGAGAGGTTAAATCTAAAGCTGGTCACATCTGCTCCGGCAGTTTCCTCAGTCGTTTTGTCTTTTAGGGATAAGCCCTTGAACTTATCATACAGGGTCTTTATATCATTTTCAGCAACAACTACTTTCTTTTCTGCTGATGCAGGCACTCCGTCATAGTGGTACATTTCAACGTTTTCGACATCTTCAACCTCAAATGGGAAGTCGATTTTGACAGGCTCATAAGCAATGTTTATAGGTAACAGAAAGAGAGCTGTAAAAATTGCAATGATACAAAGAGCGATGGAAACGAGAACAGCAATCGTTATCTTTTTTCTGCCTCTCTGCTTTTCTTTTGCCTCATGGCGCATAATAACGCTTTCGCTTTCTTCGTGAAGAACATCTTCGCTCGTGTGAGAAAGCAATTTCTGATAAATTGCGTTACAGTCAGCACAGGCGTTCAAATGCTCTTTTACCATCTCTGCGCTTGCTTCGCTGCAAGCATCGTCAACATACAGCGGAAGAATATCTCGAACAATATCGCATTGTTTACTCATGCTTTTCATCCATCCTTTCTTGAATTTTTAGCTTTGCACGATGATAAGTAACTCTCGCCCATGATTCTGTTTTTCCAAAAATTGCAGCGATTTGTGAAAAAGATAGTTCCCCGAATACGCGAAGCTGAAAGACTTCTTTGTATGGTTCTTCCAAACGGTGAAGAACGAGGTGTATGCGGAACGCCATGTCAGAATCTGCAACTGAGTTCTCAACATTTTCATTTGATGGCAAGTCATTGATTTCACTCACATCAGCTACTCGCTGACGGCTTCGCATTTCATCATGGTAAAGATTTTTTGCTATGGAGCAGAGCCATGTCAATTCATCTGACTTACCTTTGAATTGTGATGTTGTAGAAACAGCCTTATAGAATGTGTTCTGCGTGATTTCCTCTGCTATCTCACGATTTTTGGCAAGAGAAATAGTATACGAGTATACCTGTAAATAGTAGGCTTTATAGAGTTTTTCATAGTCCATACTTGTCATCACCTCCTTCAGCTTCATAGGTTAGACGGAGAAATCGGAATTTCGTTACAAAGAAGTTTGAAATTTTTATACCTTTACGCTACTCTTGCTTTGTGCGGACTATTGGTAGACGCGCATTAACGGCAAGTAAAGAGATTGCTGTGTCAGCTTGATATGTTCAAATGCTAATTAAGTATAGCATACAGCTATGAATTTTTCTATTGCGTTCCCCTGACTTCGGAATAGTGGCAGGGCTGGCTATCCTTGTTTTGCTTTGTGCTTCTCTACCGTACATGAGCATTCTATTGAAGATTATCATAGGAGGATTGAACTATGTTTTTAAAATATTTACAGATAGTTAATTATAAAAATCTTAGATCTGCACGCTTTTCTTTTGTTGAAGGTGTTAATACAGTTATTGGTGAAAATGATTCGGGAAAATCTAATGCAATGACAGCATTAAGAATTTTATTAGATGATACATATTATTATAATACTAAAAGATTAAAGGAAAATGACTTTTCGGATTCGTTGGGAAAATGGAAAGGACATTGGATTATTCTCTCAGCAGTATTTGGAAAAATTACTTCTGAAGACAAAGAAACAGAGGTTTGTGCTGGAATTGTACCAGAAAATGAGAATGAAGAGTTTTTAAAGTCTTATATAAAGAGTGGGGAAGATGATATTGGTGTTATTTCTCTTTTTATTCGTCCACAAAAGCAGGTGAGAAAGAAATTGAGTGAAATAACAGATATTGCCGAGTTTGAGGAAGAAAGAAAAAAGATAAAAATATCAGATTATGAGTTTTATTATACAAGTAGAGCACAAACTGATTTTACAGACAAAGATATTTATACAAAAATTGTTGGGGACTTAGAAAAAGGACAATGTTCAGATCCTGATGAAGATGATGACAGAATTTTAGGATGCAAATTGAACATTGCAGATGTACAAGATCACATTTCGGTTGTATTTATTGACGCATTGCGTGATGCTGCAAGCGAATTAGGTAAGCCCAAAAATCCAATTAGAAGAATTATAGAATCAGTAGAATCGTTAATAAAAGAATCCGAGCTAAATACAATTAAATCTGAAATTGTTCAGTTAAATAAGTCTATTTCAGAAGTGGAACAAGTTGAATTGGTAGGACGAAAAATCAACGAAAAGCTACTTGATATGATAGGGATGGTCTATTCGCCAGAGATAATTTTACAATCTGGATTGAAGGATGATATAAATTCTTTGTCACGATATTTATTTATGAAGCCTTCAAAACAGAATGATATCGATTCGTTGGGATTAGGGCATTTAAACATGATTTATATGGCTTTAAAAATTGTGGAATATGAGGTAAATAGAACACGAGAATTGATAAATATCATGATAATTGAAGAGCCAGAGGCTCATATACATACACATATTCAGAGAACGCTATTCGATAAATTAAAAGTAACAAAAGACTATACTCAGATTATAACAACAACACATTCTACTTATTTAGCGGAAGTATCAGAGGTGAAAAATATTAATATCCTGAAGTCAATTGGTAGCAATAGTATTTCAATGCAACCGAGTCAGGGACTTGACGAATTTGGAAAAAAGAATTTACAGTTAAAGAATTTGAAATTATCCGACTGTATTGAACGATATTTGGATTCTAAACGGTCAGTTCTACTTTTTTCAAAGGGAGTTGTTTTAGTAGAAGGTGATGGGGAAGAAATATTAATTCCAAATCTTATTAAAAATGCATTAGGAGTATCTTTGGATGAGATGGGGATTGGTTTGGTCAATGTAGGAAGTGTGTCGTTTGAATATATTGCAAGTTTGTTCAGTGAAGAAAGAATTAAGAGAACATGTGCTATTGTTACCGATGAAGATATACAAATTGTAGAAACAGACAGTAAATTATATAAAGCTGAGGCAGAGAAAAGAGGAAAAAGTAGGAAGAAAAAGTTAGCAGATTTATATGGCACGAATCCTTGGGTTGAGTCTTTTTTTGCACCACATACATTAGAAGTTGATTTTGCATTGGCTGATGCACGGGCGAACAGTGACTATATTAGTGAAGTTGTAGAATTAAATTATGTTGATACTAATACGATTAAGAGACATAAAGAAAATTTAAAACAAGGAACAGATGCGGCATGTGCTAATACAGTTTTAACATTAGCCAGAGATATGGGAAAGGGCTGGTATGCCACCACCCTTTCAAATTACATTGATATAGCAGTTACTGTTCCACAATACATTTTGGGAGCGATTGCATTTGCAAGTAAAGAAGTAATTTCGATAGATATCGTTTTTAAAATGATAGAGTATTCATTAAGTGGATATGATGAAAAAGAAGTATTAGCCTTGAAAAAAGAGAGTGAAAAAATTAAAACACAGGAGGAAAGAAAGGAGTTTATTAAAAAATTTAGAGAAAGATATAAGGATGATGTTGTTGCAAAATTCTTAGAAGAAGTTGACAAATATTGTAGGGGTTGGTGTGAATAATGGATACCATGACTTTTTTAGATAAATTAAATCCGCAGCAAAGACAAGTTTGTGTTAATGAGGGGAATATATTGCTTAAAGCATGTCCGGGAAGTGGAAAAACAAGAACATTGACTTATAAATTAGCATATTCTGTCCAAAAATATATTACTTCAAAAAAACTTAATATTGCGATAACTTATACCAATAGAGCTGCTGATGAAATTAAGGAAAGACTAGAAAAAATAGATATTCCGGAGGATAAGGTTTGGGTAGGGACTATACATCAATTTTGTCTTGAGTTTATTATCAGACCTTATACAATGTACAATGAACGTTTGCGGAAAGGGTATCATATCATAGATGATTATGTCACAAAACAATATACTGATGAAATAATAGAAGAACTGGGAATTGATATTGGATATGATAAGCCTTTTGAATATCCGGAAATATTTGAGAAATATCAAACAAAGCTATTAAATGAAAAAGAGATAGATTTTAATGATATTTTAAGCATATCTTATGATTTAGTAAATCAGAATAAATTTATTGCGGAGAATATTGCTGGAATAATGAGAACAATTCTGGTGGATGAATATCAAGATACGAATGAACTTCAGTATAAAATATTGAGCAGTATTGTAAAATGTAATAAGAATATACAAGTAACATTCGTAGGAGATACGGATCAGGCAATATATGGGGGACTTGGAGGAGTTGCAAAGACCTGTGATGAATTACAGAAAGAGTTTGGAGTAAAATTCCAAGAGAAAAGACTAGATGGTTGTTATCGTACAACGCAACGTATAGTTGATTATTACTCGAATTTTCAATTACAGAGTGCAAAAATATATGCAGTCTCGGACATAAAGGATGAAAAGGGATGTTTGGTTTATGATGATACCATAAGTAAATCTGAGTTGTTTGAGAAAATTGCTTATATTGTAAAAGAAGAACTATCTCGAGGAATTCCAGATAATGAGATATGTATAATTGCACCACAATGGTGGTTGCTTTTCCCGCTATCGAAGAAAATTAAAGAATTATTGCCAAATGTAAAATTTGATGCACCAGATATCACGCCGATAAAATATGATCCAATGAATGTCTTTTATTTGATTTCAAAATTGATATTCACAGAGTCAGGACAAAAAATTCATTTAAGAAAGAAAATTGCAAATGAAATCATTGAGATTCTAACAGAAGAATATAAGATATATTTGTCTGATGAAATAGATAATTATAAGATTTTAAAAATAATTAATTCTATATCTGAAACAGATGAAAACGGTGTGGTATATTTACAGAAAGCAATAAATAATTTTTTGATAGAAATAGGTATTGATTTAAACATAGAATCACGATTACAGAAAGCATATGAAGATTTTATTTTAAAGGTTAAGGATAGAGTAAAAAATAACCATCTATCTACAGATATTGATACATTTAAACAATGTTTCAAAGAAAAAGAGGGTGTGGTTATCAATACATTTCATGGTGTGAAAGGAGAGGAATATACTACGGTTATTGCGTTTGGGATATTAAATGGGTATATTCCGCATTGGGATACTATAATAAATAAACCACATTATCGGGAAAGTGAAACAAAAAAGTTATTATATGTTGTTTGTTCGCGAGCAAAACAAAATTTATATCTCTTTTCTGAACAAGGACGTACAACACAAAAAGGAGCTCCGCTTACATCAACGGATGAGATAGTAGCGATTGATTATAAATACGACGATTTAAAATAAGTCAGTAAATAAGCGTAATTAATATGGAGCGGAGGAAAGGGCAGTTAATAAATCTTAATTGTCTTTTTTGTTATTTACAGCGACAGGGGCAGAAAGGAGACAGGAGTACATTGCAGAAATCAAAACGAATAAGGGCAGTAATGATAAAGGTTTATAAGTGAATATCGTAATTATGCAAAGGCAGTCAATAATGGCTGCCTTTTGTCATGCAAAAAATACGCAGATGGAGGGCATACAATGGCAGACGCTAAAACAGAAAAACAGAAAGTACAGGAAATAACGGAGA
Source organism: Coprococcus aceti (assembly GCF_025567285.1). Lineage (NCBI taxonomy): Bacteria > Bacillati > Bacillota > Clostridia > Lachnospirales > Lachnospiraceae > Coprococcus > Coprococcus aceti. The sequence continues at coordinate 134,880 of NZ_JAOQJT010000003.1, forward strand.
AGCTGGAGCAGGGAATCAAGGAGCTTTTTGAAAGCGAGAAGTACAAGACCTATCTGAATACTATGTCAAAATTTCATAATTATCAGGATACGGTTGAGGACAGAGAAGCACAGGTTGCCAACATCACTGAGGACATCAGAAATGGAAATACCGGGTATCTGAATGACTTTCTTAATGCGGTCATTTCTGAAGGCGTCAGAGAGGGCATTACGGACATTTTTGGAGGGGGTGTGGAGATTGAGGGCAGCGAAGCGGTTCAGACTGCAAGAAGGGCAAAGGAGCTGCTTGACAAGCTGGCAGAATACAAGCCGCTTGCAAAGGTGGAGGAGCTTGAAGAACAGAATTACAACATGATTGATAATGTCCTGAATAACGGAGCGGAGAAAAAGGAACAGGAGTAGACCAAAGGCAGAATTTCCATTAAGGAGAAGCTGGCAGAGAAAAAGGCGGTCATAAAGCAGAGGGATAAGGCGGAACGTACTTCACTGGAAAAGGAAACCGACAAAAAAACACAGAGGGAGATGTAAGAAGATGAGTAAATTCACAGTAGAAGAAATCAATTTTATGTGTGTGTTTGAGACACAGGATAGGTAGTATATGATTGGGCAGATCAGACAGGTCATGCCGCACATAAAGGACAGCGATATGGAGGAGCTTGGAGAGCAGGTGTTAGGTAAGCTCCAGAGCATGACTGATGAAGAATTTGCAGAGGTAGTGTTGGAATCAGTAGAGTAAATTTGAGATGGTGGGTAGTCGGCTGTGTGCTGGCTACTTGCTTTTTATTTTTATGTATACAATCCGATTGAGAAATTGTCTTTGAAAGGGTACAATTATAATGTATGTATAGTGCAGTTGAAAATGACACACAGTGTGTTCCGGTTTGTAATAGGTGGCGTTTAAAAGCCGAATACCATGTGGAAAGGAGTGGAAATAGTATGCCTAGAGGAAGAATACTGGAGCTAAAAAATAATTATGGAATAATTGATACAGACGCATATAAAGTTGAACATGAATGGATACCGTTTAGAATAGAAAAATCTATGTTGGAAGAAAAAGAAGGAAAACAATATATTAAATACACAGATGAGGTTGAGTTTTCCTTAAGTCAAAGTCAGGGAGTAAGAGACCGAGATATTAAAGAAGCCACAGATATTAGGTTTATAGGAGATGAATGGAAATATCAAGAACGAATTATTGAGAATAATGCCATTCAAAATATTAGAAAAAGGTTAAGTGAATACAATTTCTATTATCCGATATTGGATGATAAGGAATTTGTCGATTGGCTTGAAGGTAATAACTTTCAACCAAGAATGTTGGAATACTTATCGCCGGGAATATTTACTTGCAAAGAAATCATAAAAATGCAAGCAGGAAAGCATGTTGACCTTGATTGTATTGATGCTAAGTTTAAAATAGGTTTGCTTTTTGTAATAGATAGAATAGATATTGAGTTTAGGAAAAACATTTTGTCATGGACTACTGGCATAGAAAATGCTTATAAAACATATTTCAATAGAATAAGGATTGCTGATGACGGACATGATGTTGGAGCAGAAGTAATATCAGAATGGGTAGCCAAGAAACCTAAAATTGCGAAGTTGATTAAGCGGGCAAGAGATAAAAGAAGATACAGGGGCAGCTCGGATGAGTTTGACTACTTAACGGATGAGAATGCTGTGCCATTGTTGGATTTGATGGAACAGTTAGAGTTAAACGAGTTGTCAGAACTTATAACTATTTTTTATGATGTTTATTCTAGGAAAGACAGCATTCCAGATATTTTACATAAAATGAAAGAATGTATAGGATTTATCAGTGATTTGTGCGCCATAAGGAATGCAGCAGCTCATGGACGGTCAATTCTACCTACATTTATGGATCCTGATTATAACGGAAATTGGGATTTAGAATTTGATAATGTTGAAGGAAGATGTAGTGTGGAAAAGTGGATACTGTATGATTTGCTAAAGAAGAAGTGGGAGAGAATGGAACTTGGAGATTACTCCAAGCAAATAGTAAATACTTTATATGGAAATCCGCTTCGTAGAGCGTGGATAGAGCTTAATTACATATACTTCTACATAATTCGGGAAATAGAGAAAATGAGTTTCAAATTATTTGTGACCGAGGCAGAATGGTTTCTTAGCAAGGAAGAAGATATAAGGCAACAAATGAGTGGTGTAAATTTGTGCAGTTTAAGACTTTCTGATATGGGAAATACAACTTTAGGCGTTACAGCACCGCCTTATGATGAGATAGCACAAGAGGCTTTTTCTGTATGGGAATTGTTTGAAGGTAAATATAGATAATACAAAAATCGCACCCGCTAAACTGCAGGTGCGATACTTTTGTCAATATTACGAGTCCTACGCAGCTCCAGGACGGAACAACATATGACTCTAATAATATTATACACCATATTTGTATGAAGTCAAACAAAAAATTATTCAGATAAATCATTAGAAAATTCTTCACTTAAAAGGCTTTCATCATCATTATCAGAAGTAGTAAATTTCTCGCTTACAGGATAGGAGAAGTTTTTGCCCATTTTCTGAAAGCCATATTCAAGATAATGTGATTTGGGGATGAAGTTATTTTCCGTAAGATTATGTAGTTTGGTGAAAAGCGCTACAAGCCATTCCTGAAATTCTGTTTCTGGTTCTTTTTGGTCAAGCTCATTTTCGTAATAATGCCTCACGATACCAGCAAATATATCGGCAAATTGCACTGCAGGAGTTACAGCAGAGCTGACAAATAAGGGCATTTCTAATATGTGATGGAAAGAACGCCCAAACTTCGTTTTGAACAGAAAACCTGTAATTGCCTCAGCAATTTTTCGGTCAGCATCCTCATGTACCTCATCAAATATCATCATTGCTTTGCCATAGTGATGATGATTACAGTAAAACTCAACCTTTTTTAAAAGAAGGTAATACTGCTTCGGAAGATGATGTTCCGGAACAATAATTGGTTCATCTGGCTTGTCCATAATTACGGCAAAAATAGCAGCGTCATAAGAGACAATGATGTCTACCATGCCCTCAACATATGCTTTATTATTTGTACGATTCTTGGTAATGGTCGCTTCACGAATAAGTTTTGTAGACTTTATTTCGTCCTGTTTTCCATAAATTGAATCTTTTAATTTGTATATCTGATTTGTGATTGGTTTAATATCATTCGCATGGATACAGACACCAAGCAGGATAGGATTCTTGGTTGAATCTGTAGGGCGAGGGTATCCACTTTCATCTATGAATGTAAGCATATAAATAGGTTGCTCCTTTGTTAAGTAGTGAATTGATTATACTATAAAATGGGTTAACATACTACCTAATTTATAGAGATTGTTGTCTGTTTTTTGTGTCTTGAGTAGTGGGCATATCTTTCCCAAGATACTGATTGAGATTTTCCAACTTTCGGTTCAGCTCACGCACTTCCTTTTCGCAATCCTTATAGGTGGAAGTCAGCTCGCTTTTCTGCTTCATCAGTTCCTGATACTCCGCATTTAGCTTATCGACATTCAAGCCATTTAAGTTTATGCCTGCCTGTTCAAGCATACGTCTGGCGCCGCCATAAAGAATGATCTGGCTTTCGTATCTGCGGAAATATGCGTCCGGGTTCTTGGCTTTTTTGTAGCTGATATGATAGGAGCGGTTGTCTTTGTACTGCTGTGCGTATTCGATGATTTCCGCAAGGTCTTTGATGCGATGTTCCAGTTCCACAACGCTCTGCTTTGCAGACTTTCCGGCTTCGGTTTTCACCGCAATTTTGTGTTCCAGTTCTGCAAGGGAGCCGACTTCATTATAGCTCTGTGCGGCAATCTTTAAATTCTCAATGGCAGTCCACCTTTGCAGTCCCGGGCTGTTCTGAAATTTCTCGTCTGAGGTGTCAATGAGCCTGCGGGCAGAGTAGTCCCTTTTGGGGATTACTGCCTTTCGCTCCCGTTTCCTTTCAATGCATTCCCTGATACGTTCCTTTGTGTATTCCTTACCCAAAGATTTTGTACTGCCACGCACAAAACGCTCTTTATCCAGAGGGCGGAATGAGATATATTTGGCAGCTCCTTTTTCAAAAGTTTCCCCTTTGATTTCATAACCTTTGGCTCTCATTAGAAGCAGAAATTCATCGTAAGTGGAAGCCGACTTGATACATAAATTGATGCCCTTTCTAATCTGCGTTTTCCATGCAGAACCGTTCTGGTCGGACTGCCATTCTTTGTACTTTCTGCCACGCCGAGCACCCGGAATGATGACAGAAAGATTGTGCTCCTTGCATAGTTCATTACTCGGTTTCCGGATGTGGTAATAGGACTGTTTGCAGTCGTGATATTTGTTGTGTTCGATGTTGTCAGCGGCACAAAAAATGATGTGGTCATGAACGTGCTCTTTGTCAATATGGGTGGTAACAACATACGAATATTTCCCCTCTAAAAGTTTATCTGCGAGCTCCTTTCCAATGCGGTGTGCTTCTTCAAAACCAACTTCTCCCGGAGCAAAAGCCTGTATCAGATGATAGGCTTTGTTGGGACTGTTTTCCCGGCAGTGGTCGAGGGTATATTTGAAGTCATAAGTTGCGGTTTCCGGAGAACAGGCATAAGAGGAAACGAACATTTTTTCATCTGTCTTTTCGGGGTTGCAGATGTAGTCTATCGCTTTATCAACGGTTGCTTTGATAGCATGGATTTTTGTGTACGCCATATCTCATTCATCAACTCCTTTACTTCGTCCATATCTTCCTGATAAATATTCCCGGTGCTGTTTATTCGCTTGGCAATCTGATTCAGATTTGAGCTGATACGTCCAAGCTCCGTATTATAATTTCTTAAATAACTGTAATCCACGTCATAGACATAGCCATACAAAATGAGCTTTCGTAAGAAAGCGGACTTACTTTTCATGCCTGATACTCTGAACTTCTCGTCTAGGATATACTGCTCGTCATCATCGAGATAAATTTGCACCGGATTGGTGCGTTTTCTGTTTGCCATTTCTTTAACTCCTTTTTGATTTTGGGTACAAAAAAACTGCTGTAAAATGTTTGATGTTTTACAACAGTTTGTTTCAAAGTGTATTCGATTTTGGATAAAGTTATCCGAGAAAAATTGTAGCAAAATTGCAGAAGAAGGTCAATGATTTTGCTGTGAAAAGTGACTTAAAAAATATAAGAGGGTTAGGGATACTTCCCTATGGAAATTTACGGGTTGTGCCTGTGGCATAAAAGTAAATTTCAGCCTATGTGTCATGACATGGGCAGTGCTTGCTATGAGTGTTACCGACACTCCCGGAGGGTGTGTCGATAGTTGATTACTTAGGGAAGTAGTACTCTTATGGAAAACAGGATTAGCATAAATGTGTTTCGCTCCATTCTTTCATTTGCTCTAAAATTGGAACAAAGCTTTCGGCTAATTCTGTAAGGGTGTATTCTACTCTGGGAGGTATTTCTTGATAAATCTGACGATTGATCCATCCGTCATTTTCCAATTCCCTTAACTGTTTGGTAAGAGTTGATTTTGTAATTTCATTGCCAATTCTTCTTTGTAATTCCCCCAAGCGTTGTACTTTATAAACTGAAATGTACCACATAATTAAAATTTTCCATTTCCCTCCAATAACGGACTGCAACTTGGTCATCGGAACGCAGCTTGCCATAAGACTCTGACTACGAGAAAATTTGTTATCAGCCATAATAGCCCCTCCTTTGTATACAAATTATAAAATATCATTTAATGAATATCAAGGTAGTGTCTTTTTTAATATCAGGTAACCTATACTAATGTACTTAGTAGTAAATGATGCTGTCACAAGGGAGGCAATTACAAAGGATCAGATGCGAAAATTCTTAAAGTTTGTACATGATGATGTAGTTTACTGCAAGTATTATGAAGTAATATACATTCTTTTTCATACAGGTATGAGAATTTCGGAGTTTTGTGGATTGACGATGAAAGATATTGATTTAGAGAAAAAAACCATCAATATCGACCATCAGTTGCAGAGAACTTCGAAGATGGAGTATGTGATTGAGCCGACAAAGACGAATGCCGGAACAAGGGTAATTCCAATGACAAAAGAAGTTACAGAAATGTTTCGAGCAATCATTCAAGACAGACCGGAATATAAAGTGGAGAAAGTGGTAGGTGGATATACTGGATTTCTTTTTCTGGATAAGAAAGGAATGCCGTTGGTTGCCATGCATTGGGAACACAGATTTAACAGTATGGTTGGCAGGTATAACGAGATTTATAAGGTACAGATGCCAAATATCACACCCCATGTATGCCGTCATACATATTGCTCCAACATGGCTAAATCGGGAATGAATACTAAAACACTGCAATATCTGATGGGACATTCGGATATTGCTGTGACACTTAATGTTTACACCCACGTTGGACTTGAGGATGCAGAGAAAGAACTTCAGAAAATGCAGGGATTGGAAAATGCCAGAAAAGAGATGGGGATTTCGGACAAGGACGATAAGCCTTTGAAACAGAATATGTTCAAGGTGGTTTAAAAATAGAATATTGATATAGATTGGTGGCACTCAGGCCATAGACGGTCACACGTTTTGTGTGACCGTTTTTCTATGCACCGGTACTTCCATAGTGTTTCACTCCAAAGTGCCAAAAATTATATGCAATTATTGCCATGACCAAAGCAATAATTGGTGAAATATGGGCAATCCATAGATGTGGCAAGTTTTTTCCAAGTAGATTTGCTACAGGATAATATCCGGTAAGTGCATAAGGAACAACAAAGGTAAGTAATACTTGCATCCCTTTTGAATATATTTGTATCGGATAATCACAAAAGTTTTTGAGCCCATAATTGTTATCAGTCAGTAAGGAAACAATTTCTTCACTTTTTACTGTCCAAAAGCTGATTGTTCCAGTAATGACGGTAATTGCAGAAAATATAACAAATCCAGAAAGCAGGTTTAAGCTATAATATATAACATCAGTCACAGTCCATTGGATTGAAAGTCTTTGTAAGCTATATATCCAAAAATATATAGAGAAAAATAATCGTGGTAAAAATGTATATTGGAATTGCTGCAAAACTAAATATATAAATGGATTTATGGGACGAGTCAAATATAAGTCGAATTTCCCGCTGCGAACCAGTTCGCCTATATCTCGCATAGGACTCCAAAAAAAGAAACAGCTAAAAGAATAGGACAACCAGCTTGTTGTAAACATAAAAAGGACTTCATATTTGTTCCAACCGACAATATTGTTGAAATTATAGAATATAACATTAAAACCGGCAAAATATATACCGATCAATATTGTATTAGCTATCAGTTCAAGTAAGAGTGAAAAATGATACTCTAGTTTGCCTTTCATATATATTATGACAAAGCGTAGATATATTCTAATATAATTCATCGTCTATCCTCCTTGTACTATCAGTTTCCTTTTTCCAATGATCCAGATAAAATCCGTTATAAAATATAATAAAAGAATCCATATCACTTGAGTTGTTAGTGCTGCTGTAATTGTTTGGGATTCCATCCGTTGCGTTAAGATTGTTACAGGAATGGCATAAATTGCACGGAACGGAAGAAACTGATTTATTTTGAATAATAAATCTGGAAACATTGTTACAGGAATCCATACTCCTGATAATAGCTTATATACTGCTCCCAAAAACATATTCAGAGGCCATGTTACAATGAGCCAAAATGATAATAATCCTATGATAAGAGAATACAAGAATTGAATACAATAAGCCAATATAATTGAAAGTACTCCCAAAAAAAATTGTGTGTGATACAATATATGTGTGGGCATAATAACCATTGCAATAATACTTACTGGAATACAGCAGAACGCAATTTTTACAAGGGTGTCTCCTAAATGTCGGGAGAAGACCATTTTTCTGAAATCAATCGGTCTAATCAATTCTGTGACAATATTTCCAGATTGAATCTGAGTATTTATCCATTCGGTTGTATTGCATTCCATAAAAGAAGAAACTATGGTGGCAACAACAATATATTTTAAGGTATCTTCTTGATTTAATATTAGGTTTGTTTGACTGTTTGATAGAAAAAGGGCATTCCATATGGAAAATTGCAAGTACAAATATAGTAACCTTGACAGAAATCTGGCCCATATTGCACTTGGATAAACCATATGTTCCTTAATCCCGATTAATATGTAATCAATATATATCTTCATAGGCATTCTCCTTCGTATATGTTTCTTATTATTTGTTCAAGAGAGTTGTTCATCTGATCCTTTTGAAAGAGAACCTCGTTATGAATAGAATTGTATTTACTTTTCAATTCATCTAATGTACCGTTGTATAAAAGAGTGCCTTTATCAATTATAAGCATTTTCTGGCATAGTGATTCAATGTCTGAGATATCGTGAGTTGTCAGAATAATAGTGGTTTTTTTTATGTGATTCATTTTACAAATAAAATCTCGTATTTTTGCTTTTGCCAAAACATCTATCCCTATAGTGGGTTCATCAAGAAACAGTACTTCAGGGTTATGTAATAAGGCTGCCGCTAAATCTGCTTTCATTCTTTGACCAAGACTTAGAAGCCGTGGCGGTTTGAACATGAATTCGGACAGATTTAAGATATCGGAAAATATCTCAATGTTTTCATTATAAATATTTTCAGGAATGCGATACATATCCTTAAAGAGCTTAAAAGATTCAATTACTGGAATGTCCCAGCAAAGTACACTTCTCTGTCCAAATACAACACCGATTTTTCGCATAATCTCTTTTCTGTTTTCATTAAAGTTCAACCCATTGACAGAAATTGTACCCTTGTCCGGAGTAAGGATACCAGTCAGCATTTTTATGGTTGTAGATTTCCCAGCGCCATTTGCACCTATAAATCCCACAATATCACCTGTTTGAATGGTAAAAGAAATGTCATTTACAGCAGTTGCAAAAGAATATTTTTTTGCAACAAGGTATTTGATAGAGTTGTCCCTAATGGAACGTTTTTTTATTTTATAGCTTTTTGTTAAGTGTTCAACTTCTATGCTCATATTGGTTGCATTCCTTTCTTTTTTCTTGTATGATATCATTAAATTGTGTATCGGTAAAATTGAAATAACGAATGATGAAGTTCATTTAATTTGATAAGAGGGCGATAAAATGACAATAGTACAATTAGAAACTTTTTTAAAAATAACTGAAGCAGGAAGTTTCACAGCTGCTTCAAATATGTTGGGATATGCTCAATCAACGGTTACGACACAAATTAAACAGCTGGAGGAAGAGTTGAATTGTCTTTTGTTTGAACGGTTAGGAAAAAATATTGTTCTAACATTAGAGGGTAAAAGATTATTAATATATGCACAAAAAATGCTGCAACTGGAAAGAGAAATATTACTAGAAGTACCAAAATCAGAAGATCCTACAGGAATATTAAGGTTAGGGGTTTCTGAATCTTTGTGTTATAACATATTGCCCCATATTCTGCTGGAATATAAAAAGAGATTCCCTAAAATAGTAATAGAGCTTCAATTTATTACTCATGATACATTTCCTTCGATGTTAAAACAGGGAGCTTTAGATTTGGTTTATACCTTGAATCCTTACATTGAATCACCAGAATTGGTCATGCTACATAAGAAACCTGAAACATTAGGGTTCTATGCAAGCCCCGAATATCCGCTTGCAAACAGAAATCGTATTAAGGAAACAGATTTAGAAAATATTCCATTGCTCCTTACTTCGCATAGCTGTAATTTCAGATTAATGCTTATTCAGGATTTGGCAAAGTATTCCGTTACTCCTAAAATTGGAATAGAGACAAGCAGAAAAGAAATATTAAAACAGTTTGCAATAAATCAATTAGGTGTAGCTTTCATACCAGATATGGTAGCCAAAGAAGAAATAGAAAACGGCTCTCTAAAGAGACTTGATTGGGGAGGAAATGATTTTGCTATATTTTCACAGATTTTTATTCATAAAGACAAGCATTTAAATTCAGCAATAGAAGGATTGATTGAAATAATATTGGAAAATACTAATGAAAATATTGCTTAGATCTGTGCAGCGATTAATATAAAATATTTTTATTATTGTTGCACACCCCCATCCGTAGTCTGAATCCCCTTAACTGACTACGATTTGACTACTACACAAGGCATTGATTTGCTCCGTTTTGCATTATTTCGCAAAAAGTGTAGTTTTAGAGAAGAAAAATACGATGCCCGGAAAAGTCGATAAATCCTTGCAAAATAGGGCAATATAGGGCATTTTAGAACAGGAGAAATTTATGATTAGAGTTTTATTCATCTGCCACGGCAACATCTGCCGTTCCCCCATCTCTGAGTTCGTCCTCAAGGACATGGTAGAAAAACTCAGCATAGCAGATAAATTTGATATAGCTTCTGCGGCCACCAGCACTGAGGAGATCTGGGGCGGAAAAGGCAATCCGATATACCCACCGGCGCAGGAAGTGCTGAGGGCGCATGGCATAGGTAAGACGGCTTATACAGATTTTAGTGGCAAGAGGGCCAGGCAGGTTACAAGGCGGGATTATGAATATTATGATTACCTGCTCTGCGCAGATACAGCAAATGTGAGGAACACAATGCGCATAACCGGTCCGGACTACCAGGACAAGATACATTTGCTGCTCGATTATGCGGGAAGATATGGACAATCTATAGCTGATCCGTGGTATACAGGACGATTTGATGAGACATACAGGGATGTGTGTCAGGGATGCGAGGGATTTCTTGAGTATCTCAGGCAAGGCAATAGGTTGTAGATATGTGTTTACACTCTCGAAGGCATGGTTTTATATTGATTTTATATTGCTTGTTTTATATAGCAACACCACAAGAAACGTGATATGATTTACGCGTAAATGCATGAGAGAAAATATATAAACCACCAACGGAGGGCACACAAATGGAATTATACAAAGGCAGACCGGATACAAATGAAGGACGACTTGAGAGGGAGATCAGAGTTTATGATTTCCTTGATGATCACGGCATAGAGTATTGGCGCACAGATCATGCTCCAGCAGACACAATGGAAGTTTGCAGCGAGATAGATGCGGTGCTTGGGGCAACCATTTGTAAGAATCTGTTTTTGTGCAACAGGCAGAAGACGCAGTTCTATCTGCTCATGATGCCGGGCGACAAGCCGTTCAAGACAAAGGAGATCACATCGCAGATAGGCAGCGCGAGACTTTCATTTGCATCGCCGGAGGATATGGAGAAGTATCTGGATATCAGGCCGGGGGCGGTCAGCGTCATGGGTCTCATGAATGACCATGAGAATTATGTGCAGCTGCTTGTTGACGAGGATGTTATGAAGGGCGAGTATCTTGGATGCCATCCGTGTGTGAACACATCAAGTATGAAGGTCAGGACGGAGGATATATTTGGAAAGTTTCTTGAGGCGGTTCACCACGATATGATCAAGGTGACGCTCACTGGAGAATAGGAGTGGTAAAAATGATGGCAGAGCGAAGAAACGGGGGCAAGCCTCGCAGAGAAGAAAATAATAAAACGAGTGGCAGCGTAAACAAGAGAAAAGGACAGTCACATAGCAGAAAGTACGATGTAACAGGTGGAGAGAAACAAATAAAAACAGGAAGCAAAGGTAAAGCTGTACAGGGAAAACCGCGACAGGCACACTCATCACAATATAAGCTCAACCCGAACAGCAAATGTCCTATATCCCACCTGTGCGGTGGCTGTCAGTATGTGGATATGCCATATGAGCAGCAGCTTGCTGAGAAACAGAAGTATATAGATGACCTGCTCAGCGTATTTGGTCCTGTGGACAAGATAATAGGCATGAAGAATCCGTATCACTACAGGAATAAGGTCACTGCGGCATTCAGGAGAATGAAGAGCGGAGAAATAATTTCCGGGGTGTACGAGGAGGGAACACACAATATACTTCCAGTCGAGGACTGTTATGTGGAGGATGAGAAGGCTGCGGACATCATCAGAACATTTGCCGGACTGATAAAGTCGTTCAAGCTCCAGATATACAACGAGGATACAGGAACCGGACTTATCAGGCATTTGCAGATAAGAGTTGGAAGAAAGACTGGGCAGATCATGGTGATCATAGTTACAGCGTCGCCGGTATTCCCGTCCAAGAAGAATCTCGCAAAGACACTTGTGACGGCTCATCCGGAGATCACAACGATTGTCCAGAATATCAACATGAAGGACACCAGCATGGTCATAGGCGACAGAAATCAGGTTGTTTACGGCAAAGGTTATATAGAGGATATCCTATGCGGAAAGCGTTTCCGTATATCGCCGGGCAGCTTCTATCAGGTCAATCCGGAGCAGACGGAGGTCCTCTATGGCAAAGCCATCAAGTACGCGGATCTCAAGAAGAAGGAGACTGTGATCGATGCCTACTGCGGTATAGGAACCATAGGCATAGCTGCAAGCGACCGTGCAAAGAAGGTCATAGGCGTGGAGTTGAATGAAGCCGCTGTGCACGATGCCCGGGTGAATGTGAAGATGAACAAGATACAGAATGTTGATATTTACAGCAACGACGCCGGCAGATTTATGGTCGATGTCGCTGAGGAGGGTGACAGCGTAGATGTGGTATTCATGGATCCTCCGAGATCTGGAAGTACAGAGGAGTTCATGTCATCGGTCATCACACTTGGACCTAAAAGGGTTGTGTATATATCCTGCGGACCGGAGAGTCTTGCCCGGGATCTGAAATATATGACAAAGCACGGCTATCAGGTAATCAAGATGACCCCTGTGGACATGTTCCCGCTCACTCGCGGGGTAGAGACCGTGGTGCTCCTCACAAGGGCGGGTGCGGTACATCGTGGATAAAATTAACAAAAAGCCGGTTCTCTATGAGTGAGAACCGGCTCCGTTTATAAAAATGGAAGGTTTTATCGTAAATTAAATCACGTTACATATATTTGACAAGCTCATCGATGATAGGAGCGTAGTGTTCGCCTTCAAGACCATAGTCTTTTTCTTTGTAGTTCCATGCGGCGCGGCCTATTCCGTACTTTTCAAATACAGAATGGATATCTTTGTACCAGTTCAGAGTTCCGTCAAGTGGTGCCTGATCTATAACACCATATTCGCCGCAGTACATAAATCCGTCTCTTTCTTCAACAGCCTTGATGCCGTCGAGAAACATTTTTTCGAACAAATCAGGTCCGATGGAATTAAGTCCAAGGCTACTCTCGGTGATGGCCCCATGCATACACCCTTCGATCTGGCGGGATTTCTCCATGTAGTCATTGAAATCCCCCGGATATTCGATATGAAAATCTGAAGGCATACCTGTTACCCAGTAAGCAGACTGGTGGGTAAATACCATTGGCTCGTAACAGTGGAAATTGTAAACTATGTTCTCATCGTTGTGATGAGGGAGAAGCTTTATAGATGTAACAGCATTGTAGCCAACCCCACCGAGCAGGATCTTGGCAGTAGGTGCTTTCGCACGGATGATCTCGATGCATTTGCTTGATATTTCGTTCCACTCGTTTACAACGGTCGGACTTACGACCTCGTTCAGCGGCTCGAACATCATTATGTCTGCATCCTTTGCATATCTGTCTATGAGCTTTCTCCATATTCCATAGAATCTTTCCTGAAGAGGTTTCTCATGGAAGAATTCAAGAAGATGAGCCTCGTCGTCAAATATATATCCATATGTCTTGTGCAGATCAAGGACCATGTTGAGTTTGTACTTCCGGCACCACTCAATGCATGAATCGATGTAAGCGTAGCCGCCTTCCTTGTCACTTCCGTCCTCGTTTTCAAAATTATCGTAATCGATAGGAAGACGAACATGGTCAAGTCCCCAAGATGCTATTCTTGCAATATCTTTTTCTGTGATAAATGTGTCAAGATGCTCCTTGTCAAGTGGTCCCTGTGAAAGCCATCCACCTAAGTTTACTCCTTTTTTGAATCCGTCTAAATTTCTCATAAACCATAACCTCCTGTGAAATAATAAATTATATATTGCACTCATTTGCCGTTCGGGAGTGCTTATCAGTTTCGTTTTCTGTGACTTTATAGTAGCATTTGCGTTGATAAGAGAATATAATAAATGTGTCAATTATATAACAAATGTGTGATAGAGATATATGAATATCACAGAGGAAAGGCAGAAAGACAATGAAGATATCGAATGAGATAGTAAAACAGCAGTTTGTCCAGAGGGAATATGGACTGGCACATTCCACATACGACAATGAGCTCGATTTTTATCAGCTTGTGAGCAGCGGTGATGTGAAAGCTTTGTCTGGAATGTTGCTGACAGGCGATGAGGATGAGGCTGTTCTTGCTGCAAGAGGAATATTGTCAGATGACAAGGTTCGCAATAGGAGATATCACGAGATAGTGCTAGTGGCAATGATTTCCAGATTTTGCATAGAAGAGGGGATGGAGGAGATGGAGAGTTACAATCTCAGTGACTTCTATATTAATAAGCTGGACAAGGCGCAGACAGAACGGCAGATCATAGATGTACATAACCAACTGATTATGGACTATGCCAGGCGGATGAAAAAGGTGAAAAAGAAAGCTGCTATATCACCTCATTGTGTAAGGGCGATGGACTATGTGTATGATCATCTGCATGAAAGAATAGAAATTACAGAGATCTCAGAATTTGTGGGAGTGGAACGCTCTTATCTGAGCAAACTATTTCATAAGGAGGTCGGTCAGACAATCTCAGATTACATCATGGAGAAGAAGCTTCAGACTGCCAGAAATATGCTTCTGTATTCAGATTTTTCCTGTACGGAGATATCGCAATATCTGGCATTTGCCAGCGGAAGCTATTTTGCAAAATGCTTCAAGACAAAATATGGATCGACTCCGAATTCATATCGCAGGATAAATTACAGGAAACACTGGAAAGAGGCGAAATCATAGTCTTGTTATGTGCTGGTATAATTGACAACATCTGTCAAAGGTTGTAGAATTACATGAGTTTTATTTGTATATATAAGGAGAATGAATAGCTATGTCATCTTTTAGATTTCATGTGGCTCTCGCAGCCGCCAAACTGAGCAAGGGACTCATCCAGCTCCTGGGTAGGAACGGTACGCATACACCTGGAGTTATCGCCCTGAAGATATGTCCGGATTTCCTGGCACAGGCGCCCAAGGCACCGCTTACGATATGTGTCACAGGAACAAATGGTAAGACCACCTGTAGTAACCTGATAACTGATGTTTTGGAGAAGGATGGAAGAAGAGTTGTCAGCAACAGAACAGGTTCCAATATCGTCCCTGGCTGTACGACAAATGTCATCAACAGCCTTACATTTACGGGAAAGGTCAGAGTGGATGCCACTGTATTTGAGGTGGACGAGCGTGCTTCAAGGCTGATACTTCCATATGTGAAGCCGGATTATCTTGTTGTAACAGGACTTTTCAGAGATTCACTCAAGAGAAATGCTCACCCTGACTATATTTTCAGTGTCATAGATACCTACTGCCCTGATTCTGCAAAGGTTATCCTGAATGCGGACGAGCTTTGCTCAAGCATGTTGAAGAAAGACAGCTACAGAGTGTTCTATGGAATCGGCAAGCAGCCTGATGACAAGACCGAGCCATACAACCTTATCGCGGATTACCAGATCTGCCCTAACTGCGGCGAGAAGCTGAAGTACAATTACCTCAGATATCATCACATCGGCGATGTGGTATGCCCGAAGTGTGGACTTCACTCACCAGACAAGAAGTATCTGGCAACCGACATAGACAGAGAGAAGATGACAATTACTATACAGGAGGGAGACAAGAAGACAGTTTATCCGCTGATCCATACAGCTCTCTTCAATATATATAATGAAGTTACAGTTATCTCGGCACTGCGCGAGATCGGTCTCTCGGCTGAGAGAATCAAGGAACTCATGGGTCAGATCCATATACCGGATTCCCGCCACAACGAGACTACAGTGAATGGTGTTACAGTAATCCAGGCGCTCTCAAAGGGACAGAGTGCGGTTTCTTCATCCAGAACATTTGAGTATGTGGCAAATGAGGAGGGCAAGAAGGCTATCCTCCTTGCGATGGACGATCTTGAGGACAGACAGAAGAGTATAGAGTTCTCAGGCTGGATATACGATCTGGAGTATGAGCAGTTCAACAGGGATGATGTTGTACAGGTCATCTGCACAGGACCTAGATGCTACGACCACAAGGTGAGATGCTTACTGGCTGGTATCCCTGAGGAGAAGATACTCACAAATCTCAGCGAGGTCGCTGCGGCAGACGATGTGACTATAGATGGTGTTGACAGAATATATATCCTGTACGACTGTGAGAATTACGGAATGTCATGTGAGATGAAGAAGAAGATAATCAAGAGACTGGAGGGTGACAAATAATGAAGATTGAGATTTTATATCCGGAAATATGTACACTCTACGGTGACAAAGGAAATACAATGTACCTGCAGAAATGTCTGCCGGATGCGGAATTTGTGACAACAGGACTTAATGAGAAGCCACTCTTCCTCAAAGAGAATATAGACATGGTGTATATGTGTTCCATGAGCGAGAAGAGCCAGGAGCTCGTGCTTGACAGACTGATGCAGTACAAGGACGAGATCGCAGCATGCATGAAGGATGGAAAGGCGCTTTTCCTTCTGGTTGGCAATTCCATGGAACTCCTTGGTGATTATATCAAGAGAGAGGATGGAACCAGAGTTACAGGACTTGGCGTTGTTCCGGGCATGTACTCAGTCCGCCAGACTCCGAATCGTTTCAACACGCTCATCAAGGCGAAGTTCAACGATATGACACTCATCGGATACACAAGCCGATTTGCACACACTTACGGAATACCTGATGATATGACATTCTGCAAGGTGGAGATCGGACAGGGCAGCAATCCTGATACCATGAATGAGGGAATCTGCAAGAACAGAGTAATTGCGACATACATTCATGGACCACTGCTCATTCAGAATCCTGATTTTGTACATTATCTGTTGGAAAAACTGGATGCTCCTATGAAAGAGATACCATTTGAGGCAGCTATGCGCAAGGCATATGATGTGAAACTTGCTGAGTATGGCAAACCTGATCTGGAGCTGTCATAATATAGAGAATTATAGTGATAATTAAGCCCCGGTGGCCTTTGATATGTACCTGAAATCCAGGACATATGTCAGTATGCTGCCGGGGATTTTATATGTAGTAATGTATAAAACTATACATTTTGTATAGTTATGTAAACCCATTGAAAAGAAAAAGATAATATGTCACAATACAGATGTTGCCACCCCTAGACAGGCTAGGAAAGGGAGGATCGCAGTGGCAGAACGGAGATAAGTAAGTGGTAATCAGCCCAAGGAGTACGTCGCCTTTAAAAGACGGAGAAAACCCCAGTAGCGCCAACTACTGGGGTTTTCGTTATGCTTTTGGGAAAGCATATGTCAGAATTTCTTGTTTCATTGTTGCTGACATTATATCATATGAATTTTACCTTCGCAACATTCATTTTCCTCACATATCTTAATGTTTTTTCAGATGTATCAACTCAAAAGAAAGTAGTATAATGATATCGCAAGAAGAAAAAACAAGCGACGCGAAGCGGCATTTGTTTTTTTCTTGCGATATCAACGAGAACCCGTTCGGCGGAGCCGAACATGGAGCGCGGCAGCGCGAGGGTTCGAGTCTGCCAAAAGCAAGAAGGAAAAAGCACGACGCGAAGCGGCATTTGTTTTTTTCTTGCGATATCAACGAGAACCCGTTCGGCGGAGCCGAACATGGAGCGCGGCAGCGCGAGGGTTCGAGTCTGCTAAAAGCAAGAAGAAAAATGCGCGACGCGAAGCGGCATTNAATGCCGCTTCGCGTCGCGCATTTTTCTTCTTGCTTTTAGCAGACTCGAACCCTCGCGCTGCCGCGCTCCATGTTCGGCTCCGCCGAACGGGTTCTCGTTGATATCGCAAGAAAAAAACAAATGAAGAGACAATGTGAAAGGAGCAGTGGGTTACATGTTAAAGGACTGGAACAAGCCGGAGCGTCCATCGGATGATGAGATAGACACTCGATTAAAGATCGCCAGAGAGAATCTGACACGCAATCAGATCAAGGTAAAGGAAGGCAAGATACCTGTATTTGTCATATTTGAAGGCTGGGGGGCTGCAGGTAAGGGAAGTCTTGTCGGAAGGATCATCAAGAATATGGATCCGAGATTTTTCAACGTTGAGTCAGTGAAATATTCCACAGACGAGGAAAAACGCAGACCATTCCTGTACAAGTATTTTACGAGAATACCGGAACAGGGGGAGTTTGCATTTCTGGATGGTGGCTGGATGAGGGACATAGTAGGTGGCAAGATGTCCGGGGAGCTGTCAGATAAGGAATACCGGAAGAGAGTTGACAGCACCAAGAGATTTGAGAGGACTCTGGCGGACAACGGATATCTGGTCATGAAATTTTTCTTCCAGATAGACAAGCACGAGCAGAAGAAGAGGCTTGAAACACTTCTTGAAGATGATACGACAAACTGGAGAGTGTCTAAGCATGATCTGAAGCAGAACAAAAAGTATGACGAGTATCTTGAGGCATTTGACAGCTTTATGTATGACACCAATCTGTCAAATGCACCGTGGTACATGATAGATGCAAAGGAGAGAAAATGGGCAGAACTTCAGATACTCGATATCATCAATCAGGGAATAGAGACTGCGCTGCTCAATCAGGGGCATGCTGTACCTATACTGCAGAATACATTTGCGCTCAAGAAGATCCCGAAACTTTCCGAGGTGTCTCTCGACAAGAAACTGACGGATGAGGAGTACAAGGAGGAACTTGACAAGCTGCAGAAGAAACTCGGCAGACTGCACAATGAGCTTTACCAGAAGAGGATACCTGTTATCATAGGCTACGAAGGTTGGGATGCGGCAGGCAAAGGTGGAAATATCAAAAGGATAGCGGAGGCACTTGATGCGAGAGGTTATGTGGTAAATCCTATAGCAAGTCCGGAGCCACACGAGAAGGCAAGGCATTTTCTGTGGAGATTTTGGACAAGACTTCCAAAGTCTGGGCATGTGGCTATATTTGACAGAACATGGTATGGCAGAGTCATGGTTGAGAGACTTGAGGGTTTCTGCTCGGAGAATGATTGGCAGCGGGCGTACAATGAGATAAATGAATTTGAGAAGGAACTGCACGACTGGGGAGCTGTAGTCATCAAATTTTGGGTTCAGATTGACAAAGATACACAGCTTGAGAGATTCACACTCAGACAGAACACGCCTGAGAAACGCTGGAAGATCACAGATGAGGACTGGCGCAACCGTGACAAATGGGATGACTATGAGACTGCGGTGGATGAGATGCTGGAAAAGACTAACACCAGCTTTGCGCCATGGCACATATTGGAGTCAAATGACAAGAAGTATGCCAGAATAAAAGCCCTCAAGATCGTTATCAAGGCGATAGAGGATAAGCTGGAGCAGGTTGAAAAGAACTAAAAATGCATATAGGACTGAGAGTCCATGCTGGAAATAGAACACATAAGGCGGTGATACACAACAGAAGTATCACCGCCTTTTTCAAAAAGGTTTAAGGAAGGAAAAAGTTATTATCAGATTTAATTATTTTCCTTGATGATGGATACTCCAAACGGAGCCAATTCCATTTTGCCATCAAATATATTCTTCGTCTGAATGTCGGTTCCGTGAACTTCAGATATTGTCTGAGGTTCGTTGGTGTTGTTCAGGTAAAATCCATATGCAGTTCCGTCATCTGCATATCTGCAGTGATACTGAACTCCGTCAGGGAGATCTTTTATGGCGATACCGGCGTTCACCATCATCTGCTCCATGATCTCACCGAGTTTACTGTAATCTATTCTTGCAGCCACGTAGTAGGCCTTGCCCTCGCCGTAGCTGTTCACTGTCACTGCTGCATTTCCGGCGTAGAAATCAGAATCGTAGGTTCCAAGTACATCCGCCGTTCCGACTCTCAGGATCTCAGCATAGTCACGGAGTTCGCATGAACTGCCATCTGTGAAGCTCACGCTGTTTCTGTCAGATGGATACAGGGTGTCTATCTCTTCACTGATGATTCCAAATACATCTGCAAGTCCATTTCCCGGGAATCCACCGAGTATACAGAGCTGATCCTTGTCTACATAGCCCGTAAAGTAAGTGGATAGAAGCTGTCCGCCCCTCTTTACAAATGCGGCAAGAGACTCGGCTGCGCCATCTCTCAGCATGTAGAGCATAGGTGCAACAACCACATCGTAATCGTCGAGTGGTTCATCGGATGCAATGACGTCCACGTCAACGCCGCGCTTTGTCAGCTCTTTGTATACAGACATACAGGTCTCAGGATATTTTTTTGATTCCTGCCCCAGAGCCTTGACATCATCTATGGCCCACATATTGTCCCAGTCGAACAGCAGTGCAACCTTTGATCTGATGAGTGTGCCGGTTATCTCGGAGAGCCCATCAAGCTCTGCGCCGAGGGCGGCAACCTCCTTGAATATTCTGGTGTCATTTGTTCCGAGATGGTCAACAACGGCACCGTGATACTGTTCAAATGAGCCCCTGCCCTTTCGCCACTGGAAGTACTGAACAGTGTCAGAACCGCAGGCTATAGCGTTGTATGAGAACAGCTTGTGGATGCCCGGTCTTTTGAGTTTGTTATATGGATGCCAATTTACAAGCCCCGGAGCACTCTCCATAAGCATGAAAGGCTTATCCTTCTTCATGGATCTCATGACTGCGTGGTCAAATGTGTTCTGCCCCATGACATCCGCAAGGCTTTCATAGTCGTTGTGGAATCTAGGGTATGAATCCCATGAGATCACATCAAGTTCCTTTGCCATTGGTCTGTAGTCAAGACCATCGTAGAGCTGCATAAAGTTGGTTGTTATAGGTATTTCAGGGGTGAGTTCACGGAGGAGCGTTATCTCTGATTTCATGTAATCGTTCATGTTCCATGTGGTAAATCTCTTCCATTCGAGATTCAGCCCCATGATACTGAAATCACCATTTTTGTATGGCGGCTCAATCTGTGAGAAGCTGTTGTATGAGTGACTCCAGAAGGTGGTCCACCATGCTTTGTTCAGCTTGTTTATGTCGTGGTCGAACTTCTCTGCGAGGTAATTCTGAAATCTTTTCACACAGAGACGGCAGTAGCACTCGCCACCAAGCTCATTTGACACATGCCACATGATGAGTCCCGGATGGTTTCCCACATGGGCGTGGAGCTGACGGATGATATTGGCAACTTTTTCTCTGTATACAGGTGAGCTCATGCAGTGGTTCTCACGGACGCCCTGATGTTCCCTGACGTCATATGAATCCACACGCCTGATCTCAGGATACTTCTGTGCCATCCATGCCGGTTTGCCGCCCGATGGCGTGGCAAGAATGGTGTAAATGCCTGCATTATACAGGTTGTCCATAACATCCTTCAGCCAGTCAAAATGGTATTCGCCCTCAACAGGTTCGTATGCTGACCATGAGAAAACCCCAAGAGTAGCGGAAGTCATTCCTGCCTCCTTCATCATCTCGATATCCTTTGCCAGAATATCAGGGCGGTCGAGCCACTGTTCAGCATTGTAATCACCGCCGTGTAGTATTCCGTTTATCTGTGGAAAAAGCTTGTTTTTGTTCATTTATCTGTCATCTCCTATAAATAAAGGTAATGTGCTCTATGTGATCTGTTTTAAGTGTAGAATATATGCGCAAACGGTTGCACAGCTTGCTATTTAAAGGTAGCACAAATAGACAAATAATTCAATTGTAATTTGACAATACATTTTAATTTGTGCAAAATATACAAAATATATACACTGCCATTCATCAGGACAATATTGTATATAATTAAGAAAAACGGCTTGAAATAAGAGATATAATTGCTTATGATTAAGATATCATGAATTGCTCAAAGTTGCGCAATTTGTCAATTCTTACAAGATGTACAAAAGTGAGGTAAAAAGCTATCGAACAGTGTCAAAAATCTATATAATAAAAGTATTGAGGGATGAACGGAAAATATAAGGTTGGAACGTATAGTTTAAGGAGGAGTTTTATGATAAAAAAGAGGAAATCATATAGAGTGGTGGCAGGCAGTATAAGGTCTGAGTTGTTAAGGGGGCTGAGCAGAAAAATCTGTATCGGTGCCTTGGCATTTTCAGCGGCGGTTGTGCTATTGCCAGGCGGTAAAGTGGGAGCATATGCATCTGATCAGACTCGGGTAAGTTCAGATGAGAGTCAGGTTACAGTAGGGTATGATGATCTGGACGACACTTTGCAGAAAGGCGGACTTGGCGTTGTAACTGAGCTGCAGGATGGTGTGGCTACACTGGCATCTACATATAACGCAGCAGCTCTGGAGGAGCGTATTGTTGAAGGAATCAAGGCGTGGCAGACGAATATAGATGTATCGGGACTTGGCCTTACGAGCGACGATATTGATAACGGGGCAGTAAGATCTATTATCAATTCTCATCCTGAGTTTATCAGTCTGTCGGGAGGCTATAGATATTGGACTTCTGGCTCCACGATCACCAAAATAGAATTTACATATTTGACAAATGCAAAGGAGGAGCAGCAGGAGCTTGATACTGCACTTCAGGAAGTCAAGAGCAAGATAGATACCAGTGGAATGAGCGATGAAGAGATAGTACTTGCATATCATGAGTATCTCACATCCACAGTTGCATATGCATATGAGGATTATTTCAATGGAACGATTGCTGCAAATCACGGGTACGATATGTATGGAGCTTTGATTAAACATAGTTGTGTGTGTCAGGGATATGCCGAGACTATGTTTTATCTGCTAAGAGAGGCTGGTCTTTCATGTGCAATCGCATCAAGTGAAAATATCAATCACGCGTGGAACATAGTTAAGATACATGGAAAATGGTATCACATAGATGCAACTTGGGACGATCCGGTGTGGGATATGCCTGGAAGATCATATCATGATTATTTCCTTGTCAGCTTTGATACAATGAATAAGAATACACTCATCAACCATACTAAGGACAGAACGGATATGGTTGTCAGCGCACAGTGGGGAGATAAATATACGACAGCGGTGGACGCCACTTATGAGAGTGGTAAGTTCTGGAATGGTATTGAGAAAGCTATTTTTTATAAAGACGGTTATTGGTACAGCATAGGTGAGGGCAGTTCGAAAACATCATTTAACATAAATAAGTACCAGTATTCGACTAACATAAACAAGGTTTTGTATTCGGGCACTGCAAAATGGACAACTCCGAGTGGTGGGTATTATCCTGGTGTTTATAGTTCAATATATCTCCGAGGTGATAATTTATATTTTACTACTCCGGATAGCTTGAACAAGATAGATATAACATCAACAAATGTAACTCCTACAGAGCTTATAAATATACGAACACAGTATAATAGTTCAACAGGAAATAATTTATATGCGTTTGGAGAACAGTATGGTAAGCTGGTGTATTTTATTACAGATTCTCCTAATATAAAGAAAACTAAGGATTCAAGCAATTCAAGCAAGTATAACAAGGAGTATGCCGAGTATACATTCGAGATGTGCATAAGCCACAAGTGGGATGCTGGAGTGGTGACAAAGGAGCCGACCTACACAAGTACAGGAACCAAGAAGTACACCTGTACAAACTGCGGTGAGACCAAGAGCGAAACGATAGCCAAACTTGTATGTACGAGCCACGTGTGGGATAGCGGCAAGGTTGTGACAGCGCCGACATACAAGACAGAGGGAACCAAGAAGTATACGTGTAAGAATTGCGGAACAACCAAGACCGAAACGATAGCCAAGCTGGTATGTACAAATCATGCATGGGATGCCGGAGTAGTGACAATACAACCAACATACAAGACAGAGGGAACAAGAAAGTACACCTGTACAAACTGTGGCGAGACAAAGACCGAGACTATAGCTAAGCTTGTATGTACAGATCATGCATGGGATGCCGGAGTAGTGATAAAACAGCCAACATACAAGACAGAGGGAACCAAGAAGTACACCTGTACAAACTGTGGCGAGACAAAGACCGAGACTATAGCCAAGCTGGTGTGCACCGAGCATGTATGGGATGCTGGAGTAGTAGTAACAGCACCTACGTATACAAGCACAGGTACAAAGAAATATACATGTGAGAACTGCGGTGAGACAAAGACCGAGACTATAGCTAAGCTTGTATGTACCGAGCATGCATGGGATGCCGGAGTAATTGTAACAGCACCTACGTATACAAACACAGGTACAAAGAAATATACATGTGAGAACTGTGGCGAGACAAAGACAGAGACTATAGCCAGGCTTGTATGTACAAATCATGCATGGGATGCCGGGGTAGTGACAAAACAGCCAACATACAAGACAGAGGGAACCAGGAAGTACACCTGTACAAACTGTGGCGAGACAAAGACTGAGACTATAGCCAGGCTTGTATGTACAAATCATGCATGGGATGCCGGAGTAGTGACAAAACAGCCAACATACAAGACAGAGGGAACAAGAAAGTACACCTGTACAAACTGTGGCGAGACAAAGACCAAGACTATAGCTAAGCTTGTATGTACGACCCATGCATGGGATAATGGAACGGTTACTAAGAAAGCTACATATACAGCTACAGGAGTCAGGAAATATACGTGCAAGACATGTGGCGCAGCAAAGCAGGTCACAATTGCAAGGCTGAAGCTTGCGAAGGTAACCGTAAAGTCTGCACAGCAGGCCGGCGCGATAAAGCTTACCTGGAATAAAGCGTCAGGGGCATCTGGTTACAAGATATACAGGAGAACCGCCAAGGGAAGATATGTATGCATCAAGACAGTCAAGTCGGGAACGACAAGCTATGTAGACAAGACAGTCAAGTCAGGAAACAGGTATTACTACTGTGTAAAGGCATATAATGGAAATGTACTCAGTGGATATACAGAGGCAAGTATTCTCTACATCAAGGCTCCGGTTGTCACGGTCAGGAAGTCAGCACAGGGAGTGAAACTTTCCTGGAAAAAGTCTGCCGGTGCAAAAAAATACATTGTGTATAGAAAGACACCAACAGGCAAATACAGGGCAGTCAAGACTGTAACAGCGAAAACTCTCAGTTGGACAGACAAAACGGCAAAGAAAGGTCAGACTTATTATTACATTGTGAAGGCAGTGAATAATAAGACATACAGTGTAGCGTCACCGCAGAAGAAAATAAAAAGGTAGATGCTTACTGCGTAATTATAAGGGAGAAAAAGAATGAAATATGAAAATGTAAGACTCACAGAAGCTGTGCGGCGTATCAGGATGATATTTGTGGTGGGCGTCATCGCTGCGTGTGTGCTGTACGGCGGAAAAATACCAGCATTTGCGGAAGATACTCAGGAACAGTATGACTCATCACAGAGCAGCTATGGTCAGTTGCTTGAGCAGGAGGGCGATACTTCAGGTATCCTGCAATTTGGCGGACAGATAATAGAAGATGAAGCATCGGATTCATCGGAAGCGTCACTGGCAGCGGCAAATTCAAAGAAATATGAGAGTGCCATTGTCGGCGCTGTGGAGAAATTTTCACCGAGACTCAATGTAAAGAGCTGGGGATTGACCACACGAAATGTTGCAAATGTAGTCACAACCGCAATGAATGCGCATCCCGAGGTCGTGTATGTGGCAAGATACAGTTATCTGTATGACCAGACCACAGGAAAGGTCGTGTATCTGAAGTTCTCATACAAGCCAAATGCCCGAACCGAAAAGAAGCAGTTGGATGCAGCCATAGCGGAAGTGAACAAGCAGATAAATACAAAGAACATGAAGCCGGCAGAGATCGTGCTTGCATATCATGAGTTCCTGACATCCACAGTTGCATATGACACCAGCGGGGCTAAGGAATTTGATCCAACAACCGGAAGAGACCACATGTATGATATGTATGGTGTATTGGTTAAGAGGAGCAGCGTGTGTCAGGGATATGCGGAGACCATGTGGTATTTCCTCAGGAAAGCCGGGGTTCCGTGTGGAGTTGCCACAAGCCAGTATGTAAACCATGCGTGGAATGTTGTAAATATAGGTGGAAAGTGGTATCACGTTGACGCAACCTGGGATGATCCCGCAAGTGATATACCGGGAAGGTCGATGCATGATTATTTCCTTGTAAGCTTTGACACCCTGAACAGTAAGACTAAGGCCGCCAGCAGCGATTATTATCTTGGCAGATATGACACAAAGGTGGGAAATGTATGGAAGGGAACATACAGCAATGCCACGGATAAGCGATATGAAAAAGGCCAGTTCTGGAATGGCGTTGAGAAGGTAATCTTTTATAGAAAGGGCTACTGGTACAGCATAAAGCAGGGCAGCCAGTCATCATACTATCAGATAAACAAGTACAGCTTCACCAACGGTGTAAATACAACGATATTTACCGGGCAGGATGAATGGCTGGATACAGATGGTACGGCACTTAACAAACAGTATGGAACAATGTTCCTTGCACAGGAAAAGCTCTATTTCTGCACATCGAGATATGTTGCATGGATAGATCTTGAGGTAAATGAGCGCAAGGCGTGGGCTATATATGACATAAGACAGAAGTATGTATCAGGTGTAAACATATATGGAATGGGATATTACGGAAATGATGTTGTGATCTGGGTTTCCGACACTCCATCCTGTACAAGAAAGGACGCTTATTATCTCGGAGCATGTATGAGCCACAAATGGCAGGCGGGAGAGGTTACAAAACAGCCGACATTCACATCCCAGGGATCGCAGAAGTACAAATGCAGCAACTGCGGATATACCAAGAATGTCACACTTGACAAATTGAAGCTTGCGACGGTGACGGTCAAAACGAAGAATACAGGTAAGGGAATAAGCCTCACCTGGAATACCGATTCAAGAGCCACCGGTTATAAGGTATACAGACGCACAGGCAAGGGTGCATACAGACTTATAAAGACAGTGAAGGGAAGCTCTGTGAGATCAATGGTAGACAGATCTGTTGTAGGAGGAAAGACCTACACATACAGAGTATCGGCATACAACAGCTATACAAAGGGCGGCTCCAAGGCAAAGAGCCAGTATTATATAGGTTGCACGACCGCAAGAGCAAAGAATACCTCACAGGGAGTAAGAGTCTCCTGGAAGAAGACAAAGGGAGCCGCCGGCTATAAGATATACAAAAAGACAGGCAGCGGCAGATTCAAATGTGTGAAGGTTGTGAAAGCAAAGACCAGAACATATCTTGACCGCCGTGTGAAGTCAGGAACAAAGTACACATACTTTGTAAAACCATACAAAGGAAAGACGGCAGGAACCTACAAGAAGGCTAGTGTCAAGTACAGATAAAAAGTAAATAGAGCGCGTAAAAAATACCATGTACAGCATTTCGCCTGTACATGGTATTTTTGCTTTTGTTATATGCTTAGAATGATATTATTTTTCATTCTTGTGTTCTGTTATGTCCCTGTGGGAATTGTCGAACAGATCTGTGTCGGCCACATCTGATGAATCATTTCGATTCAGCGTCTCGCCTATGCGGGCCTTTGCCTCAGTTCCGGCAGCCTTGATACCCTCGGTGATCACCTCGCTCTTTTCCTTGAGATTTTCACTTATCACAGCGCTTTTTTCCTTTACGTTCTCTGTAAGCTCCTCAGCCTTCAGTTTGATCTTCTTTGTTATGGAGAAGCTTTCAGGGTTATTCTCAAATGCTCGTTTGATCGATGCTGTATCGTGAAGAGAGAGAAGGAAGCTTGGCTTCTCCTTGAACTTCTCACGATCCAGAGCCAGTCGGGACTTGAGTTCCTCAACACGGACAATAAGATCATTCTCTTTCGCAAATTTCTTCACCTTGCTCATCAGGTTGAATGATACAACACAGTCGATCACGAATACCCCGTAGAAGAAACCGATGAAGAAGGAGAATGTCAGGTGATCCGCCAGCCAGTACACAGCGTTCAGTATGTGTGGATGGAGGAAGAAATAGTACAGTGCCGCGATCACACCCCAGAAGAATGAGAACAGCGGACATATGATGCCCTGTATATTGCCCCACTCATCTGAGTAGTCCCACAGCTTGATGTTCATTCCTATTATAAATATACGTCCGGCAATGTATTCCACAACGGTCATGGCGATGGCCATGATCAGTACCACCAGAACCTTTTGCAAAACAGGATGGGCGTCAACAGCATCTATATGGATCAGGGACAGGAGATACAGCACCACCAGGCCTGAACCGTAGAGAGGCAGGTAAGGTCCGATGAGGAATCCCGGGTTGATCCATTTGTGGCTTGGGTTGCTCTTGGAGAAGAACTTTCTGAATATGACTTCAATGCACCAGCCCATGATGCATCCTATGAAAAATAAAAATAATATTACCAGAATACTTTTGATATTGAAATTATCCATACATGGAATCTCCTTTGTATATATGACTTTGCCAATAGTAATAAGATAGTATATAGAAGGAAAAAAAGCAACCTTACAAAATGTCACAAGTGTAAGATAGCTTGTTGATACTTATTGAGAAAAAAAGTCATTTAAATTGCGAATGTTATATTGGACTAACGCTGGGGGCAGTGCTATACTTACAGCAAATAAAAAGCCACGAAACAGATGCAGACTCTTTCTACAGTACGAAGATCGAGAATGCATTTTTTACGTTAAGGAGAGTTTGATTGAACAAACCGTGATTAGAAAAATCGAATCACGGCGAAGCCTGTCATATAATCTACCATGCGTATAAGTGGTCATATCATTAATCAGAATATATAATCAAGGAGGACAAAATCATGATGAAGGCATTAAAGAAGGTAAACTGGAAGAAGCTTGGAATATTTGCAGGTGGAGTATTATTTGGAACAGCTGGTATCAAGGTTCTCTCAAGCAAGGATGCAAAGAACGTATATACACATTGTACAGCTGGTGTTCTTAGAGCAAAGGACTGTGTCATGAAGACAGCAAATACTATCCAGGAGAACTGTGGTGATATCTACGCAGGAGCAAAGGATATCAACGAGGCAAGAGCACAGAAGGCAGCAGAGGCTGACTTTGAGGATGCTGAGTGCACAGAGGCTGAGAGCGCTGACGCAGCAGAGACTGTAGAAGAGTAATCAGTATAAGACAAAACATAAGAAAGAGGCGAAGATCTTGAAGTTTTCTATTTTAAATGAAACAAAGAATCGTCTGCGTATACACATGGCACAGAGCCGCATGACCATGGCACAGGCCGACATACTTCAGTATTATCTGGAGAACTGTGAGGCAGTGGAAGAGGTCAAGGTGCACGACAGAACCTGTGACGCGATCATCATATATGATGGTGACCGTGCAGCGGTGATAGATGCGCTGAGACAGTTTGGATATGACAGGGTGGAGGTTCCGGCGGATCTCACAGAGACATCAGGCAGAGTCATGAACAGACAGTATGAGGACAAGCTGTTTTGGAAGACCGCCTGGTACATGACCAAGAAATGGATTATGCCAATGCCACTTCGGTATTGTCTGACATCCGTCAAAGCTCTCAAGTATATAGGCAAGGGGCTCAAGTGTCTTGCGAACAGGAAGCTTGAGGTGCCGGTTCTCGATGCAACAGCCATAACAGCATCCATTCTGACAAATGATTTCGCGACAGCGGGATCAGTCATGTTCCTTCTGGAGATCGGTGAGATCCTTGAGGAGTGGACACATAAGAAGTCGGTGGATGGACTGGCAAGAAGCATGTCACTCAATATCAATAAGGTATGGGTGCGTGTGGATAATTGTGATGTACTTATGGACAGTGCGAAGATCGCAAAGGATGATTTGGTAGTGGTTCATATGGGCAATGTCATTCCATTTGACGGTGTTGTGGATCAGGGCGAGGGCATGGTCAATCAGGCATCCCTCACCGGAGAGTCAGTACCGGTCCACAAGGGACACGGAGACAGTGCATATGCAGGTACAGTTGTTGAGGAAGGTGAGCTGGTAGTCAGAGTTGTAAAGACTGGTAAGACCAGCAGATATGATAAAGTTGTTGCGATGATAGAGGAGTCTGAGAAGCTTAAGTCAGGACTTGAGAGCAAGGCAGAGCATCTTGCAGATGGTCTTGTGCCATGGACTCTCGGTGGAACTATCCTCACATACCTTTTAACAAGGAATATCACCAAGACACTTGCGGTGCTCATGGTCGACTATTCATGTGCACTGAAGATGTCCATGCCTATAGCGGTATTGTCTGCTATACAGGAGGCAAACAAGCATCACCTCACAGTCAAGGGCGGCAAATTCCTGGAGGCTGTAGCTGATGCAGACACGATAGTATTTGACAAGACAGGAACACTTACAAAGGCATCACCTACGCTTGTACGCGTCGTATCATTTGACGGAAGAGATCCTGATGAACTGCTCAGGATAGCTGCATGTCTGGAGGAGCATTTCCCTCATTCCATGGCAAGAGCGGTTGTGGCAGGAGCTGCAGCCAAGGGGCTGGAGCATGAGGAGATGCACTCCAAGGTTGAGTATGTTGTGGCTCACGGTATCTCATCAAGCATAGACGGCAAGAAGGTTGTCATAGGAAGCTATCATTTCGTATTTGAGGATGAGGGCTGTGTGATACCTGAGGATAAGATAGAGCTGTACGAGTCGTTGTCCAAGACTCATTCACATCTGTTCATGGGAATCGATGGCAGGCTGGCAGCAGTCATATCCATCAAGGATCCGGTCAGACCTGAGTCGGCTGAGGTTGTTTCAAGGCTCAAGAAGCTGGGAATCAAGAAGGTTGTCATGATGACAGGAGACAGTGACAGAACGGCCAAGGCTATTGCAGAGCAGGTAGGGGTGGATGAGTATTACTCAGAGGTCCTTCCTGAGGACAAGGCAAAGTTTGTCGAGGCTGAGAAGACTGCGGGTCGAAAGGTCATCATGGTGGGAGATGGAATCAATGACTCACCTGCACTGTCGGCATCCGATGCTGGAATTGCCGTAAGTGATGGCGCGGAGATTGCCAGAGAGATCGCAGATATAACTGTCAGTGCGGACAATCTGTACGAGCTCGTAACACTTAAGGAACTCAGTAATAAGCTGATGAGCAGGATCAACAGGAACTATCGCAAGATAGTGACCATCAACACAGGACTTATCATCCTGGGCGTGATGGGAGTTATCCAGCCAACCACATCAGCACTGCTTCACAATTCATCGACGCTTCTCATAAGTCTTGACAGTATGAAGAAGCTGCTGGATTGATGATCGGAGCATAGAATTATATTGATGATCGAAGCGTAGAATTATAAAGAATATAAAATAAAGCTGCCCTCTTCACTGTGATGAGTACCCGGGATTCTGGAACATCAGTGAGGAGGGTAGTTTTGTCGTTTAATATTGTTTTTAATAATAAAAATAATCTGTAAGAATTGTTGACCGGGCCGACAGGATATGACAAAATGTACGTATAAAACATGAGTAGATAGCTGAACATAAGGGCAGAATATTAGCAGATATTATCTGGAATGTTTATGAAATGAAAATATACAGATGTGTGTGGAGCGTAGCATGATGCGTGTGTTCATCACAATAGAATGGAGGATGATCAGTATGGTAAAAACGGTAAAAGGCGATAATTTTGAAGATATAAAGGCATGCGGTGTGGCGGTTGCGGATTTCTCAGCAACATGGTGCGGACCATGCAAGATGATGGCACCGGTATTTCACACGGTTGCAGATGAACTGAATGGTGAAGTGGACTTCTTCAGTGTGGACGTGGATGAGAATCCCGGACTTGCGGCTGCCAATAAGGTGTTCAGTGTTCCGACATTGATACTGTACAAGAATGGTGTTGAGGCATCGAGGAGTGTCGGAGCTATATCCAAGTATGATCTTCTCGATTTCATTGAGAAGATCAAATAATTGTCTGTGATATGTATCCCGGATATTTTAATTGGGATCTGAATTGAAGTGGGGATACAAACTAGAAACAGGAAAAACATAAAGCCCTGTCAGACTTAACATTCATATGGATCTCATATTATGGATACATATGAATGTTAAGTCTGACAGGGCTTTAAGGTTATTGAAAACACATTGACTATCTGGCGTCTCTGTCTACATATTCTCTATACTTAACCAGACTCTTATATGCCGGTCTGATGATCTTGTCTGTAGTGACAAGCTCCTCGATTCTGTGAGCGCTCCATCCAACTATACGTGCCACTGCAAAGAGCGGTGTGTAGAGCTCCCTAGGAATTCCGAGCATCTCATACACGAATCCGCTGTAGAAGTCTACGTTAGGGCTGACACCCTTGTATATCTTGCGTTCCTTGGCGATGAGCTTTGGCGCGATCTTCTCAATGTTGTTGTACAGAGTCATATCCTCGTCCCTGCCCTTGGCAGCGGCAAGCTGTTCGACAAATGACTTGAATACTTTTTCTCTTGGGTCTGACAGTGAGTAAACGGCATGACCCATACCATAGATGAGTCCCTTGTGGTCGTAGGCTTGCTTGTTCAGCAGCTTATCCAGATATGCCTCTATGGCCTCTTCGTCATGGTAATCCTTTATGTGCTCCTTGATATCGTCCATCATGTTCATAACCTGCAGGTTGGCACCACCATGCTTCCTTCCCTTGAGGGATGAAAGGGCGGCGGCAATGGCAGAGTATGTGTCAGAGCCGGATGACGTTACAACTCTTGTGGTGAATGTGGAATTGTTACCACCGCCGTGCTCCATGTGAAGCAGAAGTGCTATGTCAAGAACTCTTGCCTCAAGCTCGGTATACTTCATGTCAGGCCTGAGCATCCTGAGGATGTTTTCAGCCACGGAAGCATCCTTGTCAGGTCTGTGAATGTACATACTTCCGTCATTCTCATAGTGGTTGTATGCGTGATAACCATACACAGCCATCATAGGAAATGTTCCGATGAGACCGATACACTGTCTGAGAACATTGTCTATATCCAGGTTGGTAGCCTGATTATCGTATGAAGCCAGAGTCAGCACACTTCTTGTCATGGAGTTCATTATATCCACACTAGGTGCCTTCATGATGACATCACGGGTAAAGTTGGTCGGCAGGTTCATGGACTCGGCGATGACACTGCTGAATTCTGAGAGCTGAGTCTCGGTAGGCAGTTCTCCGAAGAGAAGAAGATAAGCAGCTTCCTCAAATATATGGCGTTTTCCTTTGCCGCCTTTTACGAGATCCTGTACATCATAGCCTCTGTACAATAACTGTCCGTCACACGGAACCTTCTGGCCATCCACATCCTTAAATGCTATGATCTGTGATATATTGGTAAGACCGGTCAGAACTCCCTGTCCATTCTCATCACGCAGTCCTCTTTTTACTCCGTATCTGGCATAGAGCTCTTTGTCTATCACATCATGCTGCTGACAGAGAGAAGCCTGCTTCTCCACGTATTCTGTCAGATTCTCCATATACTCCATATAAGTAACTCCTTTCCGTTTGTATGATAAATCAGATGATCTTTTTGCATATGTCGCTTAGACAACATGCGTCGCAATGTGGCTTCGTTCTGGCTGTGCACACGGATCTGCCGTGATCCACCAGCCTGTGACAGAAGTCATTGCTCTCATCTGGAGGTACAAGCTTCCACAGTTCCATCTCAACCTTCTTCGGATCTTTTATCCCGTCAACCAGTCCCATTCGGTTGACAAGGCGTATACAGTGGGTATCTGTTACAATGGCAGGTTTGCCGTAGATATCACCCATGATGAGGTTTGCGCTCTTGCGGCCTACGCCGGGGAGCTTAAGCAGCTCATCAAGACTGTCAGGAACCTGGCAATCATAGGAATCAACAAGCATATTCATACATGCACTAATATCTCTGGCCTTGCTCTTCCCCAGTCCGCAAGGTCTCACAATGGCCTCGATGTCACTGACATCGGCAGCAGCCAGTTCTTTTACTCCTGGATATTTGGCAAATAAATCCTGGACTACCACATTCACCCTTGCATCAGTGCACTGCGCCGCCAGGCGGACACTGACAAGAAGCTGCCATGCGTGTGAAGTATCGAGGGTGCATACTGTGTCAGGATATTCCTTCTTCAGTCTCTCGATAATGTCCAGTGTTCTCTGTTTTTTCGTATATCTCTTCTGTGATTCCATAAAAAAGACCTCCAGTCTCTATATGATAACATGAAAGGCCTGCAAATGGATATCGAAAAAGAATTCTTAATAAAAATGTTAGAAGTGTGAAAATGTTGGGAAGAGAAGACATGCCGTAGCCCAATATATGTGCTGGGCTGCGGCATGTCTTTGCTGGTATAAATATCATGTCTGAAAGATCTTACTTTGTTCCGAAGATTCTGTCGCCGGCATCGCCAAGTCCTGGGCAGATGTAAGCGTTCTCGTTCAGCTCGCGGTCAACATGACCAACGTATAGCTGGATGTCAGGATGAGCCTTGAGAAGTCTCTCAATTCCCTGCGGTGCAGCGATGATCGACATGAACTTGATATGCTTACCGCCGTGCTGCTTGATGAAATCAACGGCAGCAACAGCTGATCCTCCGGTTGCAAGCATAGGATCCGTGACAACTATAAGTCTCTCATCGATAGGATCAGGGAGCTTGCAGTAGTACTCATGAGGTTCATGAGTCTCCTCGTCTCTGTACAGACCGATGTGTCCGATCTTGGCTGTAGGAACCAGAGCCTGAAGTCCACTGACCATTCCAAGTCCTGCACGGAGAATAGGTACGATCGCAAGATTTCTTCCTGCGATGACCGGAGTCATGCATTCCTCGATAGGAGTCTCTATACATACATCCTCGGTAGGAAGATCTTTCAGAGCCTCATATCCCATGAGCATGGCGATCTCTTCAACAAGTGCACGGAATTCGGCAGTTCCGGTGTTCTTATCTCTGAGCTTTGAAATCTTATGCTGAATAAGTGGATGTGTCATAACTGTGTAATCTGTCATATTGTGTAACCTCCTAATAAATAATATACAGATAATTATTATGCCTCAATGTCAGAGTTCTGTGGATTCATTCCAAGTCCACGGCTTACATCACCCTTGGTGTTCTCACCAAATGTATAGTCGTTACCAGGCAGTATAGCATTCAGCAGGATGCCGAATATAGCTGCGAGGGCAAGTCCTGTAAGAGTGATAGTTGTGCCTCCGATCGTGAATGTAAGGCCATTTTTGAAACCAAGTCCACATACCATGATAACGGCTGCGATGATCAGGTTTCTTGACTTCGTGAAGTCTACGTGGTTCTCAACCACATTTCTTACACCTATGGCTGAGATCATTCCGTAGAGGATGAAGCTTATGCCGCCAATGATGGCGAAAGGCATTGAGCGGATGACTTCTGCAACCTTAGGTATGAAACCGAGGATGACTGCAAAAATGGCAGCCAGTCGTATAACTCTTGGATCGTGAACGCGGCTGAGCTCGAGAACTCCTGTGTTCTCTCCGTAGGTTGTGTTGGCAGGACCGCCAAAGAGTGCGGAGAGAGATGTTGCCAGACCATCACCGATAAGTGTTCTGTGGAGACCTGGATCCTCAAGGAAATTCTGATCTACAGTTGCTGATATGGCACATATATCACCTATATGCTCCATCATGGAAGCGATGGCGATAGGAGCCATGACAAGTATGGCAGTTAAGTTAAATTTGCAGATCTGGAAAGGTGGCAGACCGAGAAAATGTGCGTCTGAAACTCCAGAAAAGCTGAGTATTGCTGAACCATCAGGGTTGGTCATACCACAGAAGTGAAGTATGAGTGCAACGCCATATGAGATAAGTACACCCATGAGGATAGGTATGATCTTGAACATGCCCTTGCCCCAGATGTTGAACACAATGACAACAGCCAGTGCGATAAATGCAAGCAGCCAGTTAGTGGATGCGTTTGATATAGCTGATGGTGCGAGGCTCAGACCGATACATATGATGATAGGTCCGGTAACCACTGGTGGAAGGAATCTCATGACACGCTTCACGCCGACAAGCTTGACGATCAGTGCAAGTATCAGATACAGAAGTCCTGCAACCACAATACCGCCACATGCATATGGAAGCTTTTCGCCCATTGGCATGTCCTTGAATATGCCTGTTTTAAGGTCTGCAACTGTGGAGAAACCTCCCAGAAATGCAAATGAAGAACCGAGGAAAGCAGGTACCTTAAGCTTAGTGCATAAGTGGAAGAACAGTGTTCCAAGACCGGCACATACAAGAGTTACCTGAATTGAGAGTCCCTGACCCTCGAAGTATCCGTTTACGAGAAGCGGAACAAGAATTGTTGCACCAAACATGGCAAACATATGCTGGAATCCAAGTAAAAGCATCTTTGGAATTCCAAGCTTACGTGCATCACGAATGGCTTCTTTTTGATTATCCATAAGTAATAATCCTCCCATATTTTTTCTTAGTTAAATATTATAAAGTTTATTTACACTAAGGTCAATTTGAATAGTGAAATTTCCAAAATAAACTTAAGATATGTAATATATGTCAGCACTTGACAAAATGTTACAGAATTGTTACAATTCTGCTTGGATTGAGTAAAGGGGAGAAAAATAAAGATACAGGTCGAAGGAGACTACAGATATTATGATTGAATTAGAGAATGTGAGTATGACATATCCTGGGGGCAATCAGGCACTCAAGAATGTCAATATTAATATAGAGAAAGGCGAGTTCGTATTTATCGTTGGAAGCAGTGGTTCGGGCAAGACCACTCTGTTCAGGCTTCTGCTCAAGGAGCTCGATCCTACGGAGGGCAATATCACTGTTGCCGGATACGACTATGGCAAGATAAAGAGAAAAGATATACCGAAGGTCAGAAGAAGGATAGGGGTTGTGTTCCAGAACTTCAGACTTCTGAAGGACAGGACTATATACGAGAATGTTGCATTTGCACAGAGAGTTATCCAGACTCCGGCGAGATACATCAGAAGACGTGTTCCGGCCATGCTGACGCTGGTTGGACTTGCAGACAAGTACAAATCATATCCAAAGGAGCTCTCAGGTGGTGAGCAGCAGAGAGTTGCCATGGCGAGAGCACTGGTCAACAATCCTGACATCATACTGGCGGATGAGCCTACAGGAAATCTTGATCCTAAGAACTCACTGGATATCATGAACCTCCTTGAGGATATTAACAAGAGAGGAACCACAGTTGTTGTGGTAACCCACAACAAGGATATCGTCAATGAGATGAAGAAGAGAGTTATCACCTTGAAGAAGGGCGTTATAATCAGTGATGAGAAGGAAGGAGGCTACATAGATGAAGATTAGTACATTTTTCTATGTCCTCAGACAGGGCTTTGCGAATATAAGAAGAAACATACTGTTCTCACTTGCATCACTGGGAACCATCATATCATGTCTGTTCCTTTTCGGAATCATATATGCGGTGGTTGTAAACTTCCAGTCAGGTATGCAGGAGCTTGAGAAGACAGTCACCATATCTGTATTCTTCGACGAGGATGCGTCAGATGAGACCATACAGCTCATAGGTGAACAGATAAGAACGGTCGATTATGTTGAGACGATGGATTTCATCTCAGCCGATGAGGCATGGGACAAGTTTGCAGATCAGAACTACGATGATCCACAGGTTGCAAAGAATGCATTTGGCGGAGATAACCCGTTAAAGAATGCTGCGTCATATGAGATCACGCTCAAGGATGTATCAAGACAGCCGGAGTTCGTGGCATTTGCCCAGGGCCTTTCAGGAGTCAGAAAGGTAAAGAGTTCTGACGTGACTGCGGACAGCATCACGACACTGTCATCCCTTGTGGGATATGCATCCATAGGAATAGTTGTGATACTGATGCTGGTATCTATATTCCTTATAAGTAACACGATCACCATAGGTATCACAGTGCGAAAGGAAGAGATAGGGATCATGAAGCTGATCGGTGCGACAAATGTATTTGTAAGAGCACCGTTCATCATAGAGGGTGTGATCATAGGCGCGGTCGGTTCGGCTATACCTCTGGTCCTTCTGTACTACATGTACGATAAGATACTGACATACGTTGCCGGAAGGTTCAAGGTTGTCACAACGCTGTTTGCATTTGTGAGCCAGCAGGATCTGTTCAGGACTATGGTACCGGTCGGACTTGTGCTCGGTATCGGTGTTGGTCTGGTAGGAAGTATTCTTACCACAAGAAAGCACCTGAGAGTGTAGTGTTAAATGCGGTCAGAGCAATGCACAAAAAATTCACAAATTGTTATTACTTTTTTAGGAACAATATGTGTTATAATGCTGATAAGTAGGGCAAAAAGATAATAACATTATGAAATGCGATTAGGAGGCATGAATGATGAGAATAGATTTATACAAGATAAAGAAGAAAGGTATGCAGGTGGCAGTGGTTACTACAGGAGCACTGCTCATGTCGTTTACATCCATATTTGCGGCTCCTGTGTTCAGCGTGCATGCTGAGGAGACCAAGGAGGATGTTGAGCAGCAGAAGGAAGAGGCTCAGCAGGCTCAGGAAGAGGCGAATGCAAACGCAGAGAAGTATCAGAAGAAGGTAGACAAGCTTACAGCGGCTGTAAATGAGCTCGATAAGCAGGCCACAGATATAAGCACACAGATCGTGGAGAAGAAACAGCAGGCTGAGGATCTTCAGAATGAGATAGATGAGACTCAGACAAAGCTTGCAGAGGCTCAGGTCAGTGAGGATAATCAGTATGAGGCGATGAAGAAGAGGATACAGTACCTCTACGAGGAGGGCGATGTTGCTTACATAGATGCACTTATGTCATCGGCTTCATTTGAGGATAGTCTTAACAAGTCTGAGTATGTTGATCAGCTCAGCACATATGACCAGAAGCAGCTCAACAAGCTGGTAAAGACTAAGAATGACATAGCAGAGTATCAGCAGACACTCAAGGATGATCTGGCGGATGTAGAGAAGGTAAAGGCAGACCTGGAGACCAAGCAGGCAGACCTCGATGATGTTATAAGCCAGAAGAATGCGGAGATCAACAAGTACAGTGATGATGTTGAGATGCAGAAAGCTCTTGCGGCTGAATACGCAAAGCAGGAGTCAGAGCTGGATGACAAGCTGGCAGAGCTTGCGCGTCAGGAACAGCAGAGACTGGAGGAGGAGCGTAAGCAGAGAGAAGCTGAACAACAGCAGCAGGATAACAACGGTGGAAGCGATAACTCAGGCAGTGACAGCGACAACAGTGGAAGTAACAATGGCGGTTCAACAACCGGTTCAGGTCAGTTCATATGGCCTGTATCAGGACCTATCACAGACTACTTCGGACCTAGAGAGT
This sequence comes from Coprococcus aceti, assembly GCF_025567285.1. NCBI lineage: Bacteria > Bacillati > Bacillota > Clostridia > Lachnospirales > Lachnospiraceae > Coprococcus > Coprococcus aceti. The sequence goes on from NZ_JAOQJT010000003.1 coordinate 174,061, forward strand.
CACCGACAGCAGGAGCAAGCTCCAATCATATGGGTATAGATATAGGATGTTCATACGGAGTGCCTATCGCAGCGGCTGATGCAGGTGTTGTAACGGTAGCCGAGTGGGGCGAGAGTGGTGGTAACTACGTTATGATAGATCACGGTAATGGATTTGTGACGATGTACCTTCACAACTCATCACTTGCAGTAAGCGTTGGCGATGTGGTTTCACAGGGACAGACCATTGCGTACGCAGGTTCAACAGGATATTCAACAGGTACACATTGCCACTTCTCAGTATTCCTGAATGGCTCATATGTCAACCCACTTGATTATCTGTAAGATGAGGCTGAGACATGGCATAGGGATATGTGTCATATCATAAGATCTTAATATGATCATATATAGAATAGAGAAAAAATGCGTGATTCATGAAATATGGATCACGCATTTTTTATGTTAATAGGGGCGTGGATATGGGCGAAGTACCATATGTTGTGGTGGTGAGAAAATATGTCGAAAACAATAGTTTTTTTAAGAAAAAATAGGATTAGTGTCGGTTGACATAAGTGGTAAAAGTATTTATACTCACACTGGACTGAGTATTTATTTAAGGAGTATATTATGGTTTTTTCGAGCATGGAGTTCTTATTTAGATTCCTGCCTTTATTTTTGCTTATCTATTTTGTGACAAAGCCGAAGTACAGGAATGTTGTACTGCTTTTAGGCAGCCTTGTGTTCTACGCGTATGGCGAACCCATATACGTGTTCTTGATGATGTTTTCTATTATATTTAACTATTCGGTGGCAAGACGAATCAAGCGTTTTTATGATATAGAAGTATATTCGGAAATCGACTGTTCATTTGAGAGAAACTGCTGGCTGGCGGTGGCTATGGTGTTTGATTTTGGAATGTTGTTCATATTCAAATATATCAACTTCTTTATAGAGATAATAAACACTGCAGCGGGAACAAAGATATTTGATAGCGTGGCGATCACGCTGCCGCTTGGAATAAGCTTCTATACGTTCCAGATAACATCGTATATATTTGACGTGTACAGGCTCAAGTATCAGGCGGACAAGAGTATAATCAAGTTCGGAACATATGTGAGCATGTTCCCTCAGCTCATAGCCGGCCCTATAGTCAACTACGATGAGGTGAAGCCTGAGCTGGATCACAGAGAGGTCAAGGCGGACGATATAGAGCGCGGTGCGACACTGTTCGTATTGGGACTTGCGTACAAGGTGCTTCTGGCAAATAAGATAGCCAGTCTGTGGAACGATGTGCAGACGGTTGGCCCTTATGGAATAAACACTGTGACCGCATGGCTTGGTTCATGGGGATATTCATTCCAGCTCCTGTTTGATTTCATGGGTTATTCCGTGATGGCAATAGGAATTGGCCTTATACTTGGCTTCAGGATACCGGAGAACTTTGTCGATCCTTATATGGCACATTCCCTCACAGATTTCTGGAGACGCTGGCATGTTACACTCGGACGCTGGTTCAGAGAGTATGTGTACATACCGATGGGCGGCAACCGAAAGGGAAAGCTCAGAATGATACTTGCCATGTTCACTGTGTGGATGTTTACCGGATTGTGGCATGGTGCCGACTGGAATTTCCTGGTATGGGGCTTGTTCCTGTTCGTGTTCCTTCTCATGGAGAAGCTGTTCCTTGGCAAGGTATTTGAAAAGGTGAAGGTTCTTGGCCATGTGTACATGTTCTTCCTGATACCGATATCATGGACAATATTTAACATATCTGATCTGAAGCTTCTGGGACTGTACCTGAAGAGAATGTTTGGCATGAACATAGAGGGATCAGTCACCACACATGCCATGGACAAGCTGATCATGCTGGGACACACATACTGGTGGCTGCTGCTGATCTGCGTGATCTTCTGTACACCGTGGCCTAGAAAGCTCATAGAGAAATTCTACAAGAACTGGGTATGCAAGCTTATAATGCTCGCACTGTTCTGGTTCTGTGTATATCAGATAGCAAAGGGTGGCTCCAATCCATTCCTTTATTTTAGATTTTAGGAGGTGGGCAGATGAAGAAATTATGGCAAATGATAAAAGGCTGTCCACTGTTCTCGATACTCATAATATCCGGCGTGATAGTTACCGCAGGCGGTTATGTGGGAGCTGCGCTTGGCGTGTATAAATGGGATGTCAGCTTTCATCATCCTATGGCCCAGACTGTGCTGCTTGATGAGAGGGTGGCAACCGGAACTGATGCAACAAGCACGGATGCTCCGGGAAAGAGCGAGCTGACGTCGGAGTCCACGGGCAGTGCGGTTGCAGAGGAGCAGACAACGGAGGTGAAATCCACGGAGAAGCAGACTTCTGAGAATGCATCCACGGAGAAGACAACAGAGAAATCTACAGAGAAAGCGACCACCGAAAAGGCAACTACGGAAAAAGCAACCATAGATACAGGCGGTTCGGCTGCTCCGGTGACAAGACAGACTCAATACAAGAAGGTTAAGAAGAGAAAGGCAAGAAATAGCTGCTACAGAGATCTCACACAGATCGCTCTTGAGACCCAGTACCCATATATAAAGGTTGACAAGTCTTATTTTGACGATGCTCTGTTTATAGGTGATTCCAGAGTGGAAGGACTGGCGTTGTATTCCGGACTGGACAATGCAGAATTTGCATATATGGAGGGCCTTACTTCATTTGGACTGATGGGTGAGAAGATCGCCTCAAATGGAACAAAGACACTCACAGAGCTGCTTAAGAGCAAACAATTCAGAAAGATATACATCATGCTCGGCATAAATGAGGCGGGTTACGATACGGAGACATACGCATCCACATATATCGATGCGGTGGCCCAGATACAGGCGCTTCAGCCGGACGCAGTGATCTTTATGATGGGCTGCATGCATGTATCCAGCGACTATTCGGCAAGCCACGATATTGTGAACAATGACAATATCGATGACAAGAATGGTGCCATAGCTGCATATGCTGATGGAATAAAGCTTTTCTATCTGGATATGAATACGGTTGTGGACGATGGCAGGGGTGGTCTTGTAAAGGACTATACCTGGGATGACATACATTTGCAGGCGCAGTATTACAGTCTGTGGGAGCAGTATCTGTATGAGCATGGGCTCAAGGATGATGCTTTCAAATAGATAAAGTGCTGCGGGACCTGGCGGCATTTTATCATTATCGGGAGTTGATCAAATGGCAAAAAGACTGGTAATAAAAGATAAATATAAGGGAATCCTGTTCATAATCATGGCAGGGTTCTTTTTCTCACTGATGACCTTCTTCGTGAGACTGTCTGGAGATCTGCCAACTATGCAGAAGGCATTCTTTAGAAATGCAGTGGCCGCTGTTGTGGCCATTGCCATGCTCATGAGGACTGAGGAGAAATTCAAGATAAAGAAGAGCAGCTGGCCGGGAATCGCGGCGAGAAGCATATGTGGAACGACGGGGCTGATATGTAATTTCTATGCAATTGACAAGTTGAATATTGCGGATGCCAATATCCTTAACAAGCTTTCTCCGTTCTTTGCTATCATCGCATCATACTTTGTGTTGAAGGAACGGGCAAACCGGGTAGAGTGGGCATCTGTTGTGCTGGCTTTCGCTGGTGCATTGTTCGTTGTGAAGCCTTCGTTTCATATGGATTTTCTGTATGCCATGGTTGGTGTGGCAGGCGGCCTTGGGGCAGGAATAGCCTACACCTATGTGAGAAAGCTTGGAAAACAAGGGGAGCGCGGACCAGTCATAGTTATGTGTTTCTCAGTATTCTCATGTCTGGTGACGCTTCCATTTATCATATTGGACCACGCACCTATGACATGGCAGCAGATTGTGTGCCTGCTCTGTGCCGGACTTGCGGCGGCTGGTGGACAGTTCAGTATAACCGCAGCATACCAGAAGGCTCCAGCCAGGGAGATATCGGTATTTGACTACAGTCAGGTCATATTTGCGGCTATATTGGGATTTGTATTCCTGGATCAGATCCCTGACATGCTGAGCATTATAGGATATGTGATCATCATTGGAAGTGCAGTTTTCAAATGGTGGTACACCATGAGACAGGACCGCACTTAGCATGACCGGCAGGACTGAGAGTGGCAGTGCCTTGTACAAATACTTGTAGAATAATTGATATATACAAAAAGACGGATGTCAGAAATGGAAAATGGGTAAAAGTTTCATTGTCTGATATCCGTCTTTTTTATAAAAGTTATAAAGGAAGGTTTTAGGTGTTGTGACCGGACTTGTGAGGTATCCGGCCTCCCATCTATATAAATTGGATTGTTGTTAGTTTGAGTGACGGCAGATACGCTGGTGCTGCCTGGGCATGTCGCACATCTGCTGTCCTCATCAATCTGTATATATAATAAGATGGTACTGTGTACATTCTGTGTATCGGATGTTAAAGAAATATGTTCATAAAAGAAATAATATATAAAGCGTAAATAAATGTTCTATAAATGGTAAAGCTTCTGAATATAGTGAGTATAAGGTTGTGGGTATAGTTGCTGACATGTTAAAATGAAACACACATATGATCATAATTGGTGGATATATCAGATGACAATATTGGATAGAGCAGCTTTATTATGGAATAGTAAGGGGGATTAATATATGGATAAAGAAAAGGTTATACAGGAGCTTCAGGAGAGAACAGAGGAGATAAAGGAAAAGGCCGGGGAGCTTCATAAGGCGATAGAGGAGACTATATCGCAGAAGAAGCAGATGCATTACACGGAACTGGGCGGACAGGCCGGGCAGCCGGATGTGCCGGTTAAGGAAGGATACGGTCTGGTGCTCGGTGGCGGTGGTGGCCGTGGCTCCTATGAGATCGGAGTGTGGAAGGCTCTTGAGGAGTACAGAGATGTGATCGATATAAAGGCGGTATCAGGAAGCTCGGTAGGCGCACTGAATGCGGCATTGTACGCTTGCGGCGATCTGGATAAGGCTACACAGATGTGGTACGACATAACCAACGACAGGATACTGTCCAACAAGGATATAGACGAGGACAACAGGAACAAATGGTTTGAGTCCATCAAGGAGAAGCTTACGACCATAGACAATCCAGTCATACAGAGTGCAATAGAGTGCATAGGACTGGATGCTGTGGCAAAAGGCATGAGGATAAAGGATGGCTTCTTCTCCAGAGAAGGACTTATGGACATACTGGAGAATTCACCAGTACTTGATGGTGTGTCGAACAGTGACATGAGCTGTTATGCTACATGTCTCAATGTGGAGGGCAAGCCTACTCCTGAGAGATTCCAGCTGTCAGGCATGGAACCGGAGGAGATAGAACGTATACTTCTTGCTTCTTCAGCCATACCGGTCATATTCCCTATGGAGACGATAGACAAGACAAAGTATTATGATGGAGGCTTCTTCCTTGGGGGAGATAATGTGCCAATACAGCCTCTCTATGATGAGGGCTACAGAAAATTTGTCGTGGTGCATCTCGATGAGAGGAAGACCGATAGATACGATGATGCAGAGATGATACATATATATCCGTCTATTCCTCTTGGTGGTGCCATAGATGGCATGCTTGACTTTTCGCCTGAAGGTGTTGAGAAGAGGATAACACAGGGATATGACGATGCAAAGGCGGTGCTTGTTGAGAAGTTTGGCCCAAGACTGTTCTTCACCCGCCATGGGCAGACCGTGTGGAATGTGGAAAACAAGATATGTGGAGCCACGGATATTGAACTCACAGAGCTTGGACATCAGCAGGCGGAGCAGCTTGGTGAGATGATAAAGAATGGAGATTATCACATAGATGAGATCCTGTATTCGCCTCTGGTCAGGGCTTCGGAGACGGCAAGACATATATCCGAGATAACAGGAATTCCTATGAGAGCCGAGGAGAGACTCCGTGAGCAGTGTTTTGGCAAATACGAGGGAACAGCCAGAAACGGCGCTATATTCGCCAAGGCGAAGACGCATTTTCTGGATCACTATGAGGGCGGAGAGACCATGGTTCATCTGTGTCAGAGGGTGTACAATTTGTTAGATGAGCTTAAGGCTGAGTCGGAAGATTCCGGGAAGACATATCTTCTGGTTGCCCACAATGGAATATCAAGAATAGTACAGTCGTATTTCAATGATATGACAAATGAGGAATTCGCAGCATTTGGCATAAAGAACTGTGAGATAAGAGAATATAGATTCTGATCGCCACATGTGTGGTATCAGATGTAAAAAAGAGAAAACAGCAGGCAGATCAATATGATGTGAATGTGGTTTTCTCTTTTTTTCTGGGATATCCCCAAATGCTCCTGTAAATGTGTATAAAAGAATACTTGATATTATTTATCACTAATATAGTTGACACAGAGCCTACATATGTGCTAATAAATATATGAACATATAATCATGCGTTTAAATATCAACGTACGGCATGAGAGCTATGCGATGCGTTTATGGAGAATATAAAATGTGGAAAAGGAGAGAATCATGGGAGACAACAGTTTTTTGAAGATCAGTGGGATAAAGAAAAGCTTCGGTTCAGGGGAGAACCGAACTGAGGTACTTAGAGGAATTGATTTTGAGGTCGCAAAGGGCGAGTTCTGTGTGCTGCTTGGCCCATCGGGGTCTGGCAAGTCAACTCTGCTCAATATCATAGGTGGGATCGACAGCCCGGATTCCGGTTATATCTCCATAGATGGAGAGAAGACAGGGGATATGGATGAGAAGACACTGACCAGATATAGGAGAAAGCATCTCGGTTATGTATTCCAGATGTATAATCTCATACCTAATCTCAATGTAAAGGAGAATGTGGAGGTTGGAGCATACCTTAGTGATAATCCTTTTGATGTTGATGATCTGTTAAAGACTCTGGGGCTTTATGAGCACAGACATAAGCTCCCAAATCAGCTGTCGGGTGGACAGCAGCAGAGGACCTCGATTGGAAGGGCAATCGTGAAGAATCCTGATATACTTCTCTGTGATGAGCCGACAGGTGCCCTTGACTACAACACTTCCAAGGAGATACTTAAGCTCATAGAGGATGTGAACCAGAAGTATGGCAACACAATAATCATGGTCACCCACAATGATGCCATCAAGAATATGGCGGACCGGACTGTGAAGCTCAGGGACGGCATGATAAGACGCAACATTGTAAATGAGAACAAGATATCCGCTGTAGAGCTTGACTGGTAATTGGGCAGACAGGGTAGATGTTCAATAGGAAAGGGGATCTGTTATGAGAAATCCATTGTGGAGAAGAATTCCAAAGGAACTGAAGGAAGAGCTTGGAAAATATATAGTCATATTCCTGTTCATGGTCATCACGACGGGAATGGTGTCGGGCTTCATGGTTGCAGGTGAGAGCATGAAGAAAACCTACGACAATACATTTGACAAATACAACGTGGAGGATGGACATTTTGATCTGTCGGATGAGGCGTCTGACAATATGAAGGACAATATAGAGGATGAGGGCGTGAAGCTCTATGATATGTCGTATTATGAACTGCCTATGAGTAAGATCGGATCAGACTCTGATGGCAATAGTGGTAATGTGGAAGGCAATGCAGAGACAAAAGATGATACGGTGAATTCTGTAAATGATGCTGCAGATGATGGGGGAAGGACACTGAGGATATTCGCACCAAGACACGATGTAAATAAAATGTGCCTGATGGATGGTGAATTTCCTGTAGGAACTGATGAGATCGCCATTGACAGAATGTATGCGGTCAACAACGATATAGAGATCGGTGATGATATAAAAGCGGGTGACAAGGTATACAGCGTGTGCGGATTTGTGGCACTCTCCGACTACAGTACCATGTTCCAGAACAACAATGATACCATGTTTGATGCCACGATATTCGGAATTGCGGTTGTGTCAAATGAGGAATTTGATGATCTCCCGGAGAAAAATAAGACCTGGTCGTATTCATGGATGTACGATGATGGAATGCCGGATGAGGAGAACGATGAGAAAAAGCTGGCGGATGACCTTCTTGAGACTGTGTATACACAGGCGGTCATGAACGGCATTACGGTGGAGAGCTACATTCCAAGGTATCAGAACCAGGCGATCAACTTTGCAGGGGATGATATTGGCAGTGATACAAATATGATGAAATGGTTTGAATACATCGTCATAGTTATACTTGCATTTATATTTGCGGTAACCATCAGCAACACTCTGACAAAGGAAGCGTCGGTTATTGGAACATTGAGGGCTTCAGGATATACGAAGGGCGAGCTGCTTATTCACTACATATCACTTCCTGTCATAGTTACATTTGTGGCATCAGTGGTGGGAAACGTGCTGGGCTATTCGGTGTTTAAGGATATGGGTGCGCAGCTTTACTATGGAAGCTATTCCCTCACTAAGTATGTGACGTATTGGAATGCCGATGCATTTGTGCTTACCACAGTCATACCTCTTATAATCATGATCGTTGTGAACCTGTTAGTGGTAAACAGCAAACTGAAGCTCTCACCACTGAGGTTCCTGAGGCATGATCTCAGCAGATCAAAGAGAAAGAAGGCGGTGAAGCTGCCTCACTGGAAGTTCATGACAAGGTTCAAGACCCGTGTCATACTTCAGAACATTCCAGGATATGTGGTCATGCTTCTTGGAATTTACTTCGCACAGGTTCTTCTGATGTTCGGACTTATGTTGAATCCTATGCTGAAGCACTATCAGAATGACATATTGGATAATATGGTAGCTGACCACCAGTATGTTCTGGATTCACAGGTGGAGACGGCAAATAATAATGCGGAAACCTACTGTATGAAGACGCTAAGGACGACCGGAGATATAGATGATGAGATCATGGTGTATGGAATACACTCGGACAGTAAATATTTCCCGGTTAAGCTGGACGACGGAGATGTGCTGGTATCTGACAGCTACGCAGACAAATATGAGATAGTTGATGGCGACAAACTTGAGCTCAAGGAGAGCTATACTGATGACACATATGAGCTCAAGGTGACGGGTTCTGTGGTGTATCCGGCAGCCCTTGCGGTGTTCGTGACAGAGGGTGATTTCAGAGAAATATTTGACAAGGACGAGGATTACTTCACCGGCTATTTCTCGAATGACAAGCTGACCGATATAGAGGATCATGTAGTGTCAGAGATCACAAAGGATGATATGATAAAGGTGTCCAGACAGCTCACCAAGTCCATGGGAGGTATGTTCTACATAGTGGTTGTATTTTCACTTGTTATGTTCATGCTTCTCGTATATCTGCTCACAAAACTAATAGTGGAGAAGAACACGGTGTCCATATCCATGGTTAAGATACTGGGATATGACACAAAGGAGATCAGTAAGCTGTATCTGTCATCCACAACTGTCATGGTTGCGGTGGTGACACTGCTCGATATACTGCTCAGTTACCTGTCGATCAAGGTGATATACAGGGCAATGCTGATAGATATGCTAAGCGGATGGATGCCGATATACATGGCACCATGGATATTCCCACTCATGTTCGTGCTCAGCTTTACCTGCTATCTGGTGATCTCACTGTTGCAGATGAAGAGGATAAAGAAGATTCCTATGGACGAGGCGCTCAAGAATGTGGAGTGATGTGTCAAGCTGTGTTCAGGTATTATGAAAAAAAGAGAAAATTTTGTGCTGTAAATCCTCCGAATCCCTGGAAAGGATACATGGATTAGAAGTCGTGTATCTTTTCAGTGGGAATCCGGGAGTTTGAGCACAAAATTTTCTTTTTTTTGCTATTTTGTGGGAAATGTTCCCAAAGCTGTCAGGTTGCCGACCCGGACAGGCTCATGCCAGCTAGATGGTTCCTGTGACGGTCACGGTTGCCGTTCCCGGTGTTGTGGTGATGACTCCCGTGGCTGTATTCTGTGTGAATGTTGCTGCTGGAACAGTGATCTGTCCGGCAACTGTTGCGAACTCGCCTGTTGCTTCATTGTAGGTGTAGCTGGCTGGCGCTGTCCATGCATTTCCATTGTATGTCACAGTGATTCCGGTGAGGATCGGATTGAAGGTATCTGTGATGATGACGTTGTCACTTGCGGATGCCTCGGTGTTGCCGTAGTTCTCTATAAGGAAGGTGTAAGTGATCTGACCATTCTCTGCAACTATGCTAGGACTCACAGACTTTGTGATGGCGAGATCGGGAGCTGCAACAGGGGAAACCGACTCAGTTGCAGTGACTGCGTTGGTAAGTCCTGCGCCGGTTACTGTAACAGTGTTGGTCACGGAATCCTCATTGCCTCTAGGTGTAAATTCATTTGTTGTTGTCTCATATATAATAGTAGCATTTCCACCCGCTGGAACGGAGATTCCAGTGAGTGTCAGCGGAGCTGCAGCACCGACAGCCGGAGGGGCTACCAGAGTTCCATTGGTGTAGTATCTGATGGAATCCGGAATATATGTGAGAGGATATACTGTTGTATTTCCCACTGCATATGCTCCCAGATTATCTGTGAGAGACAGACCTGTGAGTGTGGTAGTTCCGGAATTGATGAGACTTATCACATACGTGATCTTATCCGGTGTTCGGTAGGTGTCCACCACAGCCGTCTTGGAGACTGTGAGGACTTCAATGATTTCTCCAGTTATGATATTGGAATTGGTGGATCCTCCGTTGTAGGACAGAGTTGCCTGATTAGTGAATGTTGCCATTACTTTACCTCCGTATTGTGTTGTCAGAGGTTTATATACCTCTGATATAAAATATGTGCTGTGGAGGCTTTGGGTTACAGATATTACTCACCATCTGCGGCACATTTATGTTATACTAAAAGATAACTATGTGGTTTAAAGAGCTGTTTTTATATACAGGAGGAATATAGGTGAGAAGGAAAAGGTGGTCGTACCTGATTGCCTGTGTGGTGCTGGCAGGTGGGCTGGCAGCGCCTGGCACATATACCAAGGTGTACGCGCAGGATTATGAAAATGTAGAATACGTAACCAGTGTGTCAGAGCTTAGAGATTCCATGGACGAAGCTGATGTGGTAAACTCGGCCGATGTGATGGATAGAGGAGCGGATGTCGACGCAGCGGCAATGTACAGCAGTGAGTCAGCCGACATATACAGTCTTCGCAGGATCATATTGTATACAGATGAAGTGCCGGAGACCTATGGCGCGACAACAGTCATCTGTTATGACAAATACGATTACTATGTGCTTGGCTACGATACCGAGGTAGCGACGAGACAGGCATACGAAAAGCTTCAGGAAGAGTACGAGCCTGACAAATGTATGCTTGATCAGGTCATATATTCAGAAGATGTGTTGGCGGATTCAGATTTGGATTCAAATTCGTATGCTGCACAGCGGAACGTTGATGCCATGCTTGCCGCATCGGAGACATATAAGGCTGTAAGCTGGGGCACAAGGTACATGGGAATGGACAGGCTCAAGGCGGAGGTGTCAGAGTACAAGCTGGATGCTAAGGTAAATGTGGCGGTCATAGATACCGGAGTTAATTCCTCGGATACTCTGTTTGAAGGCAGGATAAATGAGGAAGGAAGTATGAACTGCTGCGAGGGCGAAGACCGGAGCGACTACGGAGACAACATGGGACATGGAAGTCATGTGGCGGGTATAATAGCGGATGCGACACCGGACAATGTCCGGCTCACGATCATCAAATGTTTCACAAGCCGGGGAGCAACCACAGTGTCAACGGTACAGCAGGGAATCATGGCTGCGCTTGACAGCGGTGCGGACGTGATCAATATGAGCTTCTGCTTCTATGGTAAAAATGCAAGTGACAACACCAGGTCGAAGCTTGACGAATTGTTAAAAAGTGCAAAAGAAGATGGCGTCATCATGTGTGTGGCAGCAGGCAATACGAACAGCACTGTGAACAACTGGGAGATCAGCGACGTGGAAGGTGTGTCATATCCTGCGGACAGCAGTGATGTGATAACAGTGTCGGGGCTTATGCAGAAGGCTGGAACGGAGGTGACAGCAGACAGGATATCGACGGATGCGGTGAAATTTGACGATAGCTATTCTTACTATGGAAATGCTGTAGATTTTTCCGCTCCCGGAACGAAAATAACATCGGCGTGGAAGACCGGAACAAATCATGGGTTTTCCACTTCAGGAACATCCATGGCGGCTCCGCATATATCAGCGGCGGCGGCCTACGTGAAGCTGGCGGAGCCGGAGCTTGACAGTAGTCAGTTGAAGAGCAGACTGATATCATATTCCGTGGATCTGGGAACAGCGGGAAAGGATAAATACTACGGTTACGGTTGTCCATACATGGCGGATTATTTTGCTAATACATTTGGCGGAAAACATCTGGAGACAAAGGTTGGAACCTGTGCGGTGGAAAGTCTTGGAAATTCGAAGGATGGACTGAGACTGTCGTGGACTTCGGCGGATAATGCAAGTGGGTATAAGATATACAGGAAAACTGCGACAAGCGCATACAAATGTATAGCTGAGATAAAAGGTTCAGGAGTCAGAACATACACTGACAAGACTGCGGCGGCTGGAATCAGATACAGATATGCGGTGAGGGGCGTGAACGGCACGGCCGAGGGACAGCCGGCGGCTACAAAGGCACTGGTCAGACTTACCCAGCCGAAGTACAACGTGAAGAATGCATATTCCGGCGTGAAGGTATCCTGGAACAAAGTAAAGGGCGCAAGTGGATACAAAATATACCGCAAGGCACCGGGGCAGAACGGATGGAAGCAGTACAAGGTGCTGTCAGCGGGAACGCTCACATTTGTCGATAAGAATGTGACTAATTACAGAAACTATACATACACGGTCAAGGCGTTCAAGGGTACTTCTGCAAGCTCGTATGATACTGCGGGGGTCAGGTTGTACAGGATGCCGGGATGCAAGGCGAAAACGGTCAGATCAAATTCCAGAAAGACGATGGATGTAACATGGAACAAGGTCAGGTATGTCAGCGGGTATCAGATCCAGTACAGTACATCGTCGAAATTTGACAGATATAAGGTGGCAACGATAAATAAGTCCACAAAACTCAGACGCAGGATAAGCTCTCTGTTCTCAGGAAAATATTATTATGTGAGGATGAGAACCTACAGAAGAGTTGGCGGCAAGACCATTTATGGCGGCTGGAGCAGTGTACAGCGCGTAAAGGTAAAATAGTGAAAGGCAGATAAGATGGCAGAAAATAAGAATTTGGAAAAATACAAGATCTCCACGATGGAGGATGAAGAGGATTATTTTGACAATGTGGAGATGGAGCTCGACTACAGCATCAGTATAACTGAGGGCTCCATGGAGCTTGGAAAGGACAATATAAAGGAACAGAAGAAGTACATGCGTGACAGCCATGGAGACATGGACGACGAGGAGTTCCTGCAGAACATGCAGTCGGTGAACAATGATGAGGCATTCCTCAGAAGAGCTGCGAAGCGCCTGGAGGTGTATGAGCACCAGAAGAAGGTGCCGTACTTTGGCAAATTTGTATTCAAATATAAAGATGACGAAGAGTATCTCCCGGTATATGTGGGTATGAGCGGTTATCAGTCAGATATGAATGGGCAGCAGCTTGTGTACGACTGGAGAGCGCCTGTATCCTCTATGTATTATGCTTATGAAAAGGGACCGGCATCCTACAATGTCCATGTGGATGACATGGAAGATGACGAGTTTTCTGGAGACATAGTGGAGAAGAAACAGTTTCTGGTGTCAAATGGCAGACTTAAAGACGCGGTGGATACTGACTCCAACATCAACGACGCCATATTGCTGGAGGCCCTTGGCGGCAACAGTGGTGTTAAGATGAAAAATGTGGTGGCTACCATACAGAAGGAGCAGGATGCGATCATAAGAAACCGCACGGCGTATAACCTTATAGTGGACGGCCGCGCCGGAAGCGGTAAGACGGTCATAGCCATGCACAGACTGGCGTGGCTGTTGTACAACTACAAGACACTTGAGAGTGACAATGTCATGATACTGTCTCCAAACAGTATATTTGGCGATTATATATCAGAGGTTCTCCCGGAGCTCGAGGAGAACAGTGTGCCTGAGAAGGAATTTGACAGTCTGCTTGAGGAGCTTCTTTTCATAGAGGAGGAATATGAGAGCAAGCTGGATCAGTCGGAGTTCATTATAGACAGCGGCGATCAGGACAACCAGAGGATGAGAAATATCAAGGTCAAGTCGTCCATCTCTTTCTACGACAGTTTCAATGAGTATCTGGACAGGTATGTGTCAGGTATAAAGTTCAGAAATTTCCACTATCAGAAGGTGGAGTATACAGGCGAGGATATAGCTGCCATGTTCAATGGAAGATTTGCAAGAAAACCTGTGTATGAGAGATTCGAGAACATAGCATACTTCATAGTAGACAGGGTGGAGGATAATTCACCAAAGGAGTTCCCGGACGAGAAGAAGCGTAATCTGGCAAGGCAGATACAGAAGCAGATGGTAAATTTATTTGCAGAGAGGAATCTGGTTGAGCTGTATGTTGGATTCCTGGCGGAGATGGAGAAGAAATATCCGGGTATATCGGAGTACAGAAATGAATATGGAAAGATATGCTATGAGGATATCCTTCCTATACTTTACCTGCAGGTGTATTTCTACGGATGTCATTCCTACAACAATATCAAGCACCTCGTCATAGATGAGATGCAGGATTACAATATATTCCAGTATGCGGTGATAGACAGGGTGTTTGGCTGCAGGAAGACTATCCTCGGCGACAGGTATCAGGTGCTCTTCTATGATCCTGAGGAGACTGTTGTGGATGTTCTGACGAAGATATTTGCAAAGAGGAACGGACAGGGCGGCTATGAGCTCAAGGAGCTGTTCGCGTCGTACAGATCCACGGCGGAGATCACCGAGTTCTGCAACGGTATACTTGGCGGAGAGGGCGTAGGCGGCAACACTGTGGAGAGACACGGCAGGGTGCCTGAGGAGATACAGTGTGAGTCACTGGATGAAGCTGTGGAGTTCATAAATGACAAGCTGAGCTACGGAGACATGGACGCCTACGACAACATAGCTATCCTGACAAATGACGAGGCAGACGCCTACGAAGTGTACAAGCAGCTTTCGGAGTACACCGAGGTGACGCTCATCACCAATCAGTCGGTTGTCTATGCGGGCGGTGTGGTCGTACTTCCAAAGTTCCTTGCAAAGGGAATGGAGTTCGATGCGGTGTATGTCATGACGGATGGTGCCTACGACGGCAGCATGGTCACAAGACATGCGCATTATATCGCCTGTACAAGGGCGCTCCATGAGCTGTATGTGCTTGATGTGGTTCAGCCACAGTAGTTACACAGAGAAAGAAATATTATAACAGCTATATTATACGGAAAAACAGCGATTATAACAGAACAATATATGATGTGCTATACGGCATTTCCGCCTGAGTGGAGATGCCGTTTTTTTAGTGCTGCTATATGGTGGATGCGCACCTGGGCAGAATTGCGACTGTGAGTGTCAGAACTCTGTAAATTATTCGCCAGCTAATAATTGAGATTTGTGTTGATTGTGCAAAAATTATACATAAATAGAGATAACGCATTTTTATTGTTGCAATATCTACAAAGAAATGTTATTATTAAGGAAACGGGGAAACTAAAAATAGTTTCTGAGTTTCCTGAGCGGGAAGTATGTACAGGAAGCTGACAGACACGGATGAACAGGAGGGAGTTATGGACGGAGAAGCACAGCAGCAGCTTAAATTGAGGATATATGAGGCGACCATAGAGGAGTTCCGGGAGAAAGGATTCAAATTCACCATGGACGATATGGCAAGACGACTTGGAGTGAGCAAGAAAACCATATATCAGGTCGTCAGGGACAAGGAATCATTGTTCTTTGACACGGCGACATATATATACGAGCAGATCAAGAGAAGTGAGCAGGCGGTCATGGATGACGACCACCTGACCACTGTGGAGAAGATAAAGGCGATACTCATAGCCATGCCGGACAGCTACAGCGAGCTGGACTGGAGGCAGATATACCAACTGGAGAATTCATATCCACGGATATTTGCCAGGGTGAGAGTAATGATGGAGCAGCAGTGGGATAATACCATAGAACTCCTGAAGCGCGGAATTGACGAGGGTGTTATAAGGAACATTCCGATTCCAGTCATCAAGACCATGTTCGAGGCCACACTTGAGAAATACATGGAGACTACAGTCCTGATAGACGCGGGACTTACATTTGACGAGGCGGTGCAGTATACACTTGATGTACTTATGGATGGCATATCCTGTAAGGAGTAGGAACCGCTATGAATGAAGTGATTATATGGAATTGATGCCCGCGGCCGGTTTCATTCACTGGGGCGAGATGGGCGGTATATATAAAAGACAGGAGGTTGTGTTATGGGTAAGAGATCTGAGGTTGTATTTGGCAACAGGATGAGCAGTCAGGTCGTCAAAAAGGCGGAGAACTCCAAAGAGAGATTTGTAAAAAGATTCGGTGATGACAGTGACGTGGATTATCCTCTTGCAGTTGTGAAGAATCCGTATATTGGAGATACTCTCGGTGTCTCCAATATTGTGATCGACGGCGGAGTCTGTGATGATATACCGGATGGCGGCCGGGAGGAATTTGACAGGGACAAAGGAATCATAGTTGGCAATATCAGGATGGGGTTCGGACATTACAGAATATCCATGGCGATAGCGTCTGCAGCGAATCATCTGGGATACAAGCCGTACTGGATGGATCTCAATTCCTACAGTGAGACCACGGGAGGAAAGGTTATTGAGGCGCAGAACAAGCTCTATTCCATGGGATCCAGGATATCGGGAAAGAGCAAGGTTTTCAACAAAGCAGTGTGGGAGCCGATGAACTATGAGGGTTTCAGGAAGCTGTCATACAATGCCTCGGATCAGATGAATGCGGAGCTTATGACACCGGTGTTTAGGAATGTTCCAAAGGATATCCCGCTTGTGGCTACACATGTGTGGCCTGCCCAGGCGGCGGTTCATGCAGGGATGAAACATGTGGTGAATGCAATCCCTGACAACTGGCCTATGGCGCTCCACCTTGCGGAGGGAAGCCTTCACACGGTTCAGACCAGATCGGCATACCTCGGATACAGAACCCTGAACGGAATGCAGGGCGACGAGGTGCTTAAGCCTATGCCCGGTGATTCAATCAGATACGTTGGACACTATATAGACCATGAGCTGGTGGCAGCCATAGAGGAGGACTGCGACAGGAGAATAGAGAGAAGAAAGAAAAAGGCACCGATGCGTTTCCTTCTCACCATAGGAGGTGCCGGAGCACAGAAGGATATATTTGCAGCTATCATCAGGACGGCGCTTGCCAGCGTGAAGAAGGGCAACATGGTCCTGTATGTAAATGTGGGCGACTACATGAACGTGTGGGAAGAGCTGGTGAGAGAGATACCCGCCATGGAGAGCCTTGTCACTACACATTTCGATGACTGGAGCGACACCACAGCATTTGCGGATAAGGCTCTTAAGGAAGAGGTGTACGGAATACACGCATTTTGCCATGAGAATATATATGAGGCTGTGTACTGCACCAACCTTCTCATGAGAAGCTGTGATGTACTCATAACGAAGCCGTCTGAGCTGGCCTTTTATCCAGTTCCAAAGCTGTTCATCAAGAGAGTTGGCGGGCATGAGCAGTGGGGGGCGATACACTCGGCGGAGATCGGAGATGGAACACTGGAGTGCCGTGATATACCGCACACTCTACAGATGATGAAGCTGTTCATGCAGGATGACAGCATACTCACAGATATGTGTGAGAACATAAAGCGGAACAAACTGGATGGAATATACGACGGAGCGTATGAGGTCGTAAAACTGACGATGGATATGAAGAACTGAGAATGGAGGGTTACATTATGTATAAGGTAAAGAAGAAAGAGACATTTATACCATCATCAAATGGCAAGGACAAGCTGCACGTTATCGTGTGGGAGCCACAGGGGGAGATAAGAGCGATACTTCAGATATCCCATGGAATGATAGAGCTGATAGACAGATATGATGAATTTGCGAGATATCTTGCTGCGAAAGGCTTCGTAGTTGCAGGAAATGATCATCTGGGACACGGACTCACGGCGGCAAATATGGATGAGCTTGGATATATGAATGCCTATGATGCGAGCAAGGCAATAGTCGCGGATCTCCACAGGGTTACGAGAAGTCTGAAAAAGGCGTACAAGGGAGTTCCGTTTTTCCTGATGGGACACTCCATGGGTTCATTTATGGCGAGACGATACATGAGTGACTACGGCTGGGATCCAAAATATCCGTCACCTTACACGGAGGGCTCAAGTGTGGACGGTTTTATCTGCATGGGAACTGGAAGCATGCCTGAGTATATGCTGCAGATCGGAAGACTTGTGTTGGAGCTTGAGAAGAGTCAGCACGGCGAGAGATACAGAAGTACCCTCATGGAAGTGTTGGCATTTGGAACATACAACAGGGGTATCCCGAAGACCACTATCGTGGACGGTGAGGTGAGAAAGAGGACGAATAAAGACTGGGTGAGTCGTGACCCGAAGCGCGTGGATGCATATGTGGATGATCCGCTGTGCCAGTTCTCATTTACCCTGAAGGGCTACGAGACGCTGTTCAATACACTCCACTATATACAGGAGGACAGGAACATAGCGAAAATACCGAAGAATGTGCCGGTTCTGTTTGTGTCCGGTGACAGGGATCCTGTTGGACATTACGGCAGGGATGTTCTGAAGCTCTACGAGTTATACCACAAGAGAGTTTCGCACAATGTGGCATGCTATCTGTATGAGGACTGCAGACACGAGATACTGAATGAGCTGTGCAGGGATAAGGTATTTGACGATATTGACAAGTGGCTTGAGACAAGGCTTGCAGATATAAAAGGTTAGGCCTTTAAGGAGGTTATATATGGGAGAAAATTCACAGGATAATACACAGAATGGCGCACCTACGGGCGGCCTTCAGAAAAAGACAAAGATAGCCTACGGAGTAGGGGCCGTGGGAAAAGACATGGTGTATATGCTGGTAGCCAGCTATATACTGTACTACTACAATTCTGTGCTTGGTGTCAGCTCAGTGTTCATAGGAACAGTGCTGATGGTGGCGAGAGTGTTTGATGCATTTAACGATCCTATCATGGGTATCGTGGTGGCAAAGACCAGAAGCAGATGGGGAAGGTTCAGACCGTGGATATTCTCGGGAACCGTGCTGAACGCGGTTGTCCTCTATGCGATGTTCGCCGTGCCGGAAAGCATGGGAGCTGGTGGGATGAAGGTGTTTCTGACAGTGACATATTTCCTGTGGGGAATCACATACACGTTGATGGATATTCCGTACTGGTCCATGATCCCGGCCATCACTGAGCCGGGCAAGGAGAGGGAGAATCTGTCTGCACTTGCAAGATCCTGCGCGGCGTGGGTTCTGCCATCCCTACTGTACTTACTATGATAGTAGTTCCAGCCATCAGCGGCGCGGCCCTGGCGGCGGACAAGCTGAAGATCACGGATTACCGCATCGGCTTCAAGTGGTGGGCTCTTCTGGTTGCAGTGGTGTTCGTCATCTCGGAGGCCATTTGCGTGGCAAATGTAAAGGAGAGGGGTGACACAGTAGTGGAGTCCCATGGCATAGGTGAGATGTTCCATTCGCTGGTGACAAATGACCAGGCTCTGGCGGTGGTCATCACCATCGTGCTCGTAAACTCTGCACTCTATATAACAAGCAACCTGCTCATATATTTCTTCACATATGACATAGGAAGTGAGAGCGGATATGCGCTGTTCTCCGCATTTGGCGGCGGTGCGCAGATACTTGCTATGATGCTGTTCCCGCTCTTTAGAAAGAAAATGTCCAAGAGAAAGCTGTTTGTACATTCGGTAGTATATGAGATCGTCGGATATGTGATGCTGCTTGCCTGCAGCCTTGCCGGTGTTACCCGCATGACGGTGGGCGGAGTGCCTTGTTGGTACGTTCTGTTCATCCCGGGACTTCTGGTATTTGCGGGAAGCGGACTTCTAAATGTGCTGATAACTGTGTGTCTTGCCGACAGCATAGACTACGGAGAGTACAAGAATGGGCAGAGAGATGAGAGCGTCATATGCTCCATGCAGACATTTGTAGTAAAGCTTGCATCGGGAGTTGCAGTGTTCTTTGCCGGACTTGCGATCAAATGGGTCGGACTTATCCAGCCGGCAGATGGAACATCGGAAATCATAGAGCAGAGCACAGGAACTCTCATGGGACTTTCCATGATGATGACGGTCGTTCCGATAGTCCTTCTAATCATAGGACTTGTATTCTTCATCAGGAAATACAAGCTGACCGAGGAGAGGATGCAGGAGATCATGACGAAACTTAGATAGGAGGAACCGCTATGAACGAAGTTCATACTTGGAATCGGTTCCGACGACCTGCCCCGCTCGCTTATGCGAGAGGGGCGATACATATTAGATAGGAGGAACCGCTATGAATGAAGTTCATACATGGAATCGGTTCCGACGACCTGCCCCGCTCGCATGTGCAAGAGGGGCAATACATATTATTAGGAGGAATCGCTATGATCAGATATATAGAAGAACATCAGGTATTCATACTGGAGACAAAGTCGACGCAGTATGCCATGTGCGTGCGCCCGGATGGACACCTTGAGCACCTGTACTACGGTGGCAGGAGTCTGGACTGCGGAGATCAGAATATTGTGGGACTTTGGGATGTGGCACATGACCGCAGCCTGTTCGAGACCGGCAATGCCATAGCGCTGGATGGTGGACTTACCTTAGAAAGTCTGCTGCAGGAACTGTCGTCAACCGGCAAGGGGGATGTCAGCGAACCATTTGTCTGTATGACCCATGCAAATGGCAGTACGACCTGCGACTTTGTGTACGAATCATACGAGATAAAAAACGGCAGGGATGAGCTTGAAGGACTTCCGTGTGCGGTGGAATATCATAGGGGGACATATGGCAGATTCAACACAGTAAATGAGCAGCAAGGCACAGAAGTGGGAAGCGGTGTGGCTGGTGGATTGCAGAGCATACAAGCATATGAGCGACAGAATACAGCGGGCGAGGTAACACAGCTCACAATAACCCTCCGGGACAAATTCTACAGACAAAGGCTTGAGCTAATATATGTCACATGGGATGACTGCGACGTGATAACCAGAAGTGCCCGCCTGACAAATGAAAGTGATGACGTGGAGCGGGTGGACAGACTTATGTCCATGCAGTTTGATATGAGAATGTATCAGGAATATGACATGATACATTTCGGAGGAGCCTGGGCAAGGGAAATGCATAGATCGGTGCATCCTGTAAGGCAGGGAAGAGTGTCTGTCTCATCGTCGACCGGAACCTCGGGCAGCAGGGCCAATCCGTTCTTCATGGTGGTTGAGCACGGCAGTTCAGAGGAACACGGTGAGTGTTACGGCTTCAATCTCATATATTCAGGAGACCATATGGAGAGCTGTGAACAGAATTCATATGGACGTATGCGTATACTCAGCGGCATCAATCCGGAAGGATTTTTATTTGCGCTTGAGCCGGGACAGTCATTCCAGTCGCCGGAGGCGGTCATGACATATTCAGATTCAGGATTTGGCGGTGTCAGCAGTCATATGCATGCATTTGTCAGAAGACATGTAGTCAGAGGCCGCTGGGCGGATCGGGAGAGGCCTGTTCTGCTGAATAGCTGGGAGGCCGCATACTTTGATATAAATGAGAAGAAGCTGCTGAAGCTTGCAAAAGAGGCAAAGAAGTGCGGCATAGAGCTGTTCGTCATGGATGGCGGCTGGTTCGGACACAGGGACAATGACACATCCTCACTTGGAGACTGGCAGGAGAACCGCAGCAAGCTTCCGGGCGGAGTGAAGCAGCTTGCGGACAAGATAAATGCACTTGGACTTGACTTTGGCATATGGGTAGAGCCGGAGATGGTGAACGAGGACAGTGATCTCTACAGGGCACACCCAGAGTGGGCGGTCAGAGTGCCGGGACAGAGCCATGCCGAGGGGCGTCATCAGATGATTCTGGATCTCACCAATAAGGATGTGAGAGACCATATAGTGGAAGCCATGACAAATGTGTTCTCATCTGCCAATATATCGTATGTTAAGTGGGATATGAACAGGATTATGTCTGACCGCTACAGTCAGACGCTGCCGCCTGACAGGCAGAGTGAATTTGGACACAGATATGTGCTTGGACTCTACGACATCATGGGAAGACTCACGGAGCGTTTCCCTGAGATATTGTTTGAGGGATGTGCCGCCGGGGGAAACAGATTCGATCTCGGTATACTGTGTTACATGCCGCAGATATGGGCGAGTGATGACACGGATGCCAGGGAGAGGCTTGAGATACAGACGGGTTACAGCTATGGCTACCCTATGTCGGTAGTCAGCAGTCACGTGTCCGGATGCCCGAATCACCAGACACTCAGAGTCACCCCGCTTGAGACGAGATTCGGAGTGGCGGCATTTGGCGTGCTGGGCTATGAGTGCAATCTGTGCGATATGAAGAAGAAAGATCTGGAGGCAATAGAAGAGCAGGTGGAGTTCTACAAGAGACACAGGCGCACACTTCAGTTCGGCGAATATCACAGGATCGAGAATGGCACAGTGTCAGATCTCCGGAGAAATGTGTACCAGTTCATGACGGTTTCCCCGGATGGCTCCGAGGCGGTGTCCTGCTATTATGAGGGACAGGTGATACCGAATTACACTTACAAGCATATGCGGACTAAGGGACTTGACGAGAATGCAGTTTATGTCATGGAGGGCAGAAGCCTGCAGTACAGCGTAAAGCTCATGGGAGATCTCATCAACACTGTTACGCCGGTGCATGTGAAACCTGATTCCCTGACCCAGAGTGCGATAGACAAGGTGGTAAAGCTTCAGGGCGAGAAGGAATATGTAAAGGCGTCCGGTGCAGTGTTTAACCGCGTTGGAGTGAACCTTGCTCCGAACTTTGCGGGAACTGGCTACAACGACCAGACCGCTCTCTGGACAGAGCATGGACTGAGGTTATATACCTTCACCAGACAGTGATATATATGATCACATGCAAATGCTCATATATGGAATTGAATCACAGGAAAACTTACATTATAAAAATAGTGGAAATAATATATGGAATGTGTTATCTTACTCTTATAGAGAACTGTTCCTAATAGAAAATTATAAATACCAGAAGGAGGACTATACAATGAGTGAGAAGCGTAACACATGGCAGAAACAGGTCATATACTCTGTTATAAAGGAGCTCAAGACTCATCCTACAGTCCAGAGTCTGATAGATGAACTGGAAAAGAGAGGATATAAGATAGGCAAATCAACTGTGTACAGGGTGCTCTCTGATGCGGTTGATGAGGGAATTGTCATGAATGTGTATTCAGGGGACAAGATGGAGCATTTTGATGGCAATACCGAGAATCACTATCACATACGCTGCAAGGTATGTGACAGGATATTTGACAGTGAGCTTCCATATCAGGATTCCATCACACAGATGGGCGTGGAGGCGGACAGCGATTTCGTCATACTGTCACACAACCTGGAATTCATCGGGATATGTCCATCCTGTAAGGAGAGTCTGAAAAGTCTGTGATGGGGAAATGCAAAAGACCGGTACACATAAACGCATATTGTATGCGGTGTATGTGTACCGGCCTTTTTGTATGTGCAGGCAATGCCAAGAGCCTGTATCTTATCTGCTCTGTCAGTCTCTCTTTTTCTGTGAAATGATATTTGCAGATTTTATTTCCTTCTTTATAAATTCAGGAATCGCGGAATTGTCTTTCTGGTCAGATTCAGGTGTGTCCGGCTGCGCCTCAACTGTATGTGAGTTTACACTTATAGGATCCACGCGTGGATTGCTGATAAATGTCTTGTTGGCCGAAGGCTTTACAACTGTCATTCCGAGGATGGACTTCTTGTTGCGAAACTCTCTTTCCTCCTCTGGTGTGCGCTCAGGGGCGGCATCCACCAGATTGCCGTCTCCGAAAAGGTCTATCTCAAAGCTGCTGTCATTTTCCGCCTGCTCATCATCCGTATCGTCATCCAGCGCATCTGTAATTATCGGTTCTGCGTGGATGGAAGTATCCGTATCGTCGTCTGCAAATGCACTGTCGAGATCAGGATCGTATTCATCAGCAAATGCGCTGTCAAGATCAGGGTCATATTTTTCATCTGATTCAGTGTCGCCAAATTCAGAATCGGAGTCGACATACTCCTCAGGCTTTTCAAAAAATGTAGGATCTATATCGAGCTTGAAGTCGACCTCTGAGTGACCCACTTCAATGCCGCAGTCGTTGAACAGCTTGGTCGTGTAGCAGTTTTTCAGCTTCTCGATGAGTTCAGTGTTTTCGTACTTGAGCTGTTCGAGTATGTTTGCGATTATCATTCCCTGATATTCATCCGTCCATCCGTCCTCAAGCTTTACTGCGATACCGAGCTTCATGCTCTTTATCGCCATACATATAACACCCCTGGAGCCGTCCTTCATTATGAGGTCAGGATTCTGGTTGATATAATATGAAGGTGTTCCGTAATCGTTGATCTTCTCAGGATATTTGTGGATGCATGAGAAGTTGTAGTCTATAGTCTCCCGGAGTTCGTTTGACAGGCTGAATGGATCCATGAGCTTTGCGTAGGACATGGCGATGCTTCTAAGTGGCAGTGCAAATACCGGAACTCCACAGCCGTCTATGCCGAGCCCGATCTTGAATGTAGGGGTCTGGCTGAGCATGGATATGAAATTGATTATCTGCTGCTGTACAGGGGAATCCTTGAGCTGATAGCCGTCCGGCTTACCGGTGAGCTCTCTCTGGAGCAACATAAGGCTGAAATGTTTTCCCGAGCAGCAGTGCTGAAGTTTGCTCTGTCCCTGCCTTGGGTGGAGCTTTGACCTGTCGGTGAGCTTTGCCGCCAGCGCTGAAGCTGATGTGGAAGCGCATGGCTTCATGATCATGTCATCGGGATTCAATCCTGTCTTGCGCGAGATCTCCTCCAGCACAAATATATGATGGTTGCTTCCCCAGTGGGAAGAGTTGAACATGGCAACATCCTCGTCGGTGAGGTTGAACCTTCTGTGAAGTCCTGCCAGCAGTGTAGGCAGCACCTGTATAGGCTTGCTTGCGGAACGCATGAAAGTCTGTTTCTCTATGTCGCCAAGGTAGGCGATTGTATCTCCTGTGGATGACACAACTGCGATGGAGCCGCGGTGTGCATTCTCAACAATATTACCACGGTATTCTTTTACTAATATCTCTGACATATATTCAACACCTCATTTGTATTTTGTATGATTTTCTTCCGATATAGTCATTATATGAAAAAGATATCCGTTTGCAAAATGAAAATTACATAATATATAAGAAAAATATGAGAAATGTAATTGAGTGTAAGTAAGTAATAACTAAAAAATATCGCCTGATACTGACAAAATACATCATTTGTCATATATACCCTGAGTAAAAAATGTTTAAAAAAATCGAAAAATGCGTATTTTTTTTGTGAAAATGCATAAAAAACTTTGATTATTATAAAAAGGATGGTATAATGTCTTTATAATTTTGCATGGAGAGGTGACTTACATGATTAAAAAAGAAATGATCGCCATGCTCCTTGCTGGTGGACAGGGCAGCCGTCTTGGGGTTCTTACATCCAAGCTTGCCAAGCCAGCGGTAGCATTTGGCGGCAAATACAAGATAATCGATTTCCCACTGAGCAACTGTATCAACTCGGGGATTGACACAGTAGGTGTACTTACACAGTACAGACCACTCAGACTTAACCAGCATATCGGAATCGGCATTCCTTGGGATCTCGATAGAAACATTGGTGGTGTCACAGTGCTTCCACCATACGAGAAGAGCAACAACAGCGAGTGGTACACAGGTACTGCCAACGCTATCTACCAGAACATAGAGTTCATAGATTATTACAATCCAGACTATGTTCTCATACTTTCCGGTGATCATATCTACAAGATGGATTATGAACACATGCTTGACTATCACAAGTCCATGAATGCGGATGTGACACTTGCCACATACCAGGTTCCATGGGAGGAGGCAAGCAGATTCGGAGTAGTTATAACGAATGATGACGGCATTATCTCAGAGTTTGAGGAGAAGCCGGAGAACCCAAGAAGCAACAAGGCTTCCATGGGTATATACATATTCAACTGGAAGATCCTCCGCGAGGCACTTGTTACCATGAAGGATCAGCCGGGATGCGATTTCGGTAAGCATATTATTCCATACTGCCATGAGAACGGCAACAAGATATGTGCATACGATTTCAAGGGATACTGGAAGGATGTAGGAACTCTCGGTTCATACTGGGAGGCCAACATGGAGCTTGTCGACATAGTTCCTGAGTTCAATCTGTATGAGGAATTCTGGAAGATATATACGAAGACAGACGCCATACCACCTCAGTACATAGATGAAGCGGCAAAGGTATCCAAGTGTATCATCGGAGAGGGAACCGAGATATACGGAACCGTTGAGAATTCAGTTATAGGCTCTTGTGTAACCATAGGAGAGGGTGCGGTCGTTAAGGATTCGATTATAATGAATGGGGTTACGATCGAAGCTGGTGCCTATGTTGAAAAGGGAATCATTGCCGAGAATGTCAAGGTTGGTGCAAATGCCAAGCTTGGAGTTGGTGAGGAAGCTGTCAATGAGATGAAGCCTAATATCTACGCATTTGGCCTTGTTACTATAGGTGAGAACTCAGTTATACCTGAGGGCGTAACAATAGGTAAGAACACTGCAATATTCGGTGACACAGATCCTTCGGATTATCCGGACGGAACACTTCCGAGTGGCGGTAGTATTATAAAGGCAGGTGAGTAGACATGAGAGCATTAGGAATTATTCTGGCAGGTGGTAACAGCAATAAGCTGGGAGATCTTTCAGCAAAGAGAGCCGTTGCAGCCATGCCTATCACAGGAAGCTACAGAGCAATTGATTTCGCACTTTCCAATATGACCAATTCTCATATTCAGAAGGTAGCGGTATTCACACAGTACAACACAAGATCACTGAATGAGCATCTGAACTCAAGCAAGTGGTGGGATTTCGGAAGAAAGCAGGGAGGTCTGTTCATCTTCACACCTACCATCACAGCAGCTAACAGCTACTGGTACAAGGGAACAGCAGATGCACTTTATCAGAATATCAAGTTCCTCAAGGAGAGCCATGAGCCATATGTAGTTATCGCTTCAGGAGACGGTATCTACAAGCTCGACTACAACAAGGTTCTTGAGGAGCATATAAGCAATGGTGCAGATATCACGGTTGTATGCAAGGATATGGCACCGGGCGAGGATGACATCAACAGATTTGGTGTTATCAAGATGAACGAGGATGGCAGGATCATAGACTTCGAGGAGAAGCCTCTTGTGGCAGGAACCAACACGGTTTCCATAGGTGTATATGTCATAAGAAGAAGACAGCTCATCGAACTCCTTGAGACATGTGCCAACGAGGGAAGAAATGATTTCGTAAGAGATATTCTCGTGAGATATAAGGGTGTCAAGAGAATTTACGGATACAAGATGGACAGCTACTGGAGAAACATAGGAACAAAGGAGTCATATTACAGAGCTAATATGGATTTCCTCAAGAAGGACGTAAGAGACTTCTTCTTCAAACAGCATCCGGATATCTACTCAAGAGTGGATGATCTCCCACCAGCAAAGTACAATGCAGATGCGGTGGTAAATAACAGCTTGATAGCAAGCGGTTGTATCATCAACGGAACCGTTGAGAACTCAGTTATATTCAAGAAGGTATACATTGGAAATAACTGTGTGATCAGGAACTCGATCATACTTAACGATGTCAACATCGGTGATAATTCCATCATCGAGAATTGTATCGTGGAGAGCAGGGATACACTCCGCGCGAACACAGTACATCAGGGAACACCTGAGGACATCAAGGTAATAGTGGAGAAGGATTTCAGATATGCGTTGTAGGATGCATACGGTATAAGTAGTACAAATGACAGTTGCGTGTGGGATCGCAATGTGTGTCAGGGTTAAGGGGGTAATTCAGATGCAGATAACTGATATCAGGATCAGAAGTGTTGAGAAGGAAGGCAAGATGAAGGCGGTTGTTTCTATTACGATCGATGACGAGTTTGTTGTGCATGACATCAAGATCATCGAGGGTGAGAAGGGCATGTTCATCGCGATGCCGAGTAGAAAGGCAGCGGATGGAGAATATAGAGATATCGCTCATCCGATCAATACAGCTACAAGAGAGCGTCTGCAGAGTATGATTCTTTCAAAGTATCAGGAATCTTTGGAAGAGTAATACCAGTCTCAAATAGACATTCAGAGCCAGTGCTAGAGGCGTAAGTCACCAAGCTGATAGCATTGGCTCTTTTTATATGGTCTTGTAAAAAAATATAGTATAAAGTAGAATGTATCTGTTTAGATCCAGATAGAATATGGAGGATATAATAATGGTAAAATCAGTTATACTTGCGGCAGGCAAGGGAACAAGAATGAAGTCAGATAAGCCAAAGGTAGTTCATCAGGTGATGGGAAAACCGATGGTATATTATTCTATAGAAGCGGCGCACCAGGCGGGTGCAGACGAGGTGTGTGTGATCGTTGGATACAAGGCAGACGAGGTGAAGTCAGCCATAGCTGTCAGTGTCAACGATGTGAAGGTTGACTATGCGCTTCAGGAGGAGCAGCTCGGAACAGGCCATGCGGTAAAGTGTGCTGCAGATTTTATTGGACGTGATGGGGATGTGATCATACTCTGTGGAGATACACCGCTTGTGACAGGGGATACACTCAGAAAAGCACTTGATTTCCACAAGGATAGCGGGAATGGTGTAACCGTAATATCGGCGATGCTTGATGATCCATTTGGATATGGAAGGATCATAAGGGACGGTGACAGCCTGGCAAAGATCGTGGAGCAGAAGGATGCTGACGAAGCGGAGCAGGCTGTGAAGGAAGTTAACTCGGGCATGTATATATTTGACTGCGCAGCACTTCAGGACGCACTGTCACAGATATCAAATGACAACGCCCAGGGAGAGTATTATCTTCCGGATGCGATAGAGATAATAAAGAAAATGGGGCTTCCGGCTTCCGCTGTTCCGATGGACGATGCTGACCAGATAAGAGGAGTCAACACCCTGGAGCAGCTTGCAGATGCTGAGAAGATCATGGAGAACAGATAACAATAGAACGATCCACCTGGGTGGAGGAAAATGGAGAGACCAAATGAAGATCATAGTTGGACTTGGCAATCCCGGTGCGAAATATGCCGGAACAAGACACAATGTAGGATTTGCGGTTCTGGATGAGCTGGCAGAGAGACATAATATAAGGATAGACACTGCAAAGCATAAGGCACTTATAGGAAAGGGTATAATAGACGGAGAGAAGGTCATACTCGCCATGCCTCAGACATTTATGAATCTCAGCGGAGAGAGCGTAAGGGCGATAATGGACTTCTACAAATGCACGGTTGAAGATCTGATAGTCGTGTACGATGACATAGATCTTGACGTCGGTAAGCTCAGGATCAGACAGAAGGGAAGCGCCGGCGGTCATAACGGTATGAAGAATATCATACAGCACGTTGGCAGCCAGGAATTTGTCAGGATCAGAGTGGGTGTTGGCAAAAAGCCGGATCACATGGATCTGGCTGATTATGTGTTGTCGAGATTTGGAAAGGAAGATCTGGCGAATATAAGAGAGAGCTGTGGTAATGCCTGCGATGCGGTGGAGACCATACTGGCGGATGGCACAGTTGCAGCTATGAATAAGTTTAATTGAGAGTGATGGAGAATGATACGTGTACTTGGTGAGCCATTTGAAAAACTGAATATATATACAGAGTTGAAGGAGTGGCTTGCATCCGGAGATGGATTTGTCAATGTGACAGGTACGACGGGCGAGGGCACGGACAGAGTATTCATGATGCAGGGCTTCGGTGATGACGCATCGGTGCGCCTGATACTGACATATAACGACAGGCGTGCGGAGGAGCTGTACAGCGATATGAAGTTCTACGGAAGGGATGTATATATGTATCCTGCAAAGGATATTCTGTTCTTCAGTGCAGATGTCCACGGCAATGCCATAACCAGACGGCGCATGGAGGTCCTTCGGCGTCTGGCAACGGGAGAACCATGTACGATCATAGCCACGGTAGATGCAATGTATGACAAGATACCTGCACTGTCCTATATGAAAAAATACGTGATAAATATCCATGCGGCACAGTCTCTTGATCTGGATGAGCTTAAGGGCAAGCTGGTGGACCTTGGTTATGAAAAAACTGACAGTGTGGAGGAGCCGGGACAATTTGCCATACGAGGCGGTATCGTGGACATATTTCCGCTGACTGAGGAATGTCCATACAGAATAGACATGTGGGACGATGAAGTCGATACCATCAAGACATTTGATGCGGAGAGTCAGAGATCCATAGAGAATGTGGATGAACTTGTAATTTATCCCGCGGGAGAGATGGTGCTTTCAAAGGAGAGGATCGACAGAGGTATACACAGGCTGGAGGCAGAGCTGAAGCCGTATGCGAAGAAGCTTAAGGATTCATTTCAGACGGAGGCGTATGCCAGGATAAAGGGCGAGATAGCCACGCTGAAGGAACAGCTCACGGAGTTCAGTGCGATATACGGAGTGGACAGCTATGTTGATTATTTCTACAGTGACACGGTGTCTCTGGTGGACTGCCTGCCGGAGGATGCGTACATTTTCATAGATGAGACGAAGAAGGTCACGGAGAAGGCGGATGGCAGTGAGAAGAGTTTTCTTAGCAGCCTGACGCACAGGCTGGAGGGGGGATATATCCTCCCGGGGCAGATGAAGGTTCTGTTCACTTATGATGATGTCCTGGAAAAATGCAGACGCTACAAGGTTGTGGGCTTTGACTCATTTGTGGGTGAGGATGACCGTGTAAAGTATGCTCACCGCGTGGAGATCGAGAGCAGGGAGGTTCACAGCTACAGGAACAATTTTGATGCGCTGGTTACTGATATCAAGAAATGGAAGAAGGACAAATACAGCGTCCTGTTCGTATCGCCATCATCGGTCGGTGCGAAGAGAATGGTCGATAACCTCATGGACAATGACGTCATATGTCATTACCTGAACGACCCGGACAAAGCTCTGGCTGCCAGAGAGATGGCGGTCATGCCGGGAAGGCTCAGAGCCGGTTTTATGATCCCGGAGATGAAGCTCATCGTGGTCAGTGAGGGAGATGTGTTCTCCAGCAAGACATCACATTCGCAGGCTTCGAGGAAGAAGCTGCCGCGTGCCGGGGAGATAGTAAAGTCATTCTCGGATGTGAGCGTGGGCGATTATGTGGTCCATGAGAAGTACGGAATAGGTATCTATCGTGGGCTTGAGAAGATAGAGGTCGACGGCGCCTTGAAGGACTATCTGGTTATCGAGTATGCTGAGGGCGGCAAATTATATGTCCTGGCTTCCGAGACGGACAGGATCCAGAAGTACAGGAGCAAGGAGAGCCGAGCCCCGAAGATCAACAGACTCGGTGGCAGTGAGTGGCAGAAGGTAAGAAACAAGGTTAAGGGCCATGTCAGCGAGGTGGCTCAGCATCTTGTAAAGCTGTACTCAGAGAGACAGGCGAGGGAAGGCTTTGCCTATTCTCCTGATTCCGAGTGGCAGAAGGAGTTCGAGGAGACATTTCCTTATACTGAGACTGACGATCAGTTAAAGGCCATAGAGGATGTCAAGGCGGACATGGAGAGCCATAAGATCATGGACAGACTGGTGTGCGGAGACGTTGGATTTGGCAAGACTGAGGTGGCGATTCGTGCTGCGTTCAAGGCTGTCGGTGACAGCAAACAGGTTGCGTATCTTGTGCCGACCACGATCCTTGCCGAGCAGCATTATGAGACGTTCACAGAGCGAATGAAGGATTATCCAGTGACGGTGAGACTGTTGTGCAGATTCTGTACCCAGAAGGAGATAAAATCTACACTCAGAGAGCTGAAAGAGGGCAAGGTGGACATAGTCATAGGAACCCACAGGCTGCTCTCAAAGGATGTGGAGTTCAAGAATCTGGGACTTCTCATAATAGATGAGGAACAGAGATTCGGTGTAAATCACAAAGAGAAGATAAAAGAGATGAAGACCAATGTGGATGTTCTGACACTGACGGCGACGCCTATCCCGAGAACACTCCATATGAGTCTTGTTGGAATCAGAGACATGAGCCTGCTTGAGGAGCCTCCGGTGGACAGGAGGCCGATACAGACCTATGTCATGGAATATGACAGGGAGCTTGCCAGGGAGGCGATTGCCAGAGAGCTTGCAAGGCATGGTCAGGTATACTATGTGTACAACAGGGTCGAAGGCATAGAGAGATTTGCGGATGATGTGAGAAGCCTCGTGCCATATGCAAATGTAGAGTTTGCCCATGGACAGATGGATGGCCGCACGCTGGAGGACATCATGTACCGGTTCAACAAAAAGGAGATAGACGTGCTTGTGTGCACGACCATCATAGAGACCGGACTTGATATACCGAATGCAAATACCATAATCATACACGACGCTAACCTGTTTGGTCTGGCACAGCTCTACCAGTTACGCGGAAGAGTTGGTCGCTCGGACAGAAGTGCATTTGCATTTATGTTCTACAGGCGCAACAAGATGATATCTGAGGTCGCTGAGAAGAGACTTAGAGCGATAAAAGAATATACGGATCTCGGCTCGGGAGTCAAGGTGTCCAAGGCGGATCTCAACATCAGAGGTGCGGGAAGCGTCCTGGGCGAGAGTCAGTCGGGCAACTATGAGGTCGTGGGCTATGACCTTTACTGCAAGATGCTTAATGATGCGGTCAGGGAGCTCCGCGGCGAGAAGGTTTTCCATGAATACGAGACGGAGATAGACCTTCCGGTGGATTCGTTCATCCCTGAGACGTACGTCAAAAACGACTTTGTCAAGCTGGAGCTTTGTAAGAGAATATCCCTCATCAAGAATGAGGATGAGTACAATGACATAGTGGATGAGCTCATTGACAGATTTGGCGACATCCCTGACGAGACAATGAATCTTCTTGATGTGGCACTGTTAAGGGCAAATGCAAATATCTGCTTCATAACCCGTATATGGTACAAGGACGGAGACCTGAGATTTGTCATGTACAACAGGGCTGACATAAATGTAGATGGGATAGATGAGCTCGTTAAGAGTTATTCAGGCAGGATGAAATTTGTCATGGGGGCAAAGCCTGAGTTTATATTGAAGCTTGGACGGGAGGAGAAAAATGATCTTCTCAGAAAGGCGGAATTTGTCGTGGCGGATATGTCCCAGATGTTGATAATGACCCACAGTGAAGAAGACAGTGTGGATAACAAAGCATAGATAATGAGTTAGAAATATACAGACAGGAGAATACAAAGATAAGGAGGTGCGGTTCAATTGAAGAGATGGTTGTGTGTGCTGCTGGCGCTCATATGTGCATTTGCCGTGACTGGATGTGGCAGTGATGCCACTGAGGAGACTGGCAAGGAGGTAGTTCTCAGATACAACGGGCAGAACATAGAGATAGACGAGGTGTATATTTATGCCCAGACTGTGAAGGAGGAGTACGAATCAAAGTATGGCAGTGACGTGTGGAAACAGAGCATAGTGACTGATGATGGTCTGGAGATGGATGCCGTGGATGCAGCAAGGCGTCAGGCGATATCAAAGCTCATAAAGACCAAGACACTTATAACCAAATCCGGGGAGTACGGCATAAGCCTGACTGCAAGCGAGCAGAAGGATCAGGATACGGCGGCGCAAGAGTTCTATGACAAATTGACTGATGCCCAGATCGCAGAGATTGGACTTGAACTCGATACGGTGAAGAGAGTTTTGCGTGAGAGCGCACTGGCAGACAAGATATATGATTATGTGATGAAGCAGAGCTCCACGGAGATATCCGATGAGCAGGCCAGGATGAGTACATTTTATGACATGTTCTTTGAGTGCTACTCGGAGGACGATTATGGAAATATCACCCTGTACTCACAGGACAAGATAGATGAGCAGAAGAAAAAGGCGGATGCGGCATATGAATCCATAGTGGAAGCCTCGGATGGCACAGATATGGATATATCATTCCTTGGAAGCGCAAAGGAGCTTAAGTATGCGGGAACACATACGATGAGCAGGGATGATATATTGAGCACCTATGGCCAGGATACGCTGGACATACTGTACAGCATGTCGGATGGCGAGGTATCCACGGTGGTGGAGACTGAGTATGGTTATCATATATTCCAGATGATAAGCATTACGGATGAGAAGGCCACGGCCGAGAACAAGAAGAAGCTCACGGATGCCGCTGATGCGGAATACTATGACAACCTTATGAAGGACTGGATAGATGAGCTGGACAGCGGATATTCATACAGTAAGAGTGTGGATATGGATGTGTACAACAAGATAAAATTTGACGAATAAGAGGAGAAGAAAGATGGCAACAGTATACGATATCAATATTAAGAAGCTGGATGAAAAGGCAGTCATACCGACATACGGTTCAGAGTACGCAGCGGGGGCGGATCTGTATGCGTGTCTTGATGAGGCGATTACTATAGAGCCGGGACAGACGGTGATGGTTCACACGGGTATAGCCATGGAGATACCTGAGGGATTTGCAGGACTTGTGTATGCGAGAAGCGGTCTGGCATCCAAGAAGGGGCTTGCACCGGCCAATAAGGTTGGAGTTGTGGATGCGGATTACAGAGGGGAAATCATGGTTGCACTCCACAATCACGGAACCCAGGCACAGACGGTTGAGCCTGAGGAGAGAATAGCACAGCTTGTGATCGCTCCTTATATCGTTGGAGAATTCCATCAGGTGGATGAGCTCAGCGATACAGTAAGAGGAGCCGGCGGATTCGGTTCAACAGGAAAGTAACAAAAAAGCGGCCGGGCATCATCATTTTAATGGTGTGCCAGACCGCTTTTCTTTTATTTAAAATACTTTCCGCTTTCATCCCACAGGACTGTGGTGCCTGTCTTCAAGGACTTTGGTACATCTATGATACGCTGGTTCCTTGAGCCCTTGAATCTCAGTGACAGATCCTTCTGTTCGTCTATGAATTCTCCGTCCACAAGGACGTCAATGTAGGAGAGAAGTTCTTTTGTATACTCCCATTCATTACACATGCGGTCTAAGAGATCGGTTTCAAATGTATAACCGGTGTAGCACCAGATGGTCTTGTCAGGGTAGGTCTCCTTGAACTTTCTTGCCAGAGGAAGAAGCCCCTGCTGGTTCACATATTCCATAGGTTCTCCGCCGAGCAGGGAGAGACCTGCTATATAGTCCTCCTTGCAACTATCTATTATGTGGTTGATCTCCACATCCGTGAACGGCTTGCCGTAGCCGAAATCCCATGTGTCAGCGTTGAAACAGTTCTTGCAGTGGTGTGTGCAGCCGGATACAAATACAGACACTCTGACGCCGGTTCCGTTTGCAACATCAAATAGTTTGATATCTGCGTAATTCATAATGTGATCCCTTCTAAATTTATCTTAAAACAAAAGTATGGCCTGCGTTGCCCTCTACGACATGCAGACCATACAATTGAAATTATTAATGCATACTGTTATTTTATATCAGTTGCCTGAATATATCAAGTGTTTTTCTATAAAAGACTATAGATGAAGCACTCTTGCCTTTATCTCTTTGGTCTTGCCCACGTTCCAGAAGTTCTCGCCCAGATAACCGCAGGTTCTTCTGGTAACATTCATCTTGTTGTGATCCTTGTTGCCACACTGCGGACATTCCCATTCGCCGTCATCGTTGATGAGGATCTCACCATCGTATCCACATACATGACAGTAGTCAGACTTGGTGTTGAACTCAGCATACTGTATGTTGTCGTATATATATCTTACGACCTCTGCCAGAGCATCCAGGTTGTTGCGCATGTTTGGTATCTCAACATATGAGATGGCACCACCTGATGATATGGTCTGGAACTGGCTCTCAAATCTGAACTTGCTGAATGCATCGATCTTCTCGCGGACATCAACGTGGTAAGAGTTGGTGTAGTAGCCCTTGTCTGTGACATCCTTTATGGTTCCGAAACGCTCTTTGTCGATACGTGCAAATCTGTAGCAAAGGCTCTCGGCCGGAGTTCCGTAGAGTCCGAAGCCAAGTCCCGTATCTGCCTTCCATTTGTCGCAGGCTGCGCGGAGCTTGTGCATAAGCTTCAGTGCAAATTCCTCGCCCACAGGATCTGTGTGGCTCACACCACGCATGAGCTTGGTGGTCTCATATACACCGATGTATCCCAGTGATATGGTTGAGTAACCGTTGTGGAGCAGTGGATCGATGACCTCGCCCTTCTTAAGTCTGGCGATGGCACCGTACTGCCAGTGGACTGGGCTGACGTCAGAGGTTACACCCTCGAGGGCTCTGTGGCGGCACATGAGTGCGTCGTAGCAGAGCTGCAGTCTTTCATCCAGAAGACTCCAGAACTTGTCATCGTCTCCCTTTGCAAGTATAGCTATCTGTGGAAGATTAAGACTGACAACTCCCTGGTTGAAACGGCCTTCCCATTTATATTCTCCGTTCTCATCCTTCCATGGGGAGAGGAATGAACGGCATCCCATGCATGAGAATACATTTCCCTCGTAGTTCTCACGCATCTTCTTGGCTGATATGTAATCAGGGTACATTCTCTTGGCAGAACACTTGATGGCGAGCTCTGTGATATAGTCGTACTCACCGCCCTTGAGGCAGTTGTGCTCGTCAAGGACATATATGAGCTTAGGGAATGCAGGTGTAACATACACGCCTGCCTCGTTCTTGATTCCCTCAAGTCTCTGTCTGAGGATCTCCTCGATGATCATGGCGTTCTCCTTGATGTACTCGTCGTCCTCTCTGAGGTTGAGGAAGAGAGTGACAAATGGAGACTGGCCGTTGGTGGTCATCAGAGTATTTATCTGATACTGGATAGTCTGGACTCCTGACTTCAGCTCGTCCTTGAGTCTCTCTGTGATGAGCTTCTCAAGTGTGTCAGGGTCTATCTTGTCGCCGAACTCTTCGGTGTATCTCTTTTTATATTTGTTGTAGCTCTTTCTGAGGTACTTTCCAAGGTGACGGACATCGACTGACTGGCCGCCGTACTGGCTGGATGCGACAGATGCGATGATCTGAGTCACGATGGTACATGCCACCTGGAAGCTCTTAGGGCTCTCTATGAGCTTGCCGTTCATGACTGTGCCGTTGTCAAGCATATCCCCAATGTTGATAAGGCAGCAGTTGAATATAGGCTGGAGGAAATAATCTGCGTCGTGGAAGTGGATGGCGCCCTCCTCATGAGCCTTGGAGATCTTCTCAGGGAGGAGCATTCTCTTGGTAAGATCCTTTGATACCTCTCCTGCGATAAGATCACGTTGTGTGGATGCGACGGTGGCATTCTTGTTGGAATTCTCCTCCATGACATCCTTATTCCTGTTCTGGATAAGACTGAGGATAGAATCATCAGTCGTATTTGCCTTTCTGATGAGCTCGCGGCTGTATCTGTATATAATGTAGGTCTTGGCAAGGACAAACTTGCCGTCGGCCATAAGCCCCTGCTCGATGATATCCTGGATATCTTCAACGAGCATTCTCTTTCGGTTCTTGGCTTCGATGCTTCCGACGATCTCCTCGATCTTCTCGTCAGAGATCTTCTCACAAGGCTCAACCTCCGAGTTAGCCTTCTGGATAGCCAATATGATCTTGCTTCGGTCGTAAGAAACAGCACGACCGTCTCTCTTGATAACTTGCATTTCCCATTCTCCCTGTGTGTGATGTGAATGGGCGTTAAAAAAAGTACGCCCCCTAAATATTGTATACTACCATACAGGAGACATCAATATATGGTATGCCGACTGAAAAAGCCGCAAAAAAATTAGCGACAAATAAGGTGCCTCGTCGCAAATCTCACACTGATGTCTCAACATGGTCGATTATATCATTCCCAATTTTGTTTGTCTACAGGTTATTTGCAAAAAGTACAAAATATAGAAAAATAAAAAATATGTAGACACAACATATTGTGGATTTGCCTTTGAATAATGTGGGACAGACAAAATACATCACAAAAACAGATGTAAAACTGCCTGTTATAGGAATGTGAAATCATTTGTGAGAATTCTATGAATTATTTCAAATTGCTTTATTTTTACAGGAAAATATGGTATAAGTTTACTCGTTGAAGTTTATCATGAAGATGGTTACACTTCTAATAAAAAGTAAAAGAGGTATGATTATGCGAAAATTTAATAAGGGATGTGCAGTTGTTCTTGCACTCGCTCTGTCCATGTCATTTATGACAGGCTGTGGCGACAGTAATGGTACGAGTGGAAAGCTGGATAATACAGCGAGTAAGGCAACATCTTCTGATGCTACAGAGAGTGCTGACAATTCATCAGAAGAATTTGCTTCTATAGAGGATATGGTGGATCAGTATGCGGCAGATGTCACACTCGGTGAATACAAGGGCATGGAGTATGAGGAGAAGGGCACTGATGTCACGGATGATGAGGTTCAGGCCAAGGTTGATTCATTTGTGAACGGACTTGCTACATTTGATAAGGACACAACCAGCGAGGCGAAGAACGGAGATACAGTAAATATTGACTTTGTCGGAACTGTAGATGGTGAGGAGTTCGATGGAGGCAATACCAATGGCAGCGGATATGATCTCGTCCTTGGTTCTGGTTCATTCATAGATAACTTTGAGGATCAGATAGTTGGACATAAGCCGGGAGAGACATTTACCGTGAATGTAACCTTTCCTGAGAATTATGGCAAGGATGAGTTAAATGGCAAGGCGGCCAAGTTCGAGACGACACTTAACTATATAAAGATAGATAAACCGGCTACATACAATGATGAGCTGGTTGCAAACAATACTTCATATAAGACAACTGCTGAGTATGAGGCATCTGTACGTGAGCAGCTCAAGCAGGACAAGGAGGATTCAGCTCTTGCAAGTGCTCAGAATGAGGTCATGGTTGCCGTTATAAACAACAGTACAATAGAGAACATATCAGCAGATGATGTTCAGGCGAATGCTGACAAGATCATAACATCCATAAAGACTCAGGCAGAGACAAACGGAATAGAGTATGACACATATATCTACTATTACTATGGATATGATGACAGCGCTGCATTTGAACAGTATGTACAGCAGGTTTGTGAGGAATCACAGAAGGAGAGAATGGTCGTATGTGCCATTGCCAAGAAGGAGAATATCAGTGTCACAGATGACGAGGCTGATAAGTATATAGCTGATTATGCAACGAAGAACAGTGTTGATGAGTCTACGCTCAGACAGAATCTTACAGACGTTGAGATAAAGTATAACGCTCTGGCAGAGAAGGTCATGAACTTCCTTATGGACAATGCAAAGGCGACAACTGGAGCAACAACTGAGGCTGCAGAGACCACAGAGTCAACAGAGGCGGCTGACGCAGAGCAGGCTGAAGAGTAAGTAAAGGGGTACGGAGAAAGATATGAGAGCAAAGAAGATATTTGCAGCAGGAATGGTGGCAGTCATGTGCGCAGGCCTGATGACAGGCTGTGGCAGCAATGACACAAAGAGCCAGTTTAAGAAGTTTTCAAAGTGTGCGACCATAGACAAGGCGGCATACACTGATATCGAATATGTTCCGGCATCGAGAGAGGTGTCCGAGGACGATGTAAACAGTGCGATAAGCAGTTTTTGCAGTGACAATTCTGAGACTACAGAGGATAAGACCAGCACAGTGGCAGATGGCGACAAGATCAATGTGGACTATGTTGAGACTGTCTCAGGAACAGAGAAGGACAGCAAGACAGATTACACACTGACCATGGGAAATAACACTCTTGGTGATGGCAGTGACGATCAGCTCATAGGAAGTAAGCCGGGTGATGTCAAGACGATCACAGTGACATATCCTGATGATTACAGCGACACAACAGTTGCCGGACTTACAGCAGAGTACAAGGTTACGATCAATTATATATCAGTTACCACGGTGCCTGAGTACACAGACGCACTGGTCAAGAAGGCTACTGATGGTGAGTACACAACAACCGATGACTACACAGCACATCTGAAGGAAGATGTTCAGAAGGACAAGGACGATTCCGCGGACGAGACAGACAGAACTTCTGTTCTCAAGGCTGTTGAGGAGAAGGTTACATTTGACAAGTATCCTGAGGATGAGGTAGCTTCCTACGTTCAGTCCATGGTGTCAAATGTGAGAAGTGCCGCAGACAACTACGGAATCGACTTCGAGGCATATATGAAGTATTTCTATGGATATGAGGACGAGGCATCATTCCTTGAGTACCTTCACACCACAGTTGAGAACGTCATGAAGGAGAAGATCGTTGTGTCATGCATAGCAATGGACAATGACCTCATCGCCGATAACGCAGACATAAAGGCGTACAGACAGAAGGTTATGGACAAGAACAATCTGGAGAATGACTCAGACGTGGACAAGTATTACTCAGAGTCAGACCTGATGTTCTATGCCACAGAGGAGAACGTGCTTGACTATCTCATGAACAGATCAGTTCAGGTGGAGGCAACTGCAACAGATGCATCTGAGGCAGCCACAGAGGAGTAAGCTGCACGCGATATATTTGAATATGGATAAGCTGATAGAGACCGAGGTTTTATGCCCGGTCTCTATTGTCGTCTATAGACAAATGAATCTGTGGTTTATCCACATTGACTAAGGGGCTCCGGGAATTTAAAATAAAAGAGAACATGTCTTTATTTTAAAGATAGAAAAGGAAAGGGGATATTATGAGAAAGAACATTGCGAGAAAATGTCTGTGCATTGCTCTGGCTTCAGCCATGATGCTCGGTGAGGCGGGCACGGCTATGGCAGCCAGTGTGGAAAATGCGGCAGACGGAAGAACTGCTGCCACAGTGGCGGCGGAGGAACAGGCTGATGTGGCGGCAGCCAATGTCAGCATATGGTATGCGGGAGCTTATAAGAACTCAAGGACCATAACGATCAATGCAAGCGGCCGGGCTTACAGAGTTGAGGTCTGGGTCAATGGAGTAAAGTGCGGGGAACAGTACAACGGAGAGGACCAGCAGTCCTTTAGTATTAACTGTGAGATCCCGGCGTTGCTTGATTCCACCTACAACGCAGAGGTTAGAGCCTACGATTCAAATGGAGAGGTGACTGTACAGAAGGTTTCACCGGTCAAAACTGACAAGGTGAGCTTTGATGGTGATCCTAGTGTTAGTGTAGGATATACAGTCGGAAGCACTGGCTATGCAAAACCAGGCTATGTGTCTGTCAGCGTATATCTTGATAGCAGGCATTCAGATGAGGTCAAGTATGAGGTTCAGAGAGCGACCAAGTCAGGTGGGCCATTTACCACGATTGCAACGGGAAGTGAATCTTACACGTCAAGACTTGCATATCTTGACAGCACTGCGAAGACCGGAACTACATATTATTACAGATTCAGGATCGTGAGCGGTTCAGATCAGTATGTGAAGACGAGCAAGGTCATAGCTACAAGTAAGACAGCTTCAGTAAA
This sequence comes from Coprococcus aceti, assembly GCF_025567285.1. Classification (NCBI taxonomy): domain Bacteria; kingdom Bacillati; phylum Bacillota; class Clostridia; order Lachnospirales; family Lachnospiraceae; genus Coprococcus; species Coprococcus aceti. Next base: position 215,567 of record NZ_JAOQJT010000003.1, read on the forward strand.
GGTGGGCATTCCAGAGGTGGATCAGCTCTATGCTTCAAGCATGAATGTATCAGAAAAGATAAGTAAGCCGGGAGTATTCCTGTGGATGACCAGCAATTTTGCAAATCAGTACGATGTGTACCGCTCAACAAACAAGAGCAAGGGCTACAGAAAGATAAAGACTATATATTCTGCTGATTTCACGGACACAGCGGTCAAGAGTGGAACGGTATACTACTACAAGGTAGTGCCAAAGTATTACGACTCACAGACACGAAAGATAACAACAGGAAAGACATCTGGTGTTGTCGGCGTAAAGTTTATCATGAATGCAGCAGGTGCACCTAGCCTTATACAGACAGGCAACAGATCACTGAAGTGTACATGGGCTGCGGACAATACCGCAGACGTATCATACGAGGTATGGGCAAAGAGAACCGATATAACCGGTGATGCATACAAGCGTATGGTGGTCACCAAGAAAAACTCATGCACCCTTACAAAGCTTGATCCGAACGGAACATACAAGGTGATGATAAGGACAGTCAAGAAATCAGGAGCTGCCGTGAGATATGAGACGACAGATACATCTGAGAGGACCATGGGTTACACCAAGAGAGTCCAGGATCTGACTGCGGGAGCTGTATCTTCATCACTGAACGGCAGGAAGGATGTCCTGTCTGTAAGATATTCTCTCACATGGTACAGAGACTGGGGCGCATCAGGATATGTTATATCAGGCCTCAACAGCAGTACAGGCAAGATAGAGACCATCAAGAAGATAAAATCGGGAAAAAAGACATCATATACATTTACAAACACAAGTGCCAAGGGCAAGGAGCGCAAATACTCTCAGATATATGTGAGACCATATAAGGGAAAGGCAAGAGGCGAGGATAACACTCTGTGGAATTCAGAGATGCCAAGTGCAAAGCGTGTTAAGGCTGTAAAGAAGAGCACAACATCGACCAAGATAACATGGTCTGCTGTAAGCGGGGCAAAGGAATACTATGTATACAGAACTACAGAGCTCGGTGTACGCCAGTACATAGGATCGACAAAGGCAACTAACTTCACGGATGTGAACGTGACAGACGGAATGAAGTATACATACTCTGTTGTTGTAGGCACAGACTTTGGATTCAGCAGCGGATATGATTTGTATAGCAGTGACTATACACATAAGCTTACATCACCGGCCATAACAAAGGTTGTAAACGGTTCCAAGGGTACAGCGACTGTAACATGGAAGAAGGTTACAAATGCAACCAGATACTATGTATATCGTTCAACCCGCAAGAATGGAACATACAAGCTGGTCGGCAAGACTGGAGCTACAAAGCTTTCATACATGAACAAGAAGCTCAAGAAGGGAACGACCTATTACTACAAGGTTGTGGCTTCAACAGTTAATGATGGAGGAAAGACAGTCAAGTCAGTTGCATCACATGCAAAGGGAATAAGGATCCGCAAATAGATGAAAAGGGGTAAACTATGAAGAATAGATTGATAAAGAAAGCTTTATGCGTGGCGCTTGCTTCAACCATGGTGTTTGGTGAGGCATTGCCAGCAATGGCAGCAGACGGCAGTGCAGATGTACAGTCCGCTCAGGCTGAGGTGGCGTTTGCTGAAGAAGCATCCATAACATATTTTAGTGTAGGAGGTCAGGATACCGTAAGCAGCGGTTCTGTACATATAAGCGCTTTGGGATATGGAACAGAGGCTGTTCTCTATGTAAATGGAGCATGGTATGACTCGTGGACAGGCAGTGACTATGACGGAAGCTGGCATGTGGATACGGAATTCAGAGGAGTTGCCGGTGCGACATATCAGTTTAAGCTGGTAGTCAGTGATGACAATGGACAGACGGTGTCGCAGGAGTCGGGAAAGATATATTTTGAAGCACCTAAGTTCAGCCGCAGCAGGAAGCCTTCAGAATACGTATCATATTCTACGGGAGATACCGGATATAGAGAATTAGGTGGAGTATCTGTGTCGTTCCCATTTGACAGCTACGTACAGAATGATATCTGGTATGAGGTGTACAGATCCACAAAGCCATCAGGAGGCTTTACGAAGATTTTGTCAGGCGTCGGTTACATGTATGGAGCTTCTGAAGTGAGGTATTATGATGATAATGTAAAAGTAGGTAATACCTATTACTATATGGCGAAGATAGTAACCGGAACTGACTCATACAATAAGACATCCAGGGTTGTAGAGACATCAGCCGTTGCAAAGGTGGACTGCAGGCTTGGAACAGCGGAGCTTTCAGTCGATAGAGGCGCAAAGGGTGCTGATATAACGGTATGCGATTACGGCGCTGCTAACCAGTTCGATCTGTACCGTTCAACTTCAAAGACAAAGGGCTTTAAGAAGATAAAGACGATATACACACCGGAGTATACAGATACAACAGTTAAGGCTGGAAAGACATACTACTACAAGGTAGTTCCAAAGTATTATGATGCCTCTACCAGAGCGGTTTCAAAGGGAACTGCAAGTGAGGTCCGCGGCGTAAAGATACTCATGGGTACCACAGAGCTCACAGCGGTTCAGAACACAAAGAGCTCAGTAAAGCTCACATGGGATAAGGCAGCCGGAGCAAATATGTATGAAGTCTGGTATATGAGATCCGATATATCGGGAGACAGATATAAGAGAGCTGTTGCGACAAAGGGAACATCATGCACCATCAAGGGACTTGCATCTGGCGCTGAGTATTCATTCAAGCTTAAGAGCCAGAGTGTTTCAGGCGGAAAGGTCATTTGTGAGAACGTGACATACAAATGGCTCCAGACCGGATACACAGAGAGCGTGAGAGAGCTTGGGGCTGTCTCATCCACGGTATCTGCAAGCAAAGACAAGAAAAACCTGACGATATACACCAATCTCAAGTGGAACAGAGTCTGGGGAGCTTCAGGCTACAAGATATTTGCGAGAAATAACTACACAAATAAGCTTGAGCAGGTTGCAGTGATCAAATCTGCAGCCAGAAATACATACAAGTTCAAGAATACAGGAAGCAGCAGTAAGGGTATTAAGTATTACTCTGCATACGTAGTGCCATACAAGGGTAAGAAGCAGGGCGAGATGACATCCGTCAGCGTCAACTATATCCCTCTTGCTAAGAATGTAAAGGCTGTGAGAAAGTCCACATCCGAGGTCAGAGTTACATGGTCAGCGGTGCCTGGTGCAGATTCTTACACAGTATACAGAATGAACCCTGTTCTCGGCACAACCCAGTGGCTGGGACAGACAAAGTCAACAAACTTCAGTGACCGCAAGCTCACGACCAAGCTTGAGTATACATATTTTATACAGCCATCGACAAATGTCAGCGGGGTTAACTGCAGCATTGACTATGAAGCTGCAAAGCAGTATAAGGCAGTGTATACACATGCTGTAGGTACACCAAAGATGTCAGGTGCATCTAACACCGGAGCCAAGAAGATCACAGTAAAGTGGAGTAGCGTTACAGGAGCGAAGAACTACGTAGTATATCGCGCAACCAAGAAGAATGGTAAGTACACTAAGATCGGTACAACATCATCATGCAGCTTTACAGACAAGAAGGCTGCAAAGGGCAAGACATACTATTACAAGGTCGCTGCAGTGGCAGTTAACGACGGTGGATGTGCTGCTCAGTCAGCATACTCCAAGACCGCCAGTGCCAAGAGCAAAAAGTAATGGCATATGTTAGGTAATAACAAGCAGTAGATATATTTGCGGGAAAACATATATACATGCATGGAAATGTGGTATATATGGTTTCCCTTTTTTATGGGAAAATGCTTGCGGAAATGCAAAAAAAGTGGTTGACATACCAATGCAAACAGTATATTATATTAACGTTCGTTGTGAACATGCGGAAGTGGCGGAATTGGCAGACGCGCAGGCTTCAGGTGCCTGTGGTAGCAATACCGTGTGGGTTCAAGTCCCATCTTCCGCATTTTTTTATACCATAGTATGCGGAAATGCTGAGCTGTGGAGTCAATAATTTATGATATTTAGGAGGTATGTGCGGCAATGGCAGAGAAGAAGAATGTGGTTACTTATTCAGGTCTCAAGAAGATAGAGGAAGAGCTTCAGAATCTGAAGGTTAATAAACGTAGAGAGATCGCAGCTAAGATCAAAGAGGCCAGAGAACAGGGAGATCTGTCAGAGAATGCAGAGTACGATGCAGCCAAGGACGAGCAGAGAGACATCGAGGCAAGAATCGAGCAGCTCGAGGCCATGCTCAAGAATATAGAAGTAGTCGACGAAGATGAGGTCGATACAGGAGTTGTAGGTATCGGATGTAAGGTAGTTGTATATGACTACGAGTTCGATGAGAAGATCGAGTACGATATCGTTGGTTCATCACAGGCGGATATCATGAACAACAAGATCTCAGATGAGTCACCTGTTGGAATGGCACTCAAGGGTGCAAAGGTTGGCGAAGAGGTTCTGGTGGAGGCACCGGACGGAGAGTTTAAGTACAGGGTACTTGATATTAAGAGACAGGAGCTGTAAGAGAAGATGGCAGAGCAGAATAACAAGGGAAAAGATCAGGATCTTAATAAGCTGCAGATGGTGCGCCGCGAGAAGCTGGCAGACCTTCAGGCGGCAGGCAAGGATCCATTTGTCATAACAAAGTATGATGTGCAGCAGCACAGTGCAGATGTGAAGGAGATGTACACAGCACATGAGGCAGAGCTTCTGGCTGGTAGACAGACACCTTCAGTTGAGGACCTTGAAGAGGCAGAGAAGAGAGAAGTTTTAAACAACGATTACAATGAGAGAAGAGCCATCATGGATGCTTCACCTATCAATGTGAGCATCGCAGGACGTATGATGTTCAAGCGTGTCATGGGTAAGGCTTCTTTCTGTAACATTCAGGATCTTAAGGGCAACATTCAGGTGTATGTTGCAAGAGATCAGATCGGTGAGGAGTCATACGCTGACTTCAAGAAGTCAGATATCGGTGATATATATGGAGTTAAGGGATATGCATTCAGAACAAAGACTGGTGAGATATCCATACATGCAGAGGAGATCACACTTCTCTCTAAGTCACTCCAGATCCTTCCTGAGAAGTTCCACGGACTGACAGATACAGATATGAGATATCGTCAGAGATATGTGGATCTCATCATGAACCAGGACAGCAAGGAAGTATTTATCAAGAGATCACAGATATTAAAGGAGATCCGTAACTTCCTGGCAGGACGTGACTTCATGGAGGTTGAGACACCTATGCTGGTCAGCAATGCCGGTGGTGCCGCAGCCAGACCATTTGAGACACATTACAATGCACTCAATGAGGATGTAAAGCTCCGTATATCACTTGAGCTCTACCTGAAGAGACTTATCGTCGGCGGTCTTGAGAGAGTATACGAGATCGGACGAGTATTCCGTAACGAGGGTGTTGACACACGTCACAACCCTGAGTTCACTCTGATGGAGCTGTACCAGGCATACACAGATTACTATGGTATGATGGAGCTCACAGAGTCCATGTTCCGTTACCTCGCAGAGAAGGTATGTGGAAGCACCAAGATCTCATACAACGGAATCGAGATCGACTTTGGCAAGCCATTTGAGCGTCTGACTATGGTTGACGCTATCAAGAAATATACAGGTGTTGATTTTGACCAGGTTGCTGATGACGCTGAGGCGAAGAAGATCGCTGACGAGCATCACGTAGAGTACGAGGAGCGCCACAAGAAGGGCGACATCGTGAACCTGTTCTTCGAGGAGTTCTGTGAGGAGAAGCTGATCCAGCCTACATTCATCATGGATCATCCGATCGAGATCTCACCACTTACGAAGAAGAAGCCTTCAGACCCTACAAAGGTTGAGCGTTTCGAGCTCTTCATCAACACATGGGAGATGTGTAACGCTTACTCAGAGCTGAACGATCCTATCGATCAGCGTGAGAGATTTGCCGCTCAGGATGCGAATGCCGCAGCCGGAGATGACGAGGCTGAGCACACAGATGAGGATTTCCTCAATGCGCTTGAGATCGGTATGCCTCCAACAGGCGGTATCGGTTATGGTATAGACAGACTGGTTATGCTCCTTACAGATTCACAGGCGATCAGAGATGTTCTTCTGTTCCCGACTATGAAGAGTGAGGGTGGTTCAGATTCTGATTCAGTATCTGAGACAGCCGGTGACAACAACGGATTCTTCACACCAAACGAGAAGATCGATTTTTCCAAGGTAGATATAGAGCCACTTTTTGCTGATGAGGTTGATTTCGAGACATTTTCAAGATCAGACTTCAGAGCGGTAAAGGTTAAGGAATGTTCAGCAGTGCCAAAGAGCAAGAAGCTCCTTCAGTTCACACTGGATGACGGCACAGGCACAGACAGAACCATCCTCTCAGGAATCCATGCATTCTATGAGCCAGAGGAGTTAGTCGGCAAGACACTTATTGCAATAACAAACCTTCCACCTAGAAAGATGATGGGAATCGATTCATGCGGTATGCTTCTTTCAGCTATCCATGAGGAAGAGGGCGAGGAGAAGCTTCACCTTCTGATGGTTGACAACCATATTCCTGCAGGTGCGAAGCTCTATTAAGATGAGAAAACTGAGCCTTGCGGCGGTGTGCGCTTGCGAACACCGACATAAGGCGAAAAACACACGGAGACGTCAGTCGACGTGATGTAAAGATGTACCGTTTTACCAAATAGACGGGACATACTTCATTTGATAAAAATGAAAAACAGCGATTTACATCAAAATTACATCATTTGATGCAGAAATCGGTGTAAGTAAGAAAAAATTGCATGATTAGTACGATGAATGGGCAATTCCAATTGGAATTGCCCATTTTTGAAAAGAGGAAAAATATGAATATTAAGGTATATCTTGGTGCAAACGAAGGTAATAATCCCTCTGCAATTTCTTTACTTCCGTGATACAAAATCAAAACTTTTCTCCTTCATCCTATACTTCCTCGGTGTCACTCCATACTTCTGTTTAAACGCCTTGATAAAATGGCTGCAGTCACAAAATCCTGTCTCCTGGCTGATATAAGTTAGGTCAAAATCTGTGAATTGCAATAAGTCCTCCGCTTTTTGCAGTCTTACCGTGAGAATCATCTCCTTGCAGGTCTGTCCATAGTACTCCTTGAATATTGCGGCAAAATACGAATAACTCATATGAAATTTTTCTGCCAGCTCCGCCACCGAGAGATCTTCCTGGTAGTGCTGTGAAATGTACTCAGATACCTCTGTAAATTTTTCGCTTAATACAGTTTCCTTTTTCCTTTTTTTTATCTGAAAGCCTTCCTGCTTCCAGACACGAAGAATTTCTGCCATAAGAAGACAATAATTCGAATGCATAATAATGTCATAACCAAATTGCTTTTCTTCTAACGTCTTCACTGATCCCTGAATCAGCTGCTTCATTTTTTCCTGATTAAATTTCTCTTTCGAAAAATAAACCGATAGCTTCTGCTCCACTGCGGCCATGGCGATCAGACTCGAAATCGATGGAAGTGCCGAACCGGATATATTCAGATGTGCAGGATCGAATTTCAGGACATAGTAACGGATTGGAAGCTGTCCTGTTGAATAAATTGCATGAGCCATCTGTGGATAAAATACGATCAGATCTCCCGGTTCCAATACATAATTCTCTTCTCCTGCCTCTACATACGCCTTTCCCTCCACCATGTAAAGAATCTCCACAAAATAATGCCAATGTGGAAGAATTGGGAACATCTCAGATGTCTGTGCATCAAATAAAAAGGCTTCATATGGTTTGTTTAATTTGTCTAAACATTCAAAATAAGGTTTCACAGATTATCTCCATCATAGATTTTTACAATTTTATAATAGATTCATTATATCATGTCTTTTTTCTACATGATATACTTCCAGCAGAAAATATTCAGAAACTATATAATTCGAAAGACAGGAGGTTTTTACCAAAATGAAAATTCAAAATCAATTTGGATATATTAAAGGAATTACATTTGCCCCATTTCACAAACGTGGTTCTCTTTCTACACAGACTGCCCGTGACAGTTTTGATTATATGATAGAACACACTGCTGCTGATTTCGTAATCCTTGCTCCTGTAGGGCTACAGGACCACGCACACTCAGAAGAGATCTGTTACACTTCCAGTGCCACATTCTCAGATGAAGAATTAATCAATATGATCCGCTATGCAAAAAGCAAGCGCATCCGTGTTGCCTTGAAACCTACCGTTAATTGTAAAAATGGTGTCTGGCGTGCTTACATCAGTTTCTTTGAAAAAGATGTTCCATGTGAACCGAAATGGGAAAACTGGTTTGCCTCTTACACAGAATTCCAGACACACTATGCCAAAATTGCAGAAGCCGAACAATGTGATCTTTTTATTGCAGGATGTGAGATGGTAATGACGGAACACCGCAGTGAAGAATGGAGAAACGTAATCGCTGCGATCCGAAACTATTACCACGGACCTGTTTCCTATAATACCGATAAATATCAGGAAGAAAATGTAACCTGGTGGGACTGTGTCGACATGATTTCTTCCAGCGGATATTATCCGATTGATCAGTGGGAACAGGAACTTGACCGTATTGAAAAAGTCGTTCAGAAATTCAAGAAACCATTCTTCTTCGCCGAAGCAGGATGCATGTCCAGAAAAGGATCCTCACTGGTGCCTAACAACTGGGCAATTCAGGGAGATTTACGTCTGGAGGAACAGCCAGACTGGTATCGTGCTATGTTTGAGGCCTGTGCAAAGCGCTCATGGGTCAATGGTTTTGCCATGTGGGAATGGGCCCCGGTTCTTCCGTCCAGAAGTATTGCATCAAGAGATAACAGCTACGAAATCTGCAACAAACCGATACAGGAGGTTATTAAAGACTACTATGGGAGAGACACAAGAAAATAGCATACAACAAACTTCAGAACAGGATCTCTGGCAGGAAGAAGCTGCCATGATGCACATCTTCAGCCGGAACAGAAAAAATAACCTGCGCACGCTTCTTTCTCTTTTCAAGGGACACTATGGCGCGCTGGTTGGTTCCATTTCCTTTTTCATTATCAAGCATTCCCCAACCTGGGTTCTTCCAATCGTCACAGCTAATATTATCAATGCAGTGACAGACCACAACGGGAATATTACCAAAATTCTGATTCTGAATACCGTCCTTATGATTGCATTTCTGGTACAGAACATACCAACCAACTACATCCATACCTGGCTCTATGCTAAAACGGTACGAACAGTAGAGAAAGAACTGCGCGAAGCCCTAGTCTGCAAGCTTCAGCAATTGTCGATTACCTATCACAAGGAAATGCAGTCCGGAAGGCTTCAGTCGAAGATCATGCGAGATGTAGAACAGATACAAAATCTTGCATCTCAGATTTTTATCTCTCTTTTGACTATCATTCTGAACATTGGTGTATCCTTCGGAGTGGTCATCTTCAAAAGTCGGATCGTATTTCTTTTCTTCCTCTGCACGATACCGGTTTCTGTTTTGATCATTGTTGGTTTTAAAGGAAAAATCAAAAACCATAACCGTGCTTTCCGTAAAGAAATGGAAGAAACTTCTGCAAAAGTAATGGAAATGGTTGAAATGATTCCTGTAACTAAAGCTCACGCTCTGGAAGATCAGGAAGCCCGTAAAATGAGTGAACAGCTTCGTAAAGTTGCTGAAAAAGGGCTTCAGCTTGATATGATTCAGACATACTTTTCTTCAATCAGCTGGGTTGCATTTCAGATCTTTCAGGTATTCTGTCTTGCATTTACAGCCTACATTGCATGGAAAGGAATCATCGGTGTCGGAGATATCACCTTATACCAGACTTATTTTTCCAGCATCGTCGCTCAGATTGCAAGTATTGTGACTTTGCTGCCAATCATTGCGAAAGGCCTGGAATCCGTTGAATCGATTGGTGATGTGCTTTGTGCAAATGATATTGAGGACAACTGTAGGAAGAAAAAAGTAGTTGATCTGAAAGGTGAGATTACATTTCAGGATGTATCTTTTACTTATAAAGGCAATGAAAAACCGGTATTAAGTCATCTGAACTTCAAGATTCAGCCGGGGGAAACAGTTGCCTTTGCCGGTGGTTCCGGCTCTGGAAAAACAACAATCCTCAATCTTGCCATCGGTTTCCTGAAAGCTGACAGCGGACAGGTATTGGTTGATGGAAATGACCTGATGGAACTGGATCTGCACAGCTACCGAAAGCAGATTGCCGTCGTTCCACAACAGTCCATTCTCTTCACCGGAACTCTCCGCGAGAATATCACCTATGGATCTGAATCTATCTCCGAGGAACAGTTATGGAATGTCATACGTGCAGCCAACCTGGAAGAAGTTGTCCAGAAACTGCCTGATGGTCTGGACACGATGATCACAGAACATGGGGAAAATCTTTCCGGCGGACAACGGCAGCGCATCTCCATTGCCCGTGCATTTTTACGGAATCCGAAGATCCTGATTCTGGATGAGGCAACTTCTGCGCTTGACAGCATCTCTGAAAAGAAGATTCAGGATTCAATCCAGAAACTTGTGAAAGGACGTACCACACTGATCGTAGCCCACCGTCTGTCTACCATTCGCAATGCTGACCGGATTGCTGTGATTGAAAAAGGAAATGTTCTGGAATGTGGCTCTTACGAAGAATTGCTAGAGAAAAAAGGCGCATTTTATCGGATGGAGAAAATGTAAAAAATCATTAGGATATTTGAGTCCTATAGAGTACAGACATAGACTTGGATTGGTCACTTATATAGTCCAAGAAAATGTCTGCACCCTCCACTCATCACATATATGGAGTTAGCAATCGCAGTTTTCACTTCTTCTTCTTTTTTGCACCAAAACAGTTAGAAACGATTACGCCTATGCCGGAGGAAAGTCCCATACATAATGAGAAAAATAAGAAACTTATCATGCCTACAGAACCAACAGCTCCATAATAGTAGTTATTCCTATTATAGATGGGCTTTAGTTTTATATTTCCGACTTTCTGGTTTTCCGATATTCCCTCGGAGAAAATCCCTTCAGCTTATGAAATAATCGGCTGAAATAGAGCTGGTTATCGTAGCCTACAATCTTAGATATTTCATTGATGGAATAGTTGGTTGTCTCAAGCAAGACCTGTGCGTTGTTGACACGGAGCGCAACAATAAACTGCATAGGAGTAGAACCCGTGAACTTCTTGAAGCTTCGTATGAACCAACTGACGCTCATCCCCTTGGATGTCGCATACTCTTCTATATTGATATCACGGTTATAATTTTCGTTAAAATATGTCATGGCGGTATCCATCTCGTGGTCGAGATATTCATTTTTTAAAACTTGCTCTCTGGTAAGCTCACGTTGGAATATGATCAGAAGATGACGGAGCAATAATGTGAGCATTTCTTCGTAGTTATCCTGACAACGTTGTAATTCTATAATAATTCTCTTAAATATACGCTCATATTCCATGGATGTACCAACCGGGAATATTCTCTCGTTATCTGGGAAACCATATTTTCTTAGGATATTTTTTACATCACTTCCAGTAAAATGAATCCAGTAGACTTCTGTCTTATCTTCCCCATAGTATTCATATTTCTGAAGCTCTTTTGGACGGAATATGACAATGTTACCAGCGGGAACAATTGTTTCGTTATCAACAGTATCAAAATGAAAATGTCCGCATCCGGCTGCAATATATATAATCTGAAAATCAACACGTCCTCTTGGGCGATAGGTTGGCATCTTTGGGTGCTCAGACAAACGATAGATTCCGCAGCTACCGACAATCAGTGGTCGGCTTTTATCCTTAAAATCCATATGTGAATGTTTCAAATAACCGGTGTTCATGTACATAGGGCAGCACTCCTTTCACTCGATACAATAATCACGATTTCTTCGTTCTTCGAACTCTCGAAATCGTGCCAGCCATGCGCACTCCGGACTATCGTCCTGCGTGCTTATGACTGTTTACCTATCAAATAGAAAAGTGTCCGATGTTGCAAGCAGTTCGTCCACTTTTCTGCTTGATGGGATTATTGTATCATTTTGTGCATATTTTGTCCATTCTAGTTTATAGACATAAGAAATGGATTAAGGTAATATAAATCTAACAAAAGCGAGAAGGAAAAAAAGCAGACAGTAAGAAGAAAACTGTTTGCAGGGTTACAAGCAACAAAAAAGTGTATAAACTGTATGAATGAAGGAGGATTATTTATGATCGTGCCACGTTACTATGAGGACTTAAGTGTATTACATGACAATACGATGCCGGCGAGAGCTTATTACATGCCGGCTTCCAAGCGGATGGATGACCTGGTAGAGCACAGAGAGCTGTCAGACAGAATGCAGCTATTGAATGGTACATGGAAGTTTCAGTATTTTGACAGCATCTATGATATGAAGGATGCCTTTTATGAGGATGGTTATTCGGTTGAGGGCTTTGATGAGATCAAAGTTCCGAGTGTATGGCAGATGGCAGGTTATGATACACACCAATACACAAATATCCGTTACCCATTTCCGTTTGATCCGCCATATGTGCCACAGGATATTCCATGTGGAGCTTATGTGCATACCTTTGACTATGCAAAGGATGCTGCAGCACCAAAGGCATATCTTAACTTTGAAGGTGTGGATAGCTGCTTTTATGTATGGTTAAACGGCACCTATGTAGGCTACAGTCAAGTGAGCCACATGACCAGTGAGTTTGATGTGACAGACGTATTGCGGGAAGGAGAGAACCGGATTTCCGTGCTTGTGATGAAGTGGTGCGACGGTTCGTACCTTGAAGATCAGGACAAGTTCCGTATGAGCGGAATCTTCCGTGATGTGTATCTCTTAAAACGTCCGGAAAAGGGAATCCGTGATTATCGCATTACAACACAATTAGATTCAGACATTGCAAGGATAAATCTTACAGCAGCATTTTACGAGCCGACAGAGGTTCGGGTAAAGCTCGAGGATAAGAATGGAGCAGTTGTTTCCGAGGGTGTTATTTCCGAGAGTGGAGAAGCGACTTTTGAGATTGTAGATTATACACTCTGGAATACAGAGAATCCGTATCTGTATACGATTATTCTGGAGACGGAGCAGGAGGTAATCGTAGACCATATAGCACTCCGCAAGATCGAGATCAAGAATCAGGTAATCTACTTAAATGGACAGAAGATTAAATTCCGTGGTGTGAACCGCCATGACTCCGATCCGGTCACCGGATTTACAATTAGCATGGAGCAGATCAAGACAGACCTTACCCTGATGAAGCAGCACAACTTCAATGCCATTCGTTCCAGCCATTATCCAAATGCACCATTTTTCTATGAAATGTGCGACCGCTATGGATTTATGGTGATTGACGAGGCAGATATCGAAGCACACGGACCATTTATGCTGTATCGAAAAGAGGATACGGATTACAACCGCTTTAAGCGTTGGAATGAGAAGATAGCAGATGATCCGGTATGGGAAGCTGCGATTGTTGACCGTGTGAAGCTGATGGTGGAGCGTGACAAGAACCGGTTTTGTATCGTGATGTGGTCTATGGGAAATGAAAGCGCTTATGGCTGCAACTTTGAGAAGGCACTGGCATGGACAAAGGGATTTGACCCGGAACGTATCACGCAGTATGAGAGTGCCAGATACCGCAATTACGATGTAACCTATGATTACGGGAATCTTGACTTATACAGCCGTATGTATCCGGCACTTACTGAGATAGAGGAATATTTGGAAAAGGATGGCAGCAAACCATTTCTTCTGGTGGAATACTGCCACAGTATGGGAAATGGTCCCGGAGATTTTGAAGATTATTTCCAGATGATACAGGCAGAGGATAAGATGTGCGGTGGTTTCGTATGGGAGTGGTGCGATCATGCAATCGCCCATGGTGTAGCCGAAAATGGCAAGACGATCTATGCCTATGGCGGCGATCATGGAGAAGTAATCCATGACAGCAACTTCTGTATGGATGGTCTGGTATATCCGGACAGAAGGATACACACCGGACTTTTGGAGTACAAGAATGTATATCGCCCGGCAAGAGTAGTATCGTATGATGCAGCAAGTGGAGAATTAGTGCTTCACAACTATATGGATTTTGATGATCTGAAGGATTATGCAGAGATTACCTATGAGCTGTCACAGGATGGGCTTGTAATCGGGAAGGGGAAGCTTTCCGAAGTATCCATTTTACCGCATTGTGATGGAAGCACAACTTTAAAGCTTTCAATTCCGGAGAATGGAAAGGTATATCTGAAGCTGTTCTATAAGCTGAAGAAGGATATCCCGCTTCTTTCCAAGGCGTATGTCTTAGGCTTTGATGAGATAGATGTAAGCAGTAAGGGTGCAAAGAATCAGCAGGCAGTAGGCTGGCTTACAAAGGAAGTGCCTGATACGGGTATTCAGGTACAGGAAAATGATACAGAGATCATCATAAAGGGACGGGATTTCTCCTATACGGTCAACAAGCGGACAGCACTTTTTGACAGCCTGACATTTGCAGGCAGAGAATATATGAATCATCCGATGGAACTGAACATCTGGAGAGCACCGACGGATAACGATATGTATATCAAGGCAGAGTGGAAGAAAGCCCACTACAACGAAGCCTATACAAGAGCATACAAGTCAGAGGTGATTCAGGGAAAGCACGGAGTAACTGTGACAAGTCAGGCTTCGGTCGTGGCAGCAACCGTGCAGAAAATTATGGATGTGACAATCACTTGGACGATTGACGCAGCCGGAAGAATTGGAGCGGATATCGCAGTGAAAAAGGATGAGGAGTTCCCGGATCTACCAAGATTTGGTGTGCGAATGTTCTTAGATAAGAAGCTTACAGATGCAGGGTTCTTCGGTATGGGACCGCAGGAAAGCTACCGGGACAAGCATAGAGCAGCAAGCCACGGATTGTATCGTCTGAAGGTTTCCGATATGCATGAGGACTATATCCGCCCACAGGAAAACGGAAGTCACTACGACTGCGATTATGTGGAGCTTGGCAACAGCCAGTACGGTATCACTGCCGTTGCAGAGGAAGATACATTTTCATTCAATGCGTCCTTCTATACACAGGAGGAGCTGGAAGAAAAGGCACATAACTATGAATTGATAGAATCGGACAGTACGGTATTCTGTCTTGATTATGCACAGAATGGAATAGGCTCTAACAGCTGCGGACCAGACGTGTTAGAAGCATACAGATTTGATGATAGATTATTCCGGTTCCGGTTTACACTGGTTCCGTATGTGAAAGGATAATGATATAACTCGTTTCCCGAATATCGACGTATAAGTCCGGACATACGGGGATATTCGGGATACAAGAGAACAAAAGTAAAAGCATTTAGAATAATATAGGCATCAGACTGTTTGACACATGAAATTCTAAACATGATTAAGATGAGGAGTGATTCTATGGAAGAAAAAAAGTATTTAAAATGGTATAACAAAGTCGGATACGGATCCGGCGATATAGCAGGAAATGTAGTATATGCATTTTAAACATCCTTTGTGATGATTTATCTGACGGATTCAGTCGGACTTGCAGCAGGTATAGTAGGTACGTTGATCGCAGTTTCCAAACTGTTTGACGGATTTACAGACATTTTCTTTGGCTCGATGATTGACAAGACACACAGCAAGATGGGTAAGGCGAAACCGTGGATGCTTTACGGCTACATTGGATGTGCGATTACACTGGTATGTTGTTTTGCGGTTCCTACAAGCTGGGGAAATACAGCAAAATATGCATGGTTCTTTATTGCATATACATTGTTAAATGGTGTGTTCTATACAGCAAATAATATTGCGTATTCTGCACTTACTTCTTTGATTACGAAGAACAGTAAAGAGCGTGTGCAGATGGGATCTTATCGTTTCATCTTCGCATTTTCTACAAGCCTTTTGATCCAGTCTGTAACCGTAAAATTTGTTGATTACTGCGGTGGAGATGCAGCAGCATGGAGAACGGTAGCAATCATCTATGCAATTATCGGTCTGATTGTAAATACAATCTCAGCGCTCTCCGTAAAAGAGCTTCCGGAGGAGGAGCTTAACGAGGGAGAAGTAAAAGGAGATGAAGAAAAGTATGGACTGGTTCAGGCATTTAAGCTTCTTGTAAAGAACAAGTATTATATGATGATCTGTGGAACATATATTTTACAGCAGCTTTATAGTGCCATGATCGGTGCTGGTATCTACTACATGACATGGGTATTGAAGGACAAGAATCTTTTTGGTCAGTTCGCCTGGGCGGTGAATATCCCACTTATTATAGCTCTTATCTTTACTCCGACACTCGTTGGCAAGTGGAATGGTATGTACAAGCTGAATCTCAGAGGATATATCATTGCCGTTATTGGTAGAGCGTTGGTTGTTGTAGCAGGATATATGGGAAGTATTCCTCTTATGCTGGCATTTACAGCCCTTGCAGCACTTGGACAGGGCCCATGGCAGGGAGATATGAACGCAGTGATTGCTTCTTGTTCAGAGTATACTTATCTGACACAGGGAAAGAGAATTGACGGAACTATGTATTCTTGTACATCACTGGGTGTAAAGATTGGTGGAGGAATCGGAACTGCAGTATGTGGCTGGTTATTAGAGCTTAGTGGTTATGTCGGAACAAATGCAACACAGCCGCAGTCAGCACTTGATATGATGCAGTTTATGTATTTATGGTTGCCATTGATCCTTGATGTGTTAATTATGATTGTTCTTTCCAGAATGAACGTGGAAGCTGTAAATGAAAAATTGAAAGCTGAAAAGGGAATTAAGTCTGATGAAGTAACAGACGCAACAAAGTATTAAGGTTTATATGTAATGAAAAGCATTGTCTAATTGAACATTCGAGAAAGGCAATGCTTTTTGTGCAAGCTAGGTATTCAGTTTTCACAAAGTAGTCCTTTTAGTATTTTATGCATGATATACATGTTCAAAGTAATCAGCGTAGAATACTAAAAGGTTGTTCATATAATTCTTAAACTTGTTCATAATGCGTACCTCCTTTCCTTATTTACAAGCTGATTATAGAATAAATACAATGTGATTGCCTGCCAAATCGAAAGAAAAAGTAGACAAATCTTGCAAAGGGGGCGTAACCAATGCATTTATCATTTGTTGATACAAAAGAAGAAATATTAGCTTTAAAAAGAAAATCGAAGCATGTTGCTCCGCATTTACATAATGCATTGGAGATCGTATGTGTGACAAATGGAACACTGGAGCTGGGAGTTGGACAAGAGTTATACCACATGGAAAAGGGAGATATTGGTTTTGTATTTCCTGATATTATCCATCATTATCAGGTTTTCTCTTCGGGAGTGAATAAGGCGGTTTACATTATTTCTCCACCATTTGCGATTGGGAAATATGCTGATATTATACAGACGATGGCACCGGATTACCCAATCATAAAGGCAGAAATGGTGGAGCCGGAAGTATACCGGGCAATTAATGCCATCTTAGATACAGACCACATGGATATAGCAGTTATACAGGCATACCTGCAGATTTTGATTGCAAGATGCATTGGAAAGCTGAAACTGGTCGAGAAAGGAGATGTGGGAAGTAAAGATCTTGTCTATCAGGCAGTATCGTACGTGTCTGGTAATTTTAGAAAGAATTTCTCGTTAGATGATATGGCAAGAGATTTGGGAGTGAGCAAGTATGTTTTATCACGAACATTCTCCAAAACATTCCATCGTAATTTCAATCAATATCTGAATGATGCAAGACTAAATTATGCTTGCCATCGCTTGGAAAATACCAGTGATGCCATTACAAATATATGCTATGATAGCGGATTTGAAAGTCAGAGAACATTCAATCGGGCATTTAAGGAACGATACAAAGTTACACCGAGCGAATACAGAAATACAAGCCGTACAGATATAATATCGTGACTATCAAACATAGAGGCAGAGAATGGAAAAGTTGTGGCTGTGATTGGATATAGGCAGTAAATGTGGCAATTCTACCTTTGAGGGGTGTACTCTTTTGCTGTGATAAGATAAGATTGTCATGATGAAAGGAGGAATGACCTATGGATATTGCTAAGATTGGAAGATATATCGCAGAAAAAAGAAAAAGAGCTAGGCTGACACAGAGACAGCTTGCAGATAAGCTCGGGAAGAGTGATAAGTCTGTTTCAAAATGGGAACGTGGAATTTGCCTTCCAGACGTTTCTGTATATATGGAACTGTGTGAAATATTGGAAATCAGCGTCAATGAATTTTTAGCCGGTGAAGATATCAGCGAAGATAGTGTAAGAGAAAAGTCTGATGAAACGCTATTGCAGGTGTCAAAGGAAGGAAAGAATAAACAGAAATTTCTGCGACGAATCATTGTAGCACTTTGTATTATTCTGACAGGATTTATCACTGTAATCGCTGTTATAGCGTGTAAGAAGATGAGACAACCCCGAAATTTCATAGAAGAAGTATCGCCGGATAGTGCGGAAATGAAAACTGCGGAACTGATGTCTGGAGCAGATGGGGTAATGATGTTTCGGTATAAGACAAAGGATAACTATAAATGCCTTTTTGTTTACTTGTCTGAATATCAATCCGGAAAAAGAGTATCGCATGAGAAAATTGCAGAAATATCTTTTAATGGTACAGAATCTACCGAAACTGGAATGATAGTGGTTGTTCCTAATTTTGAAAAATTTTCTGCAAGTCTAATTGTGGCAGATAACTATACGAAATACACAACAGAAAATCCAATTTTAAATGATGTTGAAGATCGGAAATATTATGGAAGATCGGCGACAAGCATAAACCATATATGTCCGATAGATTTTGGAACAGAGCAGGGGTTAGCGGCTTTGGTTTATGGTAAAAATGGATTAAGTATGTTACCGATACAGGATATTTCCGGAGATTATCTAAATACAGAGAATGATTATATGTATTATTACTCCGTAGAGTTTACGAAATGAGAATATGGATGATCTTCCTATAAAATCTTTACTGATAAGCATGAGGACTAAATATCCTCATGCTTTTTCCCTAGATAGGTGTCAATTTCCTTCTGGTGGTGTTGCAACTCCTTCAGGTCACGCTCATTTTGCCGCTGTTGTTCTTCAAGGTTATGCATGTTCTGTTTAGCCTGTTCCAGTAGTTTTTGTAGGATTTGGATGTTGGAATTCTCGGTATACCGGATGCCGTACCTGTCGTGCAGGTTCTTTTGTATCTCCTGCATGCGTCTGGCGTTCTGTACATTTTACCATTTCTGCAAGCCAACGGTATCCCGTGATACATCACCAGAGAAGTCACACATGGACGAGATTTTCAATCGACTTTTATCCAGTTTTTTTCACCGGGCGACATGGCATCATAAGCAGCTTTTCGCTTTTCTTTTCGTTCTTCCGCTTTTTTCTTTTGTGTTTTCAGATAGTCCTGTCGTCTCGAAATTCTCTTTTTTATGTTGTCATCGGTATAGAATGAACCGAGAGAGTAGCCACGATGAAAACGTTGTTCAACCGAAAATCGGTATTTTGTAACCGTTCCGTATTTCTTTGAGTTTCCGGTTTCAATTATAATATTCTGTGCTTTTAGTCGATTGATATAATCCTCAAATGAAACAGCTTCCATAAGAAGCTCCTTCAGTTCACACTGGATGACGGCACAGGCACAGACAGAACCATCCTCTCAGGAATCCATGCATTCTATGAGCCAGAGGAGTTAGTCGGCAAGACACTTATTGCAATAACAAACCTTCCACCTAGAAAGATGATGGGAATCGATTCATGCGGTATATATGAAAAAGGACCCCAGATTAGAAGTACACACTTCAGATTTGGGGTTCTCTTTTTGTGTGAGAGACGGATCAAAATCCATGATCGCAGGCATGAACAAGTCCGGTAAGTATGGCGCTGAGCTCAAGTTTTCTGTTAAGTCCATGGACGTAATGAAGGTCATGGTGAAGAGCGATTCCAAGAGCTCCAACGATGCACTCAAGGGCACGATGGCGCAGATAAAAGGTGAGGACTACACCGATCTGCAGGCGGATGCCTCGGATGTCAAAGAGACAAATACGATCATGCTGGACGAGTATATGAAGAGTGAGAACCAGAGCGTGTCCTTCAAGCGATTAGTGGAGGCGAACACTATACCGTTCCTTGTGGCATTGAAAATACTTTTTGCGCTAATAATTGCAGTGATCGTCATATTTGCAAGGCAGCGCGCAAAGATCGCCAAGGTCGATGCACTCACAGGACTTTATAACAGATATGGCATAAGAGACTATATGAAACGGCTGTATGAGAAGAGTAATCAAATATCAAATGTAATTGATATTCTGCGAACTGGAGGGTATAATATGCGGTATCTTTGGATTAGATGCTGCGGTATGTTGATGCAAGCATGTGTGTATTAAAAGCGAAATGACAGGGGTGAAGGGTAGATGAGAAGATTAAAGTATGTTTTACAGAGTGCGATCGCCTGCTTTGTCGTGGCCGGGGCCTTGCTGGTGCTGTTCTGGGGAGCAGGAATATACAATATATATCATGAGTCACATGGAAATATATCGGATCTGTCAGAGCTGTGGTCGTATATTTCGGAACAGGGATTGATGTTTCTGATCGGATTGCTGGCTTTTGTGTCGTTCCTAGTATCCGGATTTCAGGCGAAGAAGGCCAGCGAGGCGGATAGAGCAGCTAACGGTGGGAACGAGTATGATGGTGTAGGATATGGTGATGCTGATTATTCTGGCACGATAAATGCTGGTGGCGGATATACATATGATTCAATGGACACATCTATAAAGTTAGATGAAGGTTCAGGTATGGAAAATGATAGGAATGTATATGGAAAAAACGGTATGCCATATGCGGACATCTATGGGATGACTGGAGATGCACAATTAACCAATACATATTCATTGCAGTTAGGTGCCAGAAAGATAAGCTTTGACCTGCCTCAGAGGTATAGACTGATAGATGGCGATGACAGTGATCCGGCATTTGCGGGGTTTAATGAGGAGCTTAAGCCGGAACTTGTCTATTGTTCACTTCAGGAGGCTATCGATGATGAGACGGCTGAGGATTACGTGCTGGATGAGCTGGTGGAGGATGAAGCCTGCCCGGAGGAACTGCGGACAAGGGCATATCTGAAACATGAAGTGATAGAGGGAAGACTTTATTACTATTATATATTCAAGTATAAGAAGTCCAGAAAGAAGAGACAGAAGTTTGCAGCGGCATGTGACATAGGCGGCGGGCTGTTCTATACGATAGAGACAGAGTGGATATGGCGCAAGGAGGAATTGACGCTGGAAGCACTAATAGACTTTTTGAAGATACGGGTAGAGTGATTTATGACATCTACAGAACATGAGGTGATAATATGTGGACAATAAAGAGAATAGATGAGGCCGACTTCGGCTGTGAGGAGAGGCTTCCGGGGGAGCCGCTTATGGTGCTGGTGAGTCTGGAGTGTGACGATGGAAGGATGCTTCAGCTTGAGGTGGCTGACAACTGGCTGACCATGCAGGAGCTTGACGAGGGCGATGAGTGGCCGGATGATCCGGACGAACCGGATGAAGAAGATGCGAAAAGCGCAAAGCAGGTGCAGTGGATGGAGAGTTATCTGGATGCTCTGGAGGAGCTGGAATAAGAGTGAAAATAATAAGAATATCGACAAAACCGCCATATCATAAGCGATATTGGCGGTTTTTGTGCGTCTGGAATTACTTTTTGCCATATACTTTAGGATAATATGTTGTTATAACGAAAAGAATGGTCGTGTGAATTTTGTCGATGTTTGGTTTGCAGGCAACTGCGTGTGGGAGAGAATTAATGTTTGGATTGTTTGAAATGAAATATATGAATATATGCCTTGTGGCAGGAGTTATACTGGAACTTATAGCTCTTGTCGCAATACTTAATCTTTATATTAATATAAGAAGAAGGGAAAGAAGGCAGAAGAATAGAGAAGATGGAGCAGGACTTTATGATCGTGCGGTATGTGCCGGAACGGATGAGGCGCATATGCTGGTGCGGCGGGAGGACATAAGTGCGGTAAGCCAGCTTATGGATCAGAAGGTATACAGACAGTTGAGAAAGAAATATGAGGGCTGGGACAGACAGGAGAATCTGGAGTTTGATGCACGTGTTGCAGGCAGAGACGGCAGATGGCTCCGCATAATAGTAGTCCCAGATGGCACGGACGGCTGTGATCTCTTTATATTCAGAGATATAACGGAGGACAGAGGCAGGCTTGAAAGTCCATATTCTTTATGATGGAATTATATGGATGCAAGGCCGGGCAGAGCTCAGAACCCTGTATATATTTGCCGATAAGCTATACAATGCGAGAAAATCTGTGGGATTTGTCAAGAGACTAAGGATCAGGTATGGCGTGTAAGCCGTGCCGGGAAAACAAATATTTATACATTTGTCAGCGACAGATATGTCCGTGGATGGACATGTCTGCCGCTGTTTTTTGTTTTACTTAAAGATATCTTAAAGATTCGCCTCATTGAACCTTAAAGGGATGGCGGCTATAATAGCAGGTGTAGTGAGAAGCTGCAGTGCGGATTACGCTGATGGATTGAGGAAGTGTAACCATATTGTAATAACTCTTACATATAATTAAGTCTGTTGAATGTATATTAAGTTGAACTGGCAGAAAGGCATGGCATATAATCTATTCGATTTTGGAAGAAAGAAAAAGGTGGTTAAACGAGGTGGTAAATATTGAAAAATATATTGGAATTTATAGAGAATTCGGCTTTAAAATATCCAGACAAGCTGGCAGTTGCAGATGAGGAAGGCGGACTCACATATGGTCAGATGGAGAGGCTTTCCAGACAGATCGGTGCATGGATATATGAGAAGACAGATGGCGTGAGGAATAAGCCTGTTGCCGTGTTGCTGGACAAAAAGCCTGGGAGTGTGGCTGCCTATATGGGAGTTGTCTACAGTGGCAATTTCTATGTTGTACTTGATGCGGAGATGCCGGCGTCCAGAGCCGAGTCGATACTCGGAACGCTGAATCCGGTTGCAGTCGTGACTGACATCGGGCATATGGAGAAGGCACTGGAGCTTTCCAGAAATGGCGTGGATGAAGATGGATGCCATGGACAGGAAGGCGAGAACAAAGAGGTATTCAGGATATTAAATCTTGACGAGCTGGACACAAGTGCAGATCAGTCGGTGTTGGATGCGGTCAGAAGCAGGGCGATAGACACGGATCCCGTGTATGCGCTTTTCACATCGGGCTCGACCGGAGTTCCAAAGGGCGCTGTGGTATCACACAGGAATGTGATATCCTATACCTATTGGTACACGGAGGCATTTGGTATAGACGAGAGTACGATATTCGGAAGCCAGACACCGTTCTACTTCAGCATGTCGGTGTCAGATCTCTACAGCACTCTTAAAAATGGTGCCACGCTGTACATCATACCGAAGGCGTATTTCACCTTCCCTATGAAGCTGATGGAGTTCATGAATACATACAGGATCAACACGATATACTGGGTGCCATCGGCACTGCAGATCGTTGCAAATTACAAGCTGTTCCAGTACGCCCAGCTTCCCGAGCTGAAGAAGGTGCTGTTTGCCGGAGAGGTGATGCCGACAAAGCCGCTGAATTACTGGATACAGAATCTTCCGGATGCCATGTATGCAAATCTGTTCGGCCCAACAGAGACGACCGACATATGTACGTATTACGTGGTGGACAGAGTATTTGCCGATGACGAGCCGCTGCCGATGGGACATGCGTGCAACAACTGTGATGTGTTTGTTCTTGATGAGAACGGCAGGGAGGTGTCACCGGAGATCGATCCTGAGACGGGCTTCAGCCGTGAGGGTGAGCTCTATGCCAGAGGTTCATTTGTGGCGCTGGGCTACTTCGGAAATGCGGAGAAGACGAGAGAGGCATTTGTCCAGAATCCGCTGAATCCGTACTATCCAGAGCTGGTCTACAAGACCGGTGATCTGGTGAAATACAACAGATACGGCGAGCTGGTCTATGTGTGCCGTAAGGACTATCAGATAAAACACATGGGTTACCGCATAGAGCTCGGCGAGATCGAGGCTGCAGCGGGAGCCATAGACGGTATCAGAAGCTATGCCTGCATATACGATGATGCGGCGGACAAGATCGTGTTCATCTACGAGGGCAGGAAGAAGGACGAGACGGAGCTGCTTAAGGCGTTTCAGGAGAGGGTCCCACACTACATGGAGCCGAACCGTTTTGTCAGGGTGACAAGCATGCCCCACAATGCAAATGGCAAGATAGACAGGAAGAGACTGAAGACGGAATACGCGCAGCATGTGTGACAATTTTATTGATAAGGAGATAAGAGATTATGGAAGAATTATTAAAGATTTTGAATGAGGTAAAACCTGGAGTTGATTATGAGAACGAGACAGATCTTATAGGACATGGCGTGTTGGATTCCATCACGATGGTTACGCTGGTGCTTCAGCTCAGCGATGAGTTTGACGTAGACATTTCTCCTGTTGATATCACACCGGAGAACTTCAAGACAGTCCAGACCATATACGATATGATCCAGAGACTTGAAGACGAGTAAGAGCAGATATAGATATTGGAAGATGACGGGGACTGACTGCCGTCAAAAAATACTGGAGGAGTGAGAAATATGTCATATACGTCGATATCGTATCTGGTATTTATATTGCTCGGAGCGTTTATAGTGTACAATATAGTGCCGCTGAAGCACAGATGGAAGGTCCTGCTGGCATTCAGCTATCTGTTTTATTTTATCAATTCAGGCAGATATATCATATTTATCCTGTTCGGGTCGTTGACCATATATGTGGGCGGCCTGCTTATAAACAAGATAGATGATGGCTGCAGCATGGCAAGGAAAGCTCTGCCAAAGGAAAGCAAAAAAGAGTACAAGGCACTTATCGGATGGCAGAAAAAGTGCGTGTGCGTATGCGTGGTGCTTGTGAATGTAGGAATTCTGGTATTCCTGAAATATTCGGTATTCCTTGGACAGGTATTTACAGATGTGCTTGGACTCATACACATAAATGTAGAGAATCCGATGTATCAGAGGATGATGCCGCTTGGAATCTCGTTCTACACACTGTCTGCGGTGAGTTACATAGTGGACGTGTACAGAGGCAAATACAGGGCATCGGACAAGTTTGGCAAGGTTGCACTTTTCCTTGCATTTTTCCCGCACATTGTTGAGGGACCTATAGCCAGGTTCGATCTTGTTGGAGAGCAGATGTATGAGGGGCACAGGTTCAGTTATGAGAACATGACCATGGGACTCCAGCTTATACTGTGGGGCTTCTTCAAGAAGATAGTTATTGCAGATCGCGCAAATATGTATGTGAACCAGATATTTGACAATTACGCAAGCTACACAGGACTTCCGGTAGTAGTGGGAATGCTGCTCTACACATTACAGCTCTATGCGGAATTCTCAGGCTGTATGGATATAGTAAGGGGAAGTGCCCAGATGTTCGGAATAGGACTCTCAGAGAACTTCAACCAGCCGTTTATATCAAAGACGGTCAGTGAGTTCTGGAGAAGGTGGCATATGACTCTCGGTGCATGGTTCAAGGACTATGTGTTCTATTCAGTTTCACTGTCCAAGCCATTTGTGAAGCTGAGTAAGAAGACCAGGGAACATATGAATACTTTCTTCGCGACATTTGTTCCTATGTCTATAGCGATGTTCATAGTGTGGTTTGGAACGGGTATTTGGCACGGCGCAAGCTGGAAGTACGTCATGTATGGTCTTTATTACTGGGCTATCATGGTAATCGGACTTCTCATGGAGCCTCTTTTCAAGAAGCTGTATGAGAAAATGAATGTTGACCGCCAGGGAAAGGTATACAGACTGCTTCAGGTTGTCAGGACCTTCATTTTTGTGAATGTGGGAATGCTCATGTTCAGGGCTGATGATCTGACAGCATTTGGACACATGTTTGTGTCCATGTTCAGGGGATTTACATTTGCGGATCTGACAAATGGAACTTTGCTTGGAATGAAGCTTGACATGGCAGATTTTGCAGTGCTGGCAGTGGGCGCGCTCATTCTGTTCCTGGTTGGACTTTACAAGGAGAAGGGACATCAGATAAGAGCAGAGCTTGCCACGAAGAATATAGTCCTCAGATGGGCAGTTTACTATGTGCTGCTGTTTGGAGTGATCATACTCGGAGCATATGGCAAGGGCTATGAGGTGGCTGGATTTATATATGCACAGTTTTAGAGGTGATTTATCTATGAAGAAAAGTGGACGTAATATAATAAAATCCATAGCATTTGCCCTGGTGGCCGTGATGATCATGGGAGTGCTGGGAGCTGCGTTTACTCCGAAGCGGAGCGATCCGGGAAGCGGAATAACCAACTCGAATGCAAGGGGCTTCTATGGAGAACCGAAGAATTCGATAGACGTACTGGTGCTTGGAGACAGCAATGCCTACAGTGCATGTTCTCCGATGTATATATGGAACAAATATGGAATTCCAACATATGTGGCGGCTGAGGGATTCCAGAATGTGACCGGGGCATCCAACCTTCTGGATGAAGTGCTCACATGTCAGAAGCCAAAGCTGGTGGTGTTTGATGTGAATATGCTTTGGACAGGCAAGACGACATTGAAAAAGGTTGAGAACAACCTGAAGAATCTGGCATATAAGTATCTGCCTCTTGCACAGTACCACAACAGGTGGAAGAGCATGAGTGTTTCGGACATGTTCGGTGCCAGGGACTACACATACAGATCAGCCTCAAGAGGACAGTATCTCAGCATGGAGGTCAAGCCGTTTTCAGGCCAGAGCAAGATGGTGGAAACCAAGGCTGTTGAGGACATACCGGAGGTATCAAAGATACTGCTCGATAAGCTGATAGACAAGTGTGAGAAGAATGGAATCAAGATCATGTTCATGGAGACTCCGACGGCGAAGTCATGGAATTATGCAAGACACAATGCCATGGTTAAGTATGCTAAAGCCAAGAATATTGAATTTGTCGATATGAATACGCTCAAGGGTGATTATGCGATTGACTGGAGCACCGACACGAGGGATGGCGGAAGACATCTCAACTGCAAGGGCGCAGAGAAGGTAAGCGCCTATCTTGGAAAATATATTTCAGAGAATTATTCTTTTAAGGATAAGAGACATTCAGAAAAGTATGCGGACTGGAATAATGACTATCTGGATTATGTGAAGTATATGTCCGGAGAGACTGTGTCGCTGGAGGCGCAGCAATCCGAGGAAACGGTATCCAACAACTAAATATAAAACACATAAGTGGACGGAGGATTGAATCCCCCGTCCACTTTATTTTTTATTTTACTGTAACTTTGCATCTGGCAGATATATTGCCGGAAGTATATGTCTTTTTCTCAGTGCTGTTTGAAGGTGTGAAAGTTTATTTCTGCACGGCAAGGGACAAGGATTTTTACGCGCAGCTCATGCGTGATGGAAATGTTGCGGTGACGGGCATGAACAGAGAATATCAGATGATAAGGCTGAGCGGAAAGGCGCACAGGCTGGATGATCAGAAGCTGTGGATCGACAGGATATTTGCGGAGAATCCATCTATGAACAGTGTGTACCCGGATGACAGCAGATATGTGCTTGAGCCGTTCTATTGATACAGGATGAATACCCGACACAGGTAAATGATGAGAAAGGCATAGTAAACGCTGCAAACAGCGGTATGACCGGATGTTATGTGCCATGCCACAATTGTATCGATAACTGTATCCGCGCTGTCCTGTCTGCGGAGGTTCTATGGACATGAACCTCCGCAAGGATGGTTATTTTGTTCAGGACAGTGCCTGGTATGAGGCAGAGCGGAATTTTAGTGAGTTTGTCACAAAGTCTATAGACAGTAAGCTTGTACTTCTTGAACTGGGGGTAGGTTTTAACACCCCAACAATAATCCGCTTTCCTTTTGAGAAGCTGACACGAGAACACGATAACGTAACCCTTGTCAGGTTAAATCTCGATCAGGCTGTGATTCCAGAAAGTCTTGGAAACAGAGCTATAGGGATAAATGCGGATATGGCGGAGAGTATAAGTGATATACTCAACGTTTCAGTATCGCATCCATATCCTGTTCAGGAGCAGTGATCGGGTTTAGCTTATAATTCTCCACCAGATATTTCACCACGGTCTCGGACATGAATGCCGGAAGTGTCGGTCCGATATACATGTTGCGCACGCCCAGCGACAGCAGGGTGAGGAGTATGCAGACAGCCTTCTGCTCATACCATGACAGGACAAGGGTGAGTGGGAGGTCGTTTATGCTGCAATTAAATGCATCAGCCAGAGCCAAAGCAACCTTGATGGCACTGTAGGAGTCATTGCACTGTCCCATGTCGAGTATTCTAGGAATCCCGTCAATTTCGCCGAGGTCGAGATCGTTGAAACGGTATTTGCCGCAGGCGAGGGTGAGGACAAGGGTGTCCATCGGAGTCTGCTTTACGAATTCGGTGTAATAGTTGCGTCCCGGATGTGCGCCGTCGCAGCCGCCAACGAGGAAAATGTGTTTGATATGACCAGCCTTGATTGCATCTATGATCTTGCCAGCCTGTGACAGAACTGCGTTGTGGCCAAATCCGGTCGTCAGCATATGGCCGCCGTTTATGCCGCTCATGCTCCTGTCGTGTTCATAGCCGCCAAGCTTCTGTGCGTGCTTGATCAGAGGGGTAAAATCTTTCTTCCCTGCTCTTGTACCTGAGATGTGAACCATGCCGTCATAACCCACGACTGATGTGGTGTAGATCCTGTCCTTGTAGCTCGGCCTTGGCGGCATGAGACAGTTGGTGGTAAAGAGCACCGGCGCGGGTATATTTTCGAATTCTGTCTGCTGGCTCTGCCATGCGGTTCCGAAATTGCCCGCCAGATTATGGTATTTGTTAAGCTCCGGATAGCCGTGCGCAGGCAGCATCTCGCAGTGGGTATATACATTTACTCCTGTCTTTTCAGTCTGCTCAAGGAGCTGTGACAGGTCGTTCAGGTCGTGACCGGAGACCACGATAAATGGCCCTTTTTTGATGTCAACATTTACTCTCGTAGGCACAGGATTGCCAAATGATTCAGTGTTGGCTTTGTCCAGCAGCTCCATGCATTTGAAATTGACCTGGCCCAATTCCATGATGAGTTCTATCCATTCGGTGACGCTGTGCTCCCTGTTAACCTCGCACAGTCCCTTGTAGAACCACTTCAGAACCTCATTATCTGTGTAGCCGAGATTCATGGCGTGATGGGCGTATGCCGCCATACCCTTGAGTCCAAACAGCAGGGTGGAACGCAAGGACACTATATCCGTGTCACCATCCCATAGGTCGATCACCTGTATCTTTTCAGCCTCAGGTCTGCTGATCTTGTTCTGCTCGTTTTTAACCCTTCCCATAAATTCTTTTATTGCATTGTCGTCAAAGTTTACATTTGTCAGGGTTGTGAAAAGACCGTCTATGATAAGTCTGTCGGCGACCGCGCTGTGTTTATTCTCATTTTTTGAGAGTTCTGCAAGTTTTATAAGCTCACACACAAGCTCGTCCTGTAGATTAGATGTGGATGGCTGCTTGCCGCACACTCCAGTATTGATACATGCGGATCCCCCCGCTGTCTGCTGACACTGAAAACAAAACATATTTGACATGTACTGTATACCTCCTGAAATTATGAATCTATCTGAAAAAACTGGTGACTGCCTGGCAGTCTGTGGATTTTCTTCTAAATAGAGTATGGACAGTGAACAGGAGTTTTATACGCAAATTTGCTAAAGTATATCTGTGAAATAACATTTAGGGGGATAAAAAACTTTCGTTGCTCAGATAGAGGCGCCCTGAGAAAAATGGAGACAGAGGTGGGGACGGAGGTACCTGTCCCCTCCGTCCCCACCTTCATTTGATACTGCGGAGTCGCCGGTTATATTGAGCAGATAAGTGCCGTCTTGCACGCATTTGACTGAAATTTTACATGGCGCTGATAGTGGGCAGATGTGAAAAAGTTTTATAGTAAATCAAATAACAGTTGATCTGGACGGGGATAAAGGAGAAATCACGGATGAAAAAGGAATACGGGGATAGACTGGCTCGCGCGCTTGAATTTGCAAATGAATCAGCCAAGTATCATGTCAGGAACTATGCGGATGGGACGCTTATGCCCGGAGATGCATATGCCGATCTGCCGATAGATGAGAGAGACCGAATGTATCTTGGACCGGATGCTGGAGCGCCCAACATGTATTCCAGAATATACCGCAGCCAAAGAGAGAAAGAGATGCGGGAGCAGGGCATGACAAATGAGCAGATAAAGCTGAGATGGGAAGCACTTGATGCCATGTGGCGCCAGGAGATAGAGGAGAGGCTCTACGGGGAAGCCAGACAGAATGATCGGTCAGAGGATGTTATATCAAGATACGAGAATGGAGGCTTGCCCGGTGATTTTCAGAGAAGGAGCGATCAGGCGGATGCGAAGAGAAGGACAAAATGGCTCGGGATACGAATAGTGCTCATAACCGTAGTAGTGGTGATCATGGCGTTCACGATACTTAATGAGGCCGGGCTGATAGACGGTATAAGTATAACTGAGCAGATATTTGACAGGATAGAGCAGATATTTGGCGGTATGGACAACATATCATCAGGCGGTGCGGGAGCTGGTGGCGGAACAGATTCAGAAAATCCCGGCGGACTGGTGATCGTATACGGAGTAGTTATCTTCCTTATATTCAGATGGGTGAGTAAGAGCAAAAAGAAAAAAGAGAATATTTCAGATTCCAGTGTGATTTACACGGAGCTGATCCCACAGATTATCAGGAGACGTTATGGAGAGGGTAGCGTATACAGACATCAGGGTGGACTTCCTGATGAACAGATGAGAAGACTGAACTGCTTTGCTGGCAGACCATTTACACTGGATGGCAAGCCTTTGCTGGTTAACGGCCGCGACATGGTGGAGGGAACATACAAAGGTGTTCATTTCAGGTGCAGTTATGAATACATGGAGTACGAGTATTATCACGAGGACAGTGATGGTGATAAAGAGAAAAAAATAGACAAATTATTTGGGGGGCTGGTTGTTGAGATACCATATAGAAAGGTTTCATCGGCTTTGCTGGGAGTCATGGGAAACTCTGAACTGGCGATGAAGAATATATTGAAGTGTGGTTCGGAGAGTGGCGCAGTGGGAAGAATAGAAAAGACAGAAAACGAGAACTTTAATCTGCTGTTCACTATAAAATGCAATGATGAGGAGAATATATTTTATATGCTTACCCCGTATGTTATGGAGAGGCTGGCGGCACTTTATCCAAAGGAGAAGGCGGCTCTCCATGTGACATTCGATGGGGACAGATTGTATATGTGTATAAGCAAGAGTGATAAATACATGGTATTTGACGAAGAGAAAAATATAAAGAGTATGAATGATGTGGAAGCTTATCTGGACAAATACCTGCGCATGCTGCAGGAGACGCTGGATGCGGCTCTGTTACTATAGAAGAGAAATTGTGAAAATGAGCAAAAGTACACGGAGGAAAATGTATGTTTACAATATTATTTAGCAAAGGTGTGTTAGTATTTGGTGTGTTGGTGGTAATAGTTTTGATATTTTTAGCGTATGTGATAAAGACTGCAAATGCTCTGAAAGCAGCGGAAAATAAGGTAAGAGAGCTGGATTCGGATGTGGATATTGCTCTTGCAAAGAGATATGATCTGCTCACAAAACAGTATGCGATTGTAAAGTCATATATGTCGTATGAGAGCGAGAATCTGATAACATCGATAAAGCTCAGGAAAGGAATGACACCTGATGAAAAGACAGGAGTGGAGACGCTTATGAAAAACGCTTCGGATCAGATAAATGCAGTAGTGGAGGCGTATCCGGAATTGACGGCGGGCAAGAATATAGAGGTCCTTCAGAACAGCTGCACAAATGCGGAGGAGCACATCCAGGCGGCAAGAAGACTGTACAATGCAGGTGTGACAAATTATAACAATCTGTGCAGTCAGTTCCCTTCATCGGTGGTTG
Source organism: Coprococcus aceti (assembly GCF_025567285.1). Lineage (NCBI taxonomy): Bacteria > Bacillati > Bacillota > Clostridia > Lachnospirales > Lachnospiraceae > Coprococcus > Coprococcus aceti. The sequence goes on from NZ_JAOQJT010000003.1 coordinate 247,504, forward strand.
CAGACATAACGGGTCACAATATGGTGGAGTATTTCAAGACTGATTCGGATAAGAGATCAGATGTGATATTCTGACAGGAAATCAAGATATTTTTGCGCATAAAAAATCGGTGCGACGGGATTCGAACCCACGACCTCTTCGTCCCGAACGAAGCGCTCTACCAAGCTGAGCCACGCACCGATAGTGTTATATCAACACTGCCATAATAGTATAAGAAGATTCTGAAAAAAATGCAAGGAGTTTTCTAAATAAATTGTCAAGAAATTCACCCAGGAATATCCGAGAAACTTTTGTGAAACTGATAATCAATCAATGACAGATAACTATCCGTTTATGGGGTGACCGTAGATACATTTATGGGGTGCCCATAGATACAATTTATATAATATTTAGATTTGTTACAACGAAAATTTATAAGTGTATGGCAGAGTAATAACCAGAAAGTAGTTGATATGAGGATAAGGTGCAGGTGGTGATGGACAGAATGAAAGCCGCCTGAAATAGAAGGAGACGATAGATCATGAAGATACTTATTACTACGGACTGGTATGAACCTGTTATAAATGGAGTTGTGACATCGGTTGTAAATCTGTCAAATGAACTTAAGAAAAGAGGACATGAGGTAAAGATACTTACACTCTCGAGAAATCACCACACATATATAGTTGGAGATGTGATATATGCGGCGTCAGTAGGTGCCGGAAAGATTTATCCGGGGGCGAGGCTTAAGATGCCTGTTATCAAGGCGGTCATAGACAAACTCATAGAATGGAAACCAGATGTCATACATTCCCAATGCGAGTTCTCAACCTTCTTCATGGCGAAGAAGATAGCAGATGAGACAAATGCGCCGATAGTGCACACATACCACACGATATACGAGGATTACACTCATTACTTTTCGCCAAATGCAGCGTGGGGACGCAAAGTTGTGCAGAAACTTACCAGGATGTTATCATCGAGGGTCGATGCCATGATAGCACCAAGCAGGAAGATAGAGGATGTGCTTGAAAAGTATGATGTGTTATGTCCTGTTGAGGTGATCCCCTCTGGAATCGACATGAATAAATTCGGAAAATATATTGGAACGGACAGCAGACACAGAATCAGAGAGCAGTACGGACTCAGTGATGACCAGACAGTTCTTCTCTATGTTGGCAGATTGGCGAAGGAGAAGAATATCCAGGAGATACTTAGATGCCAGAAGAGAGTGCACGGGTATGGTACAATCCTCATGATAGTTGGAGACGGACCATATAGGGCGGAGGTAGAGGAACAGGTAAGAGCGCTTGGAATCTCAGAGAGTGTGATATTTACAGGCATGATCGAGCCTGATAAGGTGGCTGAGTATTATCAGGTTGGTGACTTCTTCGTAAGTGCATCCACGAGCGAGACTCAGGGGCTTACATATGTAGAAGCTCTGGCAGCGGGAGTGCCGCTTCTGTGCAGAGAGGATCCGTGCCTTGTAGATGTGGTTGATCCGGGAAAGAATGGCTGGAAATTTACTGATGAGGAAACATTTGAAACTGCGCTGGTGAAGTGGCTTGATATGAGTCCTGCTTTAAGGCATCAGCTCAGACGAAATGCAGTGCAGTCGGCAGATGAATTCTCCACATCGACATTTGCAGACAGAGTTGAGAAGCTTTATATGAATGTGTGCGAGCTGCAAGCACTGGTGCTGAGGGCTTGTTAGAAATTTAATTTGTATGAATTCTCTAGTGGCTGTTGGGATAAGCAGGGAAAAGATACAAAATTATCTCCAAATAGATGAAAAAGCTCTAAAAAAGAAAAAATTTTAAAAAATTATCCGTAGGACACAGAATAATGTGTTTTATGGATAATTTTTTATCTTTTAAGTGAAAACAATGTATATGAGATAAAATGTAGGTAATAAGCAAAGATGGCGAGATGGCCGGATGCATGAGTTACTATCTAGATGACAAAAAACTAAAAAAATATGCTTTATTTAAAAATACAGTTGACAATGCTATGATACTAGTGTACTATTCAACTAGTACAGCGGTATAGAAGAGCTAGACAACATACAAGGAGGAGGTGTGTGATGGAATTTAAGACGAATATCCCCATATATCTTCAGGTCATAGAGGATATAAAGCAGAAGATCATAGCGGGCACACTGCCTTTGGGATCTAAGCTTCCGTCATCAAGAGAACTTGCCATAGAATACCAGATAAATCCGAATACTGCAGCGAGGATTTACAGCGAGATGGAGTCTATGGGGTTGTCCTATACCAGACGTGGAATAGGAACATTTGTGACGGAGGATGACAGGGTCATAGACGACCTGAAAAAGGAGAGAATAGAGGAAATCATACAGAGCTTTGACGAACAGCTCACTGGTATGGGATTTTCACAGAATGAGATCCTAGAGTTGCTAAAAGAACACTTTGGGAAGTAAATAAAAAGGAAAAAAGGAAAGAAACAAGAAGGAATAAAAAAGAAGGGAAATGATACAATGTTAAAATGCGAACATCTTGTTAAGAAGTATATCACGACCACAGCCATATCTGACCTGTCACTGGAGATTGAGCCGGGACACATATATGCGCTGCTCGGTCCGAATGGAAGTGGAAAGTCAACACTTATGAAGATCATAGCCGGTCTGGTCAAGCCGGATTCAGGAACTATCACAATAGATGGAGTGCCTATGACATACAGGTCAAAGAAAGACATAGCGTATATGCCGACGGAGGCTTTCTTCTTCGGATATATGAACTGTAAAGACATAGGAAAGTATTACAAAGATTTCTTTGATGACTTTGACTATGACAAATACATGGGACTGCTTGCTGAGATGGAGCTGAATCCAGATCAGAAGGCGAAGAGCATGTCTTCAGGAATGCTGGCAAAGCTCAAGATAGCGGTTACTCTGTCCAGAGACAGCAGGATCGTTATGCTTGATGAGCCACTGAACGGAATAGACATCATAGCTAGGGAGAAGATCATCAGCACGATTGTCCGGAATATATCGGATGACACAGCCGTGCTCATGTCGAGCCACCTTGTGGATGAACTTGAGAGGATCGTGGATCACGCATTCTTTATCAAGAATGGCACCTGTGTGCTTCAGGGTGATGCGGAGGAGCTGCGAGTGAGCAGGGGCAAGTCGATAGTTGATATGTATAAGGAAATATATGCATAGTTAGATGAAGGAGAGATAGATATTATGTTAAAGATGATGAAATATGAATACAGACGTGGAGTATTTCCACTTCTGGTGGTTATAACGGCTCTTGCGGCAGCAGAATTGCTGTTCGTGATTGGAATATTTGCAGAAAAGGATTTGTTAGCTGGACTTGGTATCATCTTCCTTGTGATGGGAGGCTGGGCTTCGTTTATGTTCGTCTTGATATATGGTGTGATAATATACAGTCAGGATCTGAAGAACAAGACGGGGTATATGGTGTTTATGACGCCAATTTCAAATTACAAGATTATCGGTGCAAAGCTGCTTTCAATCCTGCTCACCGGTGCGACACTTGTGGCCTTTCTTGGACTGCTTATAGTTGTTGATTATAACCTGCTTAAGTCACATAACGGCGGTGTAGCTGGCGTTGAGCTTGTGCTGGATGATATTCTGGGAACAAGAGGGTTGTCAATAGGAAGTGTCATTGCAAATGTTGCAGGGTTCATAGTAGTAGCACTTATTCAATTCTATACAATGATCACCATAGCGTACCTCGCAGTGTCACTGTCTTCCACAGTGCTCCAGAATAAGAAGATAAAGGGCGTTGTCAGCTTTATACTTTTTGTGGCTCTTTATGTGCTGGTGAGCTACATAGCATACAAGCTTCCGCACCTTGGGAAGAACGTGCAGGTGGAGACTATGCTTGACGCGATGTATAAGAACATACCGCAGCTTATTCTCTATGTTGTATGCATGATCGGCAGTTATATAGGAAGTGCGACACTGCTTACTAAGAAGATCAGCTTATAATGTAATGAGAGGAATGCATTAAGATGGCAGTAGATATGAGGAATGGTGATGTGATGAAATGGTTTAGATACCTGGTTACAGGAGTCTGCACAGGAGTCATAGTAGTGCTCCTTGTACCTGTGGCTGTGTGTGGGATCTGTGCATATGGTGTGTGGCGGCTGCTCAATATGGTAACAGGCGGAAATAAAGAGCCACGCAGGACGATGATAAAGCAGAATTTATAAATGTATATTTTTAATCAACAAGATAACCCGGAGTGAGAAAATGTCTCACTCCGGGTTATTGACGTTCGGGGAGGAATCATGTAGTATTTTCACTAGAGTTAGACAAGCCTAACCAAACCTATTTGTCACAAGGAGGTTTTGTATGAGTGAAAATACATGGGAGATCATGAAGGGCATGGAGCTCGGTGACGTGGAACTTCAGATGGCACTTCAATGTGCACCGGTGATAACGGGTGTCAAGGTGTCAAATCTGCTGAACATAGAACTCAGCGGATATCGTCAGATGGTGGAGATACTGAAGGACAGTGATATATGTATGTACACACTGGGAGCAACCTGTGGCAGGGTAAATGTATTTATCTACAATGCGGCAAAGCTCAGGGCATTTGTCCGGAGGGATGATGTGCAAAGACTTATGTCTGAGCTGGGATATGAGGACATGGAGCTTTCTGAGATACTTGCGGTGTTTCGTGAAAAATATCAGCAGTACTTAAAGAGCAGAGGAAGATTCACCTCAAAACAACTGGCACATGAAGATCTGGCTTGTGGCGATGGATCTCTTGGCAAGGAGTGGTTCCCACACGAGATGGGCTTGTTGCTGGGATACCCGCCAGAGGATGTGGAGGGATTTATTCTGCAGAACGGAAGAAATGCACTTTGCTCCGGTTATTGGAAGGTATATGAGGATGCTGAATCAAAGCGGAGAACATTTCATATATTTGAATGTGCGGAAGAGAGACTTATTCAATTTCTTTCAAATGGACTGCATATTAGAGATATCATGGGGATGTACACGGCGAGCAGAAACGCGGCGTAGAAGTATATGGAAAGATGCAGATAAACACAGTTTACAAGGATGTATAGGGAAAGCCCCCTTTTACATATAATTTCATAAGGAGGATTATTATGAGCAAAATTAATATCGTATTCTGGACACAGGGCGGAAATACACAGATGATGGCGGAGGCTATCGCAGACGGCGTGAGAGAGGCCGGAAAGGAAGCAGAGGTAGTATTCGTAAGCAGCATCACGCCTGATGCTCTCAAGGATGAGCCGGTGTTTGCACTTGGATGCCCGGCTATGGGAGCTGAGGTTCTTGAGGAGGCTGAGATGGAGCCATTCGTTGCTGAGGTTGAGGGATTTGCTTCAGGCAAGAAGATCGCACTCTTCGGTTCATACGGCTGGGGAGATGGCGAGTGGATGCGCGACTGGGAGGCGAGAATGCAGTCAGCAGGCGCAGAACTCGTAGGCGGAGCCGGACTTATGTGCCATGAGACACCTGACGCAGAAGGCCTTGAGGAGTGTAGGGAGCTTGGACGCCAGCTGGCAAATGCGTAGGTGACGGACGGCACGGACGATAAAAAATAGCCATATATATGCAGTCACGTTCGGCATATATATGGTTATTTTTTATCTACGTGCCTGGTCGTGGGGATATAAAAAGAGCCGCTTGAGAAAATCTGTAATTTGAATGTGATTCTCTCAGGCGGTTCTTTTTTGTGTTGAATTTGTTCTTAGTGTCCTGCGTACTGAGCTTTGTGGGCGCCGTGGCGCTTAATGTGTGCTGTTATGTATGGAGCTATTGTAACATGTTTGTCCATGGCATTTCCAACTATGGCGATTCCCTTGCCCATGGTGAATGCAGCAAGAACTGTTCCGATTCCCAGGCCGTAGATATGACCGAGGATAAAACCTGTCATGGCAGCTGTCGTTGCAAGGCAGATCACATCAAACGAAATCTTAACCTTGGAATATTTTGCCGATATAATCTCAGACAGCTCTCTTGGGAAAAGGTCTGTCGGGATGATCGGAAGTCCACATCTGTTGGACAGTGCGATTCCGATACATATCAAAATGTAACTTATCACAAAGTAAAGGATTCTCCATGGGAGGGCAGTTGGCAAAGCCCCGATCCACATCTCATGGATATCCAGCATCTTGCCAAATACGAAACCAACTATGAAACTGCACAGGTACTGGGGGACAAATTTCCTTCGCATGATCATGAGAGTGAGAATAAGTACGCCCTGAAATATGTATGTCCAGGTTCCGAGAGTCAGTCTTGGAAGAACCAGCGAGAATGCGTATGGCACGCTGGATATTGCCGATATTCCTGCTGCAGAATAGAGCATGAGAACCACTCCGAAACTGTTGATGGTGACTGCTGTTATCAGGGCGATCTCGCCCCACATGTTATGCAGATGTGCATTTCCTGATTGAGTATTCATTTTCTGCTTTTCCTCATTTCTTTCATATATAATGCGTTTTATAACATATACTTTGATTTCCCCGGCATCAGGGGAGCTTTAATTGTCTAAGACTTCATATATATATATCCCTGCGGTTTTTGATTGTAGCACCGACAACACCACATAACAAATAAATAGTTTTTATGGTTTGATAGATTTTGTCTATAAAAAATATTCGGATTGTATTAAAATATGAATAGGATCATGTATAAATAATGAAAAGGGGGAGTTATAAGTGAACCTGTCATATATTAGATATTTTGTTGAACTGGCCCATGTTCAGCATTATACAAATGCAGCCAGAAATATGAATATAACGCAGCCAAGCCTCAGTCACGCAATATCCCAGCTTGAGGAAGAACTTGGGGTAATGCTTTTTGAAAAGAATGGGCGCAATACGGAGCTCACTGCATTTGGCAGAGAATTCCTTGCATGTGCAGAGCGTTCGCTTGGCACTCTTGATGCGGGGGTAGAGTCCATACAAAAGGAAGCTGCCGGGGATGGCGTGATACGGCTTGGTCTCATAAGACCTCTTGGAATGGAATTTGTACCGCGTCTGGCAGCGGAGTATTTGAAGAAAGCTGAAAACAGAAATGTGTCGTTTACATTTCATACAGGGACCACAGGGCAATTGCTTGATGATCTTGCGGCCAGAAAATATGACATGGTTTTCTGTTCAAGACCGCCTGAGACGATGGGATTTTCCGCCGTTCCTGTCGGCAGACAGGATCTTGTTGTCATAGCACCGTCAGGACATCCTTTGGCAGATAGGGATTCGGTGACACTTGAGGATACACTTGGATATAAACACGTATATTTTTCGAAGGGATCTGGAATGAGAAGCCTGGTGGATGAGATGTTTGAAGGACTTGGCAAAGCTCCTGAGATAGCATGCGAAACGGAGGAGGATGAGGTCATAGCCGGACTTGTGGCAGCAGGGTTTGGAATAGCGGTAGTCCCTTACATGGATATGCTCAAAAGGCTTGATGTGAAGGTTCTTAGTATAAAACATCAGCCGGTTGACAGGCTTTACTATGTTGTTCATGACAGCCGGACATATATGTCCCCTGTGGCGACAAAATTCCATAAATATGTGTTATCTAGTAATTGACAAATTAAGGTATGATATATAGAATGGTTCTCATGTAAACTTATAAATTTGAGAAAATATTGCACAAAACAAATTATACAATTACTACAATAAATCGCCAGGAAGTTTAAGGGGGCGCATAGTTAGTGGATAGGACTGCTGTATTTAATATAGCATTTGAAATGTGGGGAATATTAATCTGTCTGTTTGCATTTGTGGTTATATTCCTTCAGAAGAATAATAATAGAGATAAAAAGAATGTGAGTCTATGTATGGAGGCTGCATGTATCATCCTGCTGGCTGCAGATATGTTGTCATGGTATTATCAGGGAAAAACAGGACAGACAGCCTATTACATGCTGAAGATAAGCAATTTTGCCGTGTTCTTTATCAACTATTTATATATGACTCTGTTTACGTTTTATCTTCTTGTCATTCTCAACAGAGGAGAGACGAAGATGCCAGCGAAAGCAAGGGGCGTGGTAGTTCTGAGTGCTGCTGGGATAGTCCTGCTCATTATATCCCAGTTCAGTGACAAGCTGTTCTATTATATAGATGATAACAACTTTTATCACAGGAGCAGCTGTTATCTGTTGTCTCAGCTTATTGCTGCAGCAGGACTTGTTCTAAGCTTTTCGATACTTTTGCAGTATAAAAAACGACTGGAAAAAAGAGTTTTCTGGTCAAGTGTTTTGTATTTTATCCTGCCATGTATATCCACAGTTGTTGTCATATTCTATTATGGGATTTCATTTCAGACGATATCTGTGGTGGCTTCTACACAGATCATGTTTGCAGTTGATATGGTCGAGATGGACAGATCACTTGCGAGATCCAGACAGGAGGTTGAGCGCACAAAGTACGAGGCTGAGCATGATCTTCTGACCGGCATGTACAACAAGACGGCTGGAATGCAGAGAATAAGAGAGTATATAGATAACATGACTGACGAGGACAGTGCTTCCCTTGTATTTGTGGATATAGATGATTTCAAGAGTGTAAATGATACATATGGTCACGCAGTTGGTGATTACTGGATTGAGAAGGTGGCAAAGTTTCTCCGGAGTGACTGCTATGAAGAGGACGTTGCCTGCAGGTATGGTGGAGACGAGTATGTTGTGCTTCATAAGGGCTTATCGGATATATCTGTTCTGGAGTCAAAGGTGATAAGATTTGCCAGAAAACTTCAGCGCAAGACAATGGAGAGAGGGCAGAATGTCCATTGCAGTGCTGGTATATGTCAGATCAATGGTTCAGGATTCAGCACAGAAGAGTGTATGAATGTCGCGGACACTGCGCTGTATGAAGCAAAAAAGAAGGGCAAGAATGTCAGCGTGATCCACAGCATCAACAGGGATGGTACGGACAGAGTGACCGTACTTGACAAGATAGAGTCTGATATAAAAAAGGCTCAATCCAGGGTAGAGGCAAGGATCGCATATATGTATACTGATATTATATATGTTAATTATGAGAACGATAAATACCGTGTTATAAAAGGCGATTCTGAGCTGAACAATGCTGTATCTTGTGCGAATAACTACGATGAAGTAATTGGATTGATAAGTAACCGGTTTGACTCGGATCGGTCAAGAAAAATAGTCAGAGATTTTCTCAGCCGTGAGCGCATGGAGAGTTACACAGGCGGCAATACGGAATATCAGACAGAAAATTTCCTCAGAGGGGTTTTGTCAGTCAGCTGTGCAAACAACCATGGGGGTGCAAGCCTTATACATGCTATCCCAGTGGAAGAGGATGGTGACAGAGGCTACTTTGTGGTCGTACAGGATCTTGACATATATGCTGGTTGAAGTATAAAATCATACATAATAATTTTAACGAAAACAAGTTGGTGGATTTTTCCGGATCAGGTCATCTTTTCGCCCCACAACCGCAAGGTTGTGGGGCTTTATTTATGCCATCCGGGGACGGAGGTTTTATGAACGAGAATTTTATGAAAGAAAAGCCGGTGTTCCCACTTTTGATGTCCATGGCACTGCCTATGGTTATATCGATGATGGTGAATGCTTTGTACAATATAGTTGACAGTTTTTTTGTGGCGAAGATAAGTGAGGATGCGATGACAGCACTTTCGTATGTATTTCCACTGCAGAATTTTGTAAATGCTGTGGCAATCGGATTTGGTGTTGGAATAAACGCGGTGATAGCCATATATCTTGGAGCCAAGGACAATGAGCGGGCAGATCGTGCAGCTAGTTGGGGGATGTTTCTTGCTGTTATACAGGGGGTAGTGATGACAGTCGTGTGTATTGCCATCATTCCATCATTTCTCAGAGCCTTCAAGGCAAGTGGAGACGTCCTTGACCTTGGCTGTCGTTACGCAGACATAGTATTTGGATTTTCTATAATTATTTCGGTTGATCTTGCATTTGAGAAGGTGTTCCAGTCGGTTGGACGCATGATAGTTACAATGGTTGGACTGATGGGCGGCTGCATTTTGAATATAGTGCTTGATCCGTTGCTGATATTCGGGGTGGGACCATTTCCTGAAATGGGTATAGAAGGCGCTGCACTGGCAACTGGCCTGGGACAGGTGTTTACACTGATCATTTATTTTATTGTGTACTTTGGAAGACCGATAAATGTGAAGTTCGGCATAAAGCATTTGCATGAGGGCGGTCTGATGGTGAAGAAGCTTTATGCCATAGGTATACCTGCCATACTCAATATGGCACTGCCGTCTCTGCTCACAAGCGCACTCAACGCCATACTCAGCATGTATTCGGCAACTTATGTCATGATCCTGGGCGTGTACTACAAGCTTCAGACATTCCTGTATATGCCGGCAAATGGAATCATTCAGGGAATGCGTCCTATCATAGGCTATAACTATGGTGCCGGAGAGCATGCCAGGGTGAAGAAGATATTCACCATAACGCTTGCATTAAATGTTGGAATCATGCTGGCAGGAACAGTTGTGTGCCTGCTCATCCCGGAAAGGCTTATAGGTATGTTCACAGAGAATGTGTCTACAATAAATGCAGGTGGAACAGCACTGCGCATCATATGCGCCGGATTTGTAGTGTCGGCTGTGTCGGTAACTTCATCGGGGGCACTTGAGGGATTGGGAAAGGGCACTCCGTCCCTGCTCATATCCTTGCTCAGATATGTGGTTGTCATAATCCCAGCTGCATGGATACTTTCAAGGCTTTGTGGTTTCGGACCTGCTGGTGTGTGGAATGCGTTCTGGGTAGCAGAGCTTATAACGGCGGCGTGTGCGGCGTTTATATATAGAGGGGCTGTCAGAGGACAGAGGGAAGTGGTTTAGATAAATTGAAGATGTAATACAAATAAAGTCACGACGTTGATGCTGAGTGGTATCTGTCCGGGAATCCGGGGATATCAGTGCAGATTAGGTCGTGACTTTGTTGTATTTATCACACACTATTTCTAATTCGTTAAAAGGTAAACAATACTTTCTTATTTTGAAAGGTTCATTGCTAATATACTGGTTATATAATGTTATTGCTTTATTCGCTATTTCTCTAGAGTGATCCTCTTCGTTTACATAATCAGATATAAATTTTAAGTCTCGTTTTCTATTTTTCTCCAAACGAGAGTCATTTTTTCTTATAGAATAATCATCCATTGGTAAAAGTTGTTTTTCTGTAACAGGAATCATATCAATAAAATTTATTCCGCTTACAAAACGTCCGGTTTCGGTAATGACTTTTGTATAACCAGCGTTGTTATGTAGTGTTTTCCTTTTCTGAGGCTTGCCGTCATGTCTTGTTATCGGAATGGCATACATTCTACTATTAACCATAACAATGATGCCAATAAAGTGCCTGTTATCTTTGCCTAATTGAGGGCTTACAGATGGTACATGATCACAAACTTTATGTAGTTCTCGTATGTATTTCATATCTATTCGATATAGATGTAAACGATTTTTTGTCATATATTCCTCTTTAAATGAAAAATTTGGATGTAGGGGCTTACTAATAAATAAAAAAGGCTATGCGCATAATGCACATAGCCAATAATTGTAGTTCCACCTCGGTAGAACTAACGCTTTTCGTATTCCACTTAACGGCAGGAGCCTCCGATTGACTATGATTATAACATATACAAAAGAAATGTCAATTTCCCTATTAGGATTACAGTTTTATAAAAGATGTATGTCACTGAGAATACATGAGAGCGGCTTGGAATTCAAGGGACTTGAAAGAGAGTTAATGAAAGCTTTAGAAAAGTATACAAAACGGAGAATTTGAGCTACAAATTGAGCTATTGTCCATCAAACATTTAGTATGTTAGAATAGTTGTGGTTATCCTATAAAAACACTAGGATAACCACGATTGTTTTGTTGGAGGAAAAATCGTGGGAAATATATTCAGAAAGGCATTCATCAAATCAATCCCAATCATGTGCAGTTATTTGTTCGTCAGCATGGCATACGGAATTATGATGGAGAATGCCGGATTCAAATGGTATTATTCACTGCTGGTCAGCCTGACGGTGTACACGGGGGCGTACCAGTTTGTGCTTGTGACGCTGCTTTCAAGCGGAGCATCCATACTCACCATGGCACTCACTGCATTTCTGATGAACAGCAGGCAGAGTTTCTATGCACTGACATTTGTGGATGAATTCAACCGCATGGGAAAGCGGAAATTATATATGATACATACAATGACGGATGAGACTTATGCCGTGAACTGCACCTTGCCGGACACCGGTAAGGAGAAACAGAGCATCATGTTCTGGGTGGCTTTTTTGTCGAGGTGTTACTGGATGATCGGTGCGGTTGCTGGGGAAATCCTGGGGCAGATCATTCCATTTGATATGACGGGGATTGATTTCTGTATGACGGCGCTGTTTGTCATCATATTTATCGATCAGTGGGAGAAGGCGGAAAGTCATATCCCGGCGATTGCGGGAATTGTGATAGCGGTTGTATGTCTGCTAGTTGTTGGACCGCAGTATTTCCTTCTGCCGTCACTCATCATAGCGTCAGCGGTGCTTGTGGTGTGGAATATGAGGAGAAAGTAGGAAAATATCATGAATACGAAATATATATTGATAGGAATTGCGGTGTCGGCAGTTGTGACATTTGCACTGAGGGCACTTCCATTTGTCATATTTAATGGAAAAAGACAGATGCCGGAGATGCTGGTGAAACTTGGAAGGGTGCTTCCGGCGACCATCATGGCGGTGCTCATAGTGTACTGCCTGAAGGGGGCTGTGTCGGCTCCAGTGGCAACTGGAATACCGAGTCTTGTCGGCGTGCTGGTGACAGGCGGAACGTACAAATGGAAGCACAATACGCTGTTAAGTATTCTGCTGGGGACTGCGAGTTATATGATTATGCTGCGCATAATGTAGATAATCATTTTTGGTTGATTGTTTTTAGCAGTAATCTCTGCAATCGGATTGCGGATAATTTGTACGCAGAATCCCACTATTGAATGAACGTGCATAATTTGTTAGAATAGCTGTGTGTTTATCGACTTAAGCACATATTATAATATGAAGATATCATCGCGGCAGATTTTGTCTGGGCAGGTGATATTGGGATATATTATTAGAAAGGATCTGAATAAGTAATGGATAGATCAGATAAACAGAGAATTGAGGGAATCGTGCAGAGGATATTGGATGATTTCGGCGATGACAGAGCCATCAACAAGACGGATCTGTGCAACGAGCCGGATAAGACAGCCATTATCGATGTGATCGACAAACTCATGAAGATTCTGTATCCGGGTTATTACAGCGACAAGCTGTATAAGATATACAGCTTGAAGAATAACATGTCTGTTATCATAGAGGATGTAATATTCCATCTGAAGAAACAGATCATGATAGTTCTCAGGTATTGCAAAAAGTTTCCTGAGCTCACAGATGCTGAGCTTGAGGATAAGGCGATGGATATAACATATGAATTCATGGATAAGATACCTCAGATAAGAGACTATCTTGAGACTGATATCCAGGCGGCATTTGACGGAGATCCTGCTGCGGGCAGCAAGGATGAGGTCATACTTTCATACCCTGGACTGTATGCCATATCTGTATACCGTATGGCACATGAGCTTTGTCTGCTGGATGTGCCGATGATACCAAGGATCATGACTGAGCACGCCCACAGCGTGACCGGAATAGATATTCATCCGGGCGCCACCATAGGAAAGTATTTCTTTATTGATCATGGTACGGGAATCGTTATCGGCGAGACGACTATTATCGGCGAGCATGTGAAGATATATCAGGGCGTGACACTTGGAGGACTCTCTACACAGGGAGGTCAGAAGCTCAAGGGAGCCAAGAGACATCCAACCATCGGTGACAATGTAACCATCTATTCAGGCGCGTCCATCCTTGGAGGCGAGACTATCATCGAGGACAACGTTGTTGTGGGTGGTAATACATTTATCACCAACTCAGTAGAGAAGGATACAAGGGTTACTGCCAAGAAGCAGGAGCTTCAGTATAAAAATAATTAGAGGACATACAAATGAGTGACATACGAAAGATAGCGGTTCTGACTAGCGGAGGAGATGCTCCGGGCATGAATTCAGCTGTGAGGGCTGTGGTTGTATCAGCCATCAACAGTGGAATAGAGATAGTCGGTGTGATGCGTGGTTACGAGGGACTTATTGACTGGGAGACACAGCCGCTTGGCCTGGCGGACGTCAGGAACATAAACAATCAGGGTGGAACGATACTTTTCACCAGCAGAAGTGAGCGATTCCTACAGAAAAAATACCGCGAGCAGGCGGCAAAGAATCTGCGAGATCACGATGTAGATGCGCTTGTTGCCATCGGTGGGGATGGAACACTCCGTGGAGCCATAGCATTTCAGAATGAGGGTATCAATACCATCTGCATCCCTGGAACAATAGACAGAGATGTTGCATGTTCTGAGTATACGCTGGGATTTGACACAGCGGCGAATACAGCCATGGAGGCCATTGACAGGATAAGAGATTCATCGGTTTCCCACGGACGATGCAGCGTCGTGGAGGTCATGGGACGAAAGAGAGGCTATATAGCGCTCTGGGCAGGCATGGCGACATCAGCTGATGCCATCATAATTCCTGAAAAATGGGATGGTGACTATGACAGTATCATAGATACGATAAAGGCAAAGCATGCTGACGGAAGAAACAGCTATCTGGTGGTTGTGGCCGAGGGTGTTACAGATGCTCCAGAGCTTGCACAGATGATTCTTGATAAGACTGGTATAGAGTCGAGGGTATCGGTGCTTGGCTATATACAGAGAGGCGGACAGCCAACGGCAAAGGACAGGATGTATGGCTCACTCATGGGTGCGTATGCCGTTGATGTACTCAAGAAGGACAAGGCAAATCGTATGATAGCTATCAAGAACGATATACTTATAGACTATGATATAAAAGAGGCAATTGATATACAGAACAATCAGATCGATTCCTTCCAGTATGAGCTGAGTAAGCTGCTGGCCGAGTAATCGGTGAGGCTGGCAGTGGGTAAAAAATAAGCTGACTGATTATAAAAAGATATATAAATGACAGGTATAAAAGATACAATATAAAGGAGAAGGTTATGAAACAGGTAATATTAACAGGCGACCGTCCTACGGGCCGTCTTCATGTGGGACATTATGTAGGATCACTTAAGAGAAGAGTCGATCTTCAGAATTCAGGAAAGTATGATGAGATTTACATCATGGTGGCTGATGCGCAGGCGCTTACAGACAACGCAGAGCATCCTGAGAAGGTCAGACAGAACATTATGCAGGTTGCTTTGGATTATCTTGCCTGTGGCATAGATCCTGAGAAGTCTACTATATTCATCCAGTCAATGGTACCAGAGCTCACAGAGCTCACATTCTACTATATGAACCTTGTAACAGTGGCAAGAGTCCAGAGAAATCCTACCGTTAAGGCAGAGATCAAGATGAGAAACTTCGAGGCAAGTATCCCTGTTGGATTCTTCTGTTATCCTATCAGCCAGGCTGCAGATATCACAGCATTCAAGGCCACAGAGGTTCCTGTTGGAGAGGATCAGATGCCTATGATCGAGCAGTGTAAGGAGATCGTTCACAAGTTCAATTCGGTATACGGTGAGACACTTGTTGATCCAAAGATCGTTCTTCCTGACAATGAGGCATGTCTCAGACTTCCAGGTACAGATGGTAAGGCCAAGATGAGTAAGTCACTTGGAAACTGTATCTACCTGTCAGAGGATCCTGCAGATATCAAGAAGAAGGTTATGTCCATGTACACAGATCCAAACCACATCCGTGTAGAGGATCCTGGTCAGATCGAGGGCAATTCAGTATTTACATATCTTGATGCATTCAGCAAGCCAGAGTACTTTGAGGAGTTCCTTCCAGACTACAGTGGTATGGATGAGCTCAAGGAGCACTACACCAGAGGTGGCCTCGGTGATGTAAAGGTCAAGAAGTTCCTGAACAATGTTCTTCAGGCTGAGCTTGCGCCTATCAGAGAGCGCCGTCAGATGTGGGAGAAGAGACCACAGGATGTATACGACATCTTAAAGAGTGGCAGTGAGGTTGCCAGAGCAAAGGCAGCAGAGACGCTTGCAGATGTGCGCCGTGCTATGAAGATTGACTATTTTGAGAACGACAATCTTTTCAAGTAAGAAATATTATAACTTTTAGCATGATTACATGTGTAAAAAGGATAAAATTCTCGCCAAATGTCCTGAAAAGTGATATTTGGGACAAAGCAAGGGAATTTTATCCTTTTTTCATGCAAATAATCATTTTAGAGATATTTTTGTGCTAATGACGAGCAAATTATCTCAAAATAAGAAAATCCTAGGGAAGTGACATATCACCCGAATGTGGAGTTAAATAACGCTGTCAATCACATATTATATCCTCACAACCACAGCTTCATACGGATACAGTCCTGTCAGTGAAATTACACAGTGCAGATGGGCGTAAATTGCAACAGTCAAAAACAGTAATTACCTGAGTCGTTAACTATATAAACAATCCGGATTTCTCCTTGCTGTGCTCCAGCTTGTCAAGAAGCTTTGCGCAAGGCTTTGCGAGCAGTAGTCCGATGACCGCTGAGATCGCAACATATATCAGCAGGGTGGCAAGACATTTGCCGTAGGTGTGTTGATACATTCCGGCGACACATTCCCTGAGGGCGTTCATGCAGTATGAGAACGGCATGAATTTGTAAAGGTACTGGTACACTGATGGGAGCACTTCCACCGGGAAAGTACCGCCTGCTCCCGCAACCTGTATGACCATGATGACAACCGCGATGGCCTCACCGATATTGCCAAATGCCACGGTGAGAGAGTAGATCAGGAATGTAAATACAAAGCTCGTCATTATGGCGGCCAGTGCAAATGCTATCGGATGCTTGCACTGTATTCCCACGTAGAACAGATCGCCCATAACGGTTATGATTGTCTGGACCTGTCCGATGACGAAGAAGTTAAGATATCTTCCGAAGAACTTCTGGTAAGGCTTCACGCCCTCAAGCTCTTCATTGTCCTTGACCTTAACGTGTATGAGTGCCACAAGTATGAGAGCACCGACCCACAGTGCCAGAACCGTGTAGAATGGTGCCATGGCTGATCCGTAGTTGGATATCTCGTATACAGCAACTGTGTTCATCTGTACCGGTGATGAGATGAAATTCACTATCACCTGTGGATTGTCCTTGATGGCATTTATGAAATCCTGGTAGCTGCTGTTAGACGTGATCGTCTGTATGTCGGCCTTGATCTTGTCTATGCTTTCTTTGAGATCCTTCAGACATTTGATCGTTCCCGCGATGTCTGAGGTTCCGTCCTTCAGAATGTCCTGATACTCGGTCAGGGACTTGCTGATATCGTTGAAGTTTCCCGGAACATTTGCCAGCACGGTCTGTGCCTGCGCCAGAGATGACTGGATATTCTCTAACGAAGATTTCAGTTCAGGCGAAAGTTCGTTATTTATGAGATCCTTCACTGAAGCAATGTCATTTGTACACTTCTTTATGTCGGACGATACCGCTTTTTTCAGTGATGCAAATTCTTCGTCCGACAGGCTTGTGTCGGATACAAGCTTTGCTAAGTCTTCGTTCAGATTTTCAAACTGAAGTTTGGCATCCGATACTATAGGTGACTGGGCTTCGATCAATCGGTTTATGGTGTCCAGAACATTGGTGCCAAGGGAACCATTGAGGTCAGTTTCGATTGACACTGATCCGATATCGTGGGTTCTTGAGAGGCTGTCCACGGTTTTACCAAGCTCTGTAAGCCTGTCAGAGATCATGTCGAGACCTGTGTTCAGCAGTGATATCGAGGTGTCTGCAACGTCGCTGCTTATGCCTGCGCTGTCACTCAGATTTCCAAGACTGCTTGAGCCGCTCTGTGCCATGCTGTCTATGCTTGGAAACAGAAGCTGAGTGGTATCGATGGCATCTGATGCAGACTCTGTGAGCAGTGAAAATGTATTCAGCATATAGACGTAATTGTCCAGCGTGGATGAGATCTGTTCCAGTTTGCTCTCAAGACCGGCAACGAGGTCTGAACCGTCTATGTTATTTCCGGAAATGAAATCTCCGGCATTTGCAAATACCTCGGTCAGCGTGCTTATGATCTTTGTGTTTATCTCGTTTTGGACGGTCGTCTTGACCTTGCCGGTTATCTTGGTGGCAATGGCGTTCTTCTTGCTGTTCTCGTAGTATTCGATATTTGGATTGACGATGTTGCCATTTAGTATGCTGAGCATGTTCGCCGTGAAGTCCTTTGGTATGATTATTCCGGCATAACATTCCCCGCTGGCGATGAGTTCAAGTGCCTCATCTTTATTATCGGCAAATGTCCAGTCGATAGTGTTGTTGTTTTCAAGACTTTCGATCACCATGTCTCCGATGGTCAGATTTATTCCGCTCATCTCGATTCCCTCATCCTCAGAGTAGACGGAGATCTTCATGAGTGAGGTGGCGGACTCTCCATACGGATCCCAGTTTGACAGGATGTTGAACCACGCATACAGGGAAGGGATTATGCACAGACCCATGACTATGGACAGTGCGACAACATTTGTGGTGATCCTGCGCAGATCAGATATGTATACACGCCAAATGTTTTTCATGATAATTCCTCCTTGTCAGCTTCTGTGTTTTCTGTGGCTTCATCCTGTTCATCCGTCTGAACCGAGTCGCCATGTTCATCCGTCTGAACCGAGTCGCAATGTTCATCTGTCTGAACTGTCTCGTTTTGCTCATCAGACTGCACAGACACACTCTGATCATTCTGCACAGCCTCAGCCATCTCAGCCACCTTGTCCTGCACGGCGGTGATCTGTGTCTGAATGTCTGTTTTTACATTTGTTATTATGTCGTCCAGCTTCTTTTTCGGTGCAGCGACTTTTGTATATATGCTGTTGATGTCGATGAGACCGTCAATATTATCTTCCGTATCCTGAAGCGAGTTAACCATCTCCTGTACCTTGTAATCCGAGTATTCCACATGTATCAGATACGCCGCGATTATGAACAGGCTGGCGATCCACAGAACAAGAAATATGATCTTGGAGCTGCCGGTCAGAAAGAGCAGGATAAGGAAGCATGCGGGAACAGTGAATATACACTTAATACCCGCCTTCAGCTTTTTTACATTTGCTGCATGGGCATTGTCTCTGAATGCAAGCACCTGGGACTTTATGTCAGATGGCTCGGTGCTGGTTGTATTTGAATTTGTATCTTCGTTCATGGGTGTTCCTCCTTATTTGCATTACATCATATCCGTATCTTCCATACGTTTCTCGATGAAGTGCATGATATGGATAAATGGTTTTCTGATTATAAGTCCTATGACCAGTGCAACCACAATGAAAATTGACAATTCAAGCAGATATTTGAACAGGTCTGCGTGATACATTCCGCCAATACATTCACGCATTGCATTTATCGCATATGGGAATGGGAAGAATATGTACACCTGTCTGAAGAAGTTCGGAAGAGCCTCTATAGGGTAGGTTCCACCGCTCCCCGCTATCTGCAGCACCATGATCACAACAGCGAGGGCCTTGCCTATGTCGCCAAATGATATGGTGAGTGAATATATCAATATTGAAAATGTCAGCCCTGTGAGTGCCGCGGTTGCCCAGAATGCAAATGGGTGCAGACACTGTATCTTCAGCAGGAACAGATCTCCAAGCACTATGACCAGAACCTGAAGCTGAGACAGCAGGAAGAAAATAAGGTATCTTCCAAAGAACAACTGGTGTGGTCTGGCATCCTTCAGATAGTCCGCATCCTTCACATGCACCTTCATGAGGGAGACGAGAATTGTCATTCCGACCCAGATGGCAAGCACTGAGTAAAATGGTGCCATGGACGAGCCGTAGTTGGCAATGCTGTAGTAGTAATGTTCCTCGACAGCAACAGGCTTTGACAGGAATGACGCCAGCGCCTCTGAGTCTCCGTTGAGGAAGGCGATGATCATGTCGGTCACCTCGCTGTCGGCGGCCTTGTTGATCTCGTCTGTGGCGGTCTGGATCTTGTCACGTATACCACTTATGAGATCGGAGAGGTCTGTGAGACTGGTGTTCATTGATGCAATAGTCACCTTATAATTGTCAAATACAGAGCTTGCACTGCTGATGGTAGAATTCAGGGTATTTAACAGATCCTGAGCGTTTTTCAGTGCATTTTTGATGTTCAGGATAATGTTGTCCATGTCAGGAATGACCTGGCTGGTAAATGTGTCATCTATGTCTGAGACAGAGTCGATGATCTGGTCGAGCTTATCTGATACGGCATTTTCTGCATTTGTGATCGCAGATATATCCAGACTATCGATGGTGTCAGCGGTGAGAGAGGAAATCTTCTTAACCTCTGTTTTCAGCTTGTCAAGCTTGTTGAGTGCATCTGAAACCTCATTCGTGTTGCTTATGTCAAGAGATTTGATATATTCGTCGACTGCATCGATCTTTTGCTGAAGTTTGTCTGCATCTGCCTTGATATTCTCAAGATCGGCAGATATGTTCTCTGCATCATCCTTCATATGGATAAGCTTTGCAGAGCTTTTCAGATTCTGTATGTCCTGCGCGATGCTGTCAATCTGATCCTGAAGAGAATTCCTGACAGTGTAGTAGGTTGAGCCCACTGAGTCTATATCAGACATGCTTGAATCAATGGCGGAACCCGCATCGGACAGAAGCTTGCTGCTCTTGTCAGTTGCGTCCTTGAGCTTTGTGCTGGTCTTGAGTTTGTTATTTGCCCTGATTATGGAATCTATGGTTTTCTGGTATCCGGCGAGATTGTCATCGACGGTCTTGAGTGCTGTGATGAAATCCGTTCCCTTGAGATCCTTCGACAGATCTGTGTCGGAGTCGTCAATGGCAGTGATAAGCTTCTGTGATATCGCCTTGACGTAGGTCTCGTTGATGCTTGTCTTGAGCGTTGAGACTGCAGTGTCGGTTATCTTAGGTGCCACGGCATTTTTCTTCTCATTTTCATAGTAGGTGAAGCTTGGATTTACGAAGTTGTCCGTCAGGGCATTGAACATGTTGTAGGAGAAATCCTCATCAATGACGACGGCGGCATAGTAGGTGCCTGATTTCACACCGCCGATGGCGGACTTTTCAGATTCCGGAAATACCCAGCCGATACTGGTCTGGCTTTTCAGCTTATCGACCACTGATTGGCCCATGTTCATCTCGTTGCCGTCCGCATCTGTGTAGCCCTTGTCCAGGTTGACGACGGCGATATTGATATTGCCGGTATTGGCATATGGATCCCAGTTTGCAAATATGTTGAACCATGCATACAGCGCAGGCAGTATGCACAGTCCAACGGCGAGAACTATTGTGAGTATACTTTTTTTGATACCGATCAGGTCGTTTTTGAATATTTTCAGTATTGTTTTCATTTTTATGTAATTCCTATTTATATAGTAAATGCATCAGCGAGGACTGATGTACATGAGAGAGTCCCCGCTGATGATCGTTTATTATTCTACAGGTCTTTGAAATGGAACTGCTTCTTTCCGGTTGCGTAGTCATCAACTATCTGTCCATGTCCGTAAAGCTTGTATTTGTAGGTTACAAGTCCCTCAAGTCCTACAGGGCCTCTTGCATGGATCTTGCTTGTGCTGATTCCGACCTCTGCGCCAAATCCGTATCTGAATCCATCGGCAAATCTTGTGGAGCAGTTCTGGTATACTCCGGCCGAATCGACAAGCTGCATGAAGAGGGCGGCGGTCTCGTTATTCTCAGTCACGATACAGTCAGTGTGATGTGAACCAAAGTGGTTGATGTGTGAGATCGCCTCCTGCACATCGTTCACGATCTTGACTGAGAGCACCAGGTCAAGATACTCGGTATTGAAATCATCGTCTCCTATGATCTCAATACCGTTCGGGCTGCTCATATTGCGTTCAGCCTGATTGATGATCTCCGCTG
Source organism: Coprococcus aceti (assembly GCF_025567285.1). Lineage (NCBI taxonomy): Bacteria > Bacillati > Bacillota > Clostridia > Lachnospirales > Lachnospiraceae > Coprococcus > Coprococcus aceti. The sequence continues at coordinate 269,418 of NZ_JAOQJT010000003.1, forward strand.
CCTCGGCGGTTCCGCGGAGCTTTACACCGTGTTTCTTAAGTGCTTTTGCCATGACCGGAAGCATTTCTTTTGCCACATCTCTGTGGACGAGAAGTGTCTCCGTTGCATTGCAGGCGGCGGTGTACTGTGTCTTGGCGTCTATGATGATAGGGATTGCCTTTTCAATATCCGCATCCTTGTCTATGTATGTGTGGCAGATTCCGTCTGCGTGTCCCATGACAGGGATCTTGGTGTTGTTCATTATATACTGCACAAATGCATTTGAGCCTCTAGGTATGAGCAGGTCAACGGACTTGTTGCATGACAGAAGCTCATCGATCTCGTTGTGCTGGCTTGCCTGGAGCATGCAGCCCTCTGGTGCTCCGTTTGCAACGGCTGTGCTGTAGATCACATCGAAGAGAGCCTTGTTGGTGTTGGCAGTTTCCTTGCCACCCTTGAGTACTGCGCAGTTGCCGCTCTTGATGCACAATGATGATATCTGGACCAGCGCATCCGGTCTTGCCTCGAATATGATTCCGATGACACCGATAGGGCAGGAGACTCTCTGAAGGACCAGCCCCTCGTCAAGCTCTCTCTTGAGCTGGATCTGTCCAACCGGGTCAGGGAGCTTTATGAGCTCATCGATTCCATTTGTCACGTCAGCGAGCTTGTGCTCGTCGAACTTCAGTCTCTTCTTGACTGATGCTGCGATCCCGTTCTCCTCGGCAGCAGCCATGTCCTTTGCATTTGCCGCAAATATCTCATCCTTATGTGCGATGAGTGCGTCCTTTACATGTACTAGTATATTGTTTCTTGTATCTTCTGAAAGTGCAGCCATTTTGTAGCTGTCAGCCTTCATGATGCTTGTAGCTTCCTGCATGTTCATAATCTTGTTCTCCTTTATAATCCTGTATGTCATGTGCACTTATTCTGTCGTGGCACATGAGCATATAATCCATTAAATATTACCACAAGTTTGGGGAGATGACCACAGGGAAGAAGATAAAAAGAGGCCATCGCATAATATGAGCAACCCACATGGAAAATGAAATCTCCGTTGTGTATGATTGCCATATTATGTGATGACCTTTTTATATGGTTATTGAGTTGTTATATATTGCTCCAAATTAGCAGCTTATCACAACAAAGCTCTGTGTCGGAAGAGTGATAACTCCGTCAGCGATACCTGGCTGTGTGCCGTTTATTGCTATAGAATAGATAACCTTTGCGTCACCAGTCAGCTCAGCAAGCTTCCTTGACTGGGTGTCTGTATTCTTAGGGTTCACTGCAAGGAGTAGATTCCCTCTCTTATATACAAGTGGCTTTCTGCTGATGATCTCAAGGTTGCTCTTGTCCAGCAGATCGGCCTGTGAATGTCTGAGAGAAGTGAGGGTCTTCACTGTATTGAGCAGTGAGTTCTGATCTGCCTCGGAAGCCTCAACATTTGCGGCATTTTCTGCAGGATCAACCGGCAGATAGAGCTTGTCGGCAGGCGCTGATGAGAAGCCCATGTTGTCACCGCTTGTCCACTGCATAGGAGTTCTTGAGCCGGTTCTGGTGAATCCGCCCTCCTTGCTTGCCATGCTTCTGAAGCTCATGGCGATCTCATCGCCGTAGTAGATGAATGGATTGCCGGGCATTGTCAGTAAGAATGCGTAGGCAAGCTTTAACTCATCCTCCGAGAGTCCGTAGCTGATACGTGTAGTGTCGTGATTTCCTGTGATGAGGGCTATAGCACCCTTGTCCTTTATCTGCTCGTATCTTCCCATGTATTCATCAATGAAGTGGTCGCAGGTTCCCTTGCTGTCAGCCTTGAAGAAGCTGTTGTTCTCCGTGCTGTCGTCAAGTGACTCTGGAAGAGATGCAAATGCATTCAGGTGAGCTTCGTAATCTCTTACCAGAGAGTTATATCCGTTGCCCATCCAGTCGAGATAGAAATCCATATCGAAGCCGGCCTTGATTGACTGTTCAGCCTTTCCCCACTCAGATACAAATGCTGACTCAGGGTATTCAGCGTGTATATCGCCGAGAATGTCCTGCCATACGGCAACAGTTCCGCTTTTATTCTCGTCATCATGTTTTACAAGTGAATCTGCCATATCTACACGGAAGCCGTCACAGCCCTTGTCGAGCCAGAAGCGGCATACGTCCTTCATAGCCTCTCTGGTTGCGATACATGCAGGATCGTACATGCTCTTGTGCCATCTCTCAGTTGGGTTCAGAACGCCATAGTTGAGAGCCGGCTGGCACTTGAAGAAGTTGACGATGTAGGCACCGTTTCTTGGTGATTCTCCTGCGATGTAGTTGAGACCTGCACCGCCACAGAGCCATCCGTCAGTCCACATATATCTATCTGAGTATTCATTTGGCTCAGCTTTTTTGCTTTCGGTAAACCATGCATGCTCCTCAGATGTGTGGCCTGGAACCAGGTCGAGGAGAATGTGCATGTCCCTCTTGTGAGCCTCAGCGAAGAGGTTCTCTATGTCCTCCATTGTTCCGTATCTCTCGGCAACCTTCTTGTAATCCCTTACATCGTAGCCTGCATCGGAAAATGGTGAATCAAAGCAAGGATTCATCCAGATAGCGTTGCATCCAAGAGACTTGATATAGTCAAGCTTTGCAGTGATTCCGTTAAAATCACCGATACCGTCGCCGTTGGTATCGTAGAAACTCTGTGGGTATATCTCATAAAAAATTGCATCTTTAAGCCATGTAGCCATAATAAATGTCCTCCTTATAAAAATGCAGCATGCGCATATAAATGCAATTCGCGCGGCGCATGCGTTACTATTCGTTTCTCCATAATATGAGCAGCGCACTTGCAGCTATGCGCTGGTGGTTTAAGGTATAAGGTACTGCAAACCCACACAGAAATCTGCCTCAAAATACGGAGAACGGTCTTAATAGTATTAAGAACATTCTACTTATTATAATAAAATATAATATGGAAAAATGTAATCCTTTATATGTAAATTAATAGATTTATTTTGCAGGAAAATATACTTATTGAAAACGCACAGCAAACATAAAAATATCTGTATTTTATCTGGTTCAAATACGGGATAAAATTTGCTTTAAACTGTAAAAGTTTAAACACACAAATGCTGTAATGTATGATACAATCACAGGGTATGTGTCAGAATAAATGAAAAACAATGCAGAATGTAACAGCTTGAAGTAAACATCAGACACAAATAATACTGATATCTGTGAAAGGAAAAGTGTATGAGTAAAGAAAATAACAACGGCGACAGAGAAAAGTTCGCCTCCAGACTGGGGTTCATCCTCGTATCGGCGGGATGTGCTATTGGTCTTGGAAATGTATGGAAGTTCCCGTATATATGCGGGCAGAATGGCGGAGCGATATTTATCGTGATATATCTGCTGTGTCTGCTGCTTCTGGGATATCCTATCCTTACCTGTGAGTTTGCGATAGGCAGAGGGAGTGGCAAGAGCGTTGGTTCAGCGCTTAAGGAGCTTGCGCCGAAGGGCGGCAACTGGCATAAATTCAGCTGGTATGCCTATGCCGGCAACTATCTGCTGATGATGTTTTATACTATGGTAGCGGGCTGGATGGTATACTATGTGTACGTCATGGGATCAGGACAGCTTCATGGTGGGTCAGTAGAAGCAATAGAAGACAAATTTACAGGGATGCTTGCATCACCGGGACTTATGGTCGCGATCACACTTGCGGTCATCGTGTGTTGTATAGGTATATGTTCACTGGGACTTCAGAACGGAGTGGAGAGGGTGACAAAGATCATGATGTTTGCACTTATAGTTCTGATGATAGTCATGGCAGTGAATTCGCTCATGCTCTCGGGCAACGAAGAAGGACTTAAGTTCTATCTTGTTCCAAGTATCGAGCGTGCAAATGCCAGAGGCTGGGGCAATGTATTATTTGACGCCATGACCCAGGCATTCTTTACACTCAGTGTAGGTATGGGATCCATGGAGATATTTGGAAGTTATATAGGCAAGGAGAGAAAATTGTCTGGCGAGGCGAAGAGTGTTATGTACCTTGATACATTTGTGGCACTCATGGCCGGAGTCATCATATTGCCAGCATGCTTTGCGTACGGGATCAGCCCGGACAAGGGACCATCACTTCTGTTTATGACCCTGCCGAATGTGTTCAACCACATGCCGGGAGGAAGAGTGTGGGGAATTCTGTTCTTCATATTCATGTCATTTGCGGCGCTTTCCACGGTTATCGCGGTGTTTGAGAATATCATATCGATAAGTATAGATATGTTTGGATGGAAGAGAAAGAAGTCACTTATTATAAATTTGATCGGGATATCAGTGCTCTCCCTGCCGGCTGTGCTTGGATTCAATGTGCTCTCAGGAATCACTCCGATGGGAGCGGGTACAAATATCATGGATCTGGAAGATTTTCTCGTATCGGGAAATATCCTCCCACTCGGATCATTACTTTTTGTCCTGTTCTGTACAAGAAAGAATGGATGGGGATTTGAAAACTTTGTCGCTGAGGCAGACAACGGTATCGGTAAGCCGTTTCCGCAGTACCTCAGAAAATACATGTCATACGTGCTGCCGCTTATAATTGTGGTAATCTATTTCAAGGGATACTATGATACATTTGCCCCGAAGGGACCAAAACTGCTGTGTATCTGGATGGGAGTTGCAGCATTGTTTGTTCTTTTCATAGGCTATCTGGCGTTTGGACATGGACGGGAGAGCAGGACAGATAAAAAAGAGTGAAAATTTCAGTGAATTTAACACGGACTTATTGTCTTTTGAAGCAAAACATGATATTATATAAGTACCAACAGTAAGTCCTTCGATAGTGCGTTTATCTATGTAAGTGTTCTGTGTGAGCATCGCTCGGAGGCAATTGGTATTTTAAATATTTCAAAAAAGGGATTGAAACCGCGATACAGATCGCAAGGTTCAATCCCTTTTTGATTATGTCAGCTCGTAAACACCCTTAAGTATACCCAGCTCTTTCATAAGCTCCAGCTCATCAGTATAGTGTCCGGTCTGCAAGTGAGAATAGAACAGATTAGAAAATACATCCGCTATCTGCACAAATTTGTTGCAGGCCGAGTCAAAGTAGCTCACTGAGAAATTACCTGCGACCTGACCTGACAGTGAAAGCTCGGTGTTCAGGTAATTTTCAAGGAATGATTTGTTCTCCACCCGCTCATTCCTCTCGTCAAGCTGCAGAAAGCAGTCCTCGTCAGGAAGATATCCATTCTGTATGAAGTAGAGCAGGGCAGATTTGATGGAGAAGTTGAATGTCCTGGAGATGTTGTCGAAGAAGCGGTTCGGCAGATTTTCATTCTTCATCATGATATAGTACACGTCAAAGTGATGCTTCCTGGAGAAGTAATCCACAAATATGTGCTTCATGTCTCTGTCAAACTGTGCACCTTTTAGTTCACGGAATTTGCCGTCCCGGAACATTCTCCCGCCGTGCTTGGTGATCTTGCCGGTCATGTCATCGACCTTATCACTGTCCAGATCAAGAAGCATCTCATAGTTGGAAGAAATAAATCTCTTGTAAGCACGCTCAAGGGCGACGGGATCGAGGACATGGATCATAGACACCACGAAATACTGATCGTTTGTGGCATATTTATTGATAGAACCTGATTCGTCTATGTAAATGTTCACGATTCCCGCCTCCTTATATAATCGGATCACACTGTCCGTCCAATTGGGTGGGACAGACCGTCGGAACTGACGTCAAGTGTGAAAAGGTTCCTTCTAACATAAGTATCGTTACTATTAGTCCACTGATACAAGCTCTATCTTGAAGTTGAGCTCTTTGCCGGCCATCTCATGGTTTGCATCAAATGTGATGGATTCGTCATCTTTTTCAATGACCTTTACAAGGAACTGCTGTCCCATGGAATTGGCAAGGTATACCTGATTACCGACCTCAAGATTCTCAGCGCCAGGCATATCTGCAAGAGGAGCCTTGATGATGGCCTCCGGGTCAGGCATTCCGTATGCGTCCTCAGGACGAAGATGTACATCGATGATATCGCCAACGTTCATGCCCTCAACTGCCTGATCAAATCCCGGAATCATCTGTCCTGCACCGCAAACGAACTCGATAGGCTCGCCCCTGTCATATGAAGAATCGAACTTTGTTCCGTCGTTGAATGTTCCTGTGTAGTGAACCTTACAGGTTCTTCCTGTGTTACTCATAAAAATTTGTCCTCCAATTGGGTAATATGTCATTAATTGTAACATGAAATAGAGGGAATGGATATAGGAAAAATTATGGCGTTCCAACCTCGATAAGATTGCCGTCAGGATCATAGAATCTGATGACTTTTTGTCCCCATGAATGAGTCATGAGACGATTGACATATTCAATGTCGTATGGCGACTCATCAAGTTTTTGTGCAAACTCCTCGATATTATTTTCTTCAAAATATAACTCCGAAGCATTGTTATGTGGAATTACAAGATTTTCAATGAATTCAGCCCAAATAGTTGCATCCTGAAGGACCAGCCCTCCCGTCAGGATCACATTTCCCTCGTTGTCCAAGATAACCTCAAGCCCGAAGATATCTTTGTAAAATTTTTTTGATCGTTCAATGTCATTTACGACGATTAGTACATTTTTTAATTGCATAGCGGTTTTCTCCCAAATGTATAATATAAGTTGGTTTCTGGTATTTAGTTTACCAAATGATTTGCGAACAGTCTACATAATATATGGTAAAATTAGAAAAAGCTATTTATTGATTGTAGCGGCAGCGTATTGTGCAGTCGGCGAGGATAGAGTAAACTGAAACCAGTTTAGAATGAATGGAGATAAATTATGTTGAAATTAGGATGTCATGTGGGTATGTCGGGCAAGGAGATGATGCTAGGCTCAGTGAAGGATGCTGTGGCATTTGGCGCAAATACATTTATGCTCTACACAGGCGCACCACAGAATACGAGACGCAAAGATATATCGGAGCTTAGGATACAGGAGGCACATGAACTCATGGCTCAGAACGGCATAGAGGAGTTCGTGGTCCATGCGCCGTATATAATCAATCTTGCAAATACAGTAAATCCTGCGACTTATGAAATCGCAGTGGAATTCCTCGCAAAGGAGATTGACAGGGCGACAGCGATGGGATCACAGACCATAGTCCTTCATCCGGGCTCACATGTAGGAGAGGGCGTGGACAAGGGAATTGCAAGCATAGTAAAGGGCCTGAATGAAGTCCTGACCGCGGACACCGCATGCCACATAGCTCTGGAGACCATGGCGGGAAAGGGCAGTGAGATTGGAAGAAACTTTGAGGAGCTTGCGCGAATCTATGATGGAGTGAGTCATAATGACAAGCTTCGTGTGTGCTTTGACACTTGTCACACCAGCGATGCGGGCTACGACATCATACATGATTTCGATGGAGTCGTGGAGAAGTTCGACAGACTCATCGGCAAAGATCAGATAGCCGTGTTCCATATGAACGACAGCAAGAACGAACCGGGAGCGGCTAAAGACAGACACGAGAACTTTGGGTTTGGCAAGATCGGCTTTGAGCCACTCATGTACATCATGAACCATCCGGACTTCATGGAAGTCCCAAAGATCCTGGAATCCCCATACATCAAAGACCCGGAAAACAGCAAGAAAAGCTACGAGCCGTTCAAACGGGAGATAGCAATGATCCGAAATGGAAAATTCGATCCGAAGATGAGGGAGAAAGTGGTGGAAGATAACAGATAAAAAAGGAGTTCTACTTAGTAGAACTCCCTGAATGTTTTCTTTCGGCATCTCTGCCTATCCGGGTTTTGGTAAACAAACAACCCTTATGAAGCTCAGCCATGCACTGTTTCCCGGAACATCACACGCATCATCACTCTACAGCCTGCTACGACTATTAAGTTTACGTCAGTCTGATAGGCAACTCCTGTCACCTGCATAACAGCGCTTTCGCCCCATTTCTACTATTCATTATAAGCTGAGCCGCAAGAAAGGCAATAAACCTGTGGTTTACCATTGCATATCTAATGTTCAGTCAAAACACAGGTAATCAGCCATTCATCTGCTTCAAAAAATATAATAAAAGAGATGTATGTTGTGTGTGGGCTATCGGTAGTGAAGCGACAGCAGTCGAACGTGATAGCACATACACAACATACATCTCTTTTTCATGAACTGAATACAGATGAAGGACTGATTACCGTCCGTCCCTTACTTCTCCGGATGCTCCGTCAGCCAATGCTCGATAACCTGCGCATCAGAGTGACACTGCACAAAAGTTCCATTGATCCTCTGGGTGCTCTCGATACCCTTTCCAGTCGTGATGACAAGCTCGCCAGGCTGAGCCTCGTCGAGGGCTCTTGTGAGAGCCTGCTCCCTGTCAACGATTATATAGCAAGGCTTTGTGATGTACTGCTTGATCTCCTTGCAGATCTCCTCACAGGACTCAAAGCCAGGATCCTCCATGGTGAGAACAACCTTGTCGGCATACTGCTCAGCAAGTCTTCCCATATCCTCACGGCGCTTCTTGTAACGCTCACCGCCACAGCCGAATACAACGGTTATAGACTTTGGCTTCATGGTCTTTTTAACCATCTCATACAGTCTGTACATGCTTATATAGTTGTGTGCGTAGTCGATCATAAATGTGCGATCCTTCCAGTGATATACCTGTAGTCTTCCCGGAACATATACATCTCTGATGCTGCTTCTGATCTGATCATTTGGAATGCCGATGAGAAGAGATGAGATGATGGCGGCAACAATATTTTCAACATTGTAATCACCGATCAGGTTGGTGTTGTATGCTCTGTTCTCTCCTCCGTATATAAGCTCAAAGTAGCTGTTATGGTCTGTGAGATCTTCATTGTGGATGCTGGCGAATTCAGTATCCTTTTCAAAGAAATCGTCATCCCTTGACATGAGCTTTTCAATTGATTCCTTGCTTCCGTATACAACAACGTGCTTGTCTCTTACTTCATTATATATTGTCTCAAAATATCTTGTGTCACTGTACAGCACAACGTTGTCGCACTGCTTCAGGAAGGATACCTTGCATCCGAGATAGTCCTCCATGGAGGCGTGCTCTGTCGGGCTGATGTGATCGTAGTCGATATTGGTAAATACTCCGACCTTGTAGTGCTCTCCGTAGATACGGTTCATCTTCATGGCCTGGGAAGAAACTTCCATTATACAGTGTGTACAGCCTTCATCTACAGCCATGTCGAAGTATGTCTGGAGTTCAATAGGCTCAGGTGTGGTGAGAGTGGTCTCAAAAACCTTTGTTCCAACATCAATCTCATGGGTTGAGAATGCTGAGCATCTGTTGTCGGTGTATTTGTCCAGTATATCCTTCATGACAAATGTAACTGTGGTCTTTCCCTTTGTTCCGGTGATTCCGACCTTGGTCATGTTATCGCCTGGATTGCCGAAGAACCATCTGGCAGCAAGAGCCATGGCCTTTCTTATATCATTTACAATAATATAAGGAATGTCCACGTCGTCGTACTTTTGCTGTGACAAATATACGATGGCGCCCTGTGCGATGGCTGATTTCAGGTAATCCTCCTTAAATGAGGCACCCTTGCACACGAAGAATGTACCTGGGACCACATCCTTGGAATTGATGGTTATATGGGAAGGAGTGATGTCTTTGCAATCCTCCGAATATTCAGTTATAAGATCCTGCCTGCTTAAAATATCCAATAAAGCTGTAAATTGTAAATTCTCTTTCATACTTTTCCCCTTGGAATGTGTCTTTTATTGTATTTGTACGGACTTATGATCCGTACGACTAAATGTATCACTTATTATGCTTTCTATAAATAATTATGTCAAATAAAAAATACTCAGATCATTCGTTCTGTTCTCTTCATATTTATCTCCATTTGCATACAAATATATCCAAGCTGGTACAACCATGCCTATTATAGCATAACCTCAGGTATTATAGCACTTAAATTGTCGAAATGCGAAGCATTTTGGCCCGGTATTGATAACTTCTATCATATGCAAAAACTTGTGTTGACAAAGTGCGCCTGTTCAATTAAATTGTAGTCGCAATTTAAAAAAATGAACTAATGAAGAGGTTATACGAATATAGTATAGACAGAATACATATTATAAAGAGGTGATGAAATGTCAGAGTTCATAACATTATTTATACCATTTGCCGGAACAACACTGGGAGCGGCCATGGTTTTCTTTATGAAAGATAAGATATCCCCGCTTGTGGAGAAGGCTCTGCTCGGGTTTGCGGCGGGGGTCATGATCGCGGCGTCCATATGGTCACTGCTCATTCCGTCCATAGACATGGCGGAGGCACAGGGAAAGATAGCGTGGCTGCCGGCACTTATCGGATTTGCTCTTGGAATCATATTCCTGCTTGTTCTTGACACGGTGATACCTCACCTTCATCTGGAAAGTGACAAACCGGAGGGCGTCAGGTCAAAGCTTCAGAAGACGACCATGATGATATTTGCAGTCACGCTCCACAATATCCCCGAGGGCATGGCAGTGGGCGTTGTGTACGCCGGCGCAGCCATGGGCAATATGGGCGTGTCCGTCACAGGTGCATTTGCACTTTCCATAGGAATCGCTATACAGAACTTCCCGGAAGGTGCAATTGTGTCCATGCCGCTTGTTGGCGAGGGCATGAGCAAGAAGAAGGCATTTCTGTATGGAACGCTGTCCGGAGCTGTGGAGCCGGTCGGAGGTTTCCTCACGGCACTGCTGGCTGTCCAGGTCACACCACTTCTTCCGTATTTCCTTGCATTTGCGGCGGGAGCCATGCTTTATGTGGTCATAGAGGAGCTGATACCTGAGTCTCAGGCGGGCGAGCATACCAATATAGGAACCATCGGTGCGGCGGTGGGCTTCGCTCTGATGATGGTGCTGGATGTGGCACTCGGATAATGACGAAAAATGCTAAATGATAAAATATGAGCAACTACTTATGTTGATTTTAAATATAAGTTAGCTTAAACTAACATCGTAGATCATGTGAGCTCCTGTACCCTCTGTAAACTGCTGAATCGGAGGGACAGCAGGGGTTATACTCGCGCGACGAAAGGAGAAATATAAAAATGATGAATTATCTTGAGATTGAAAAGGTAATAGGAAGAGAGATCCTTGATTCAAGAGGAAATCCAACAGTTGAGGCGGAGGTGTATCTGGCAGATGGAACAGTAGGTCGTGGTGCGGCGCCAAGTGGAGCTTCCACAGGTGAGTTTGAGGCACTTGAGCTTCGTGATGGAGACAAGTCAAGATACCTCGGCAAGGGTGTTCAGAAAGCAGTAGAGAATATAAATACTACTATAAATGACGTACTTACAGGAATGGATGCGTCTGATATATATGCAGTTGATGCAGCAATGATCAAGGCTGATGGAACAAAGGACAAGTCAAACCTTGGAGCAAATGCTGTCCTTGCAGTTTCAATCGCAGCAGCAAGAGCAGCTTCAATCTCACTTGACATTCCTCTTTATAGATTCCTCGGTGGAATCTCAGGAAACAAGCTTCCAGTTCCAATGATGAACATCGTAAACGGTGGATGTCATGCTCTGTCATCAGGGCTTGACGTTCAGGAGTTCATGATCATGCCAGTTGGCGCTCCATCATTCAAGGAGTGTCTGAGATGGTGTGCAGAGGTATTCCACGCACTTGCAGGAATCCTCAAAGAGAGAGGCCTTGCTACATCAGTAGGTGATGAGGGTGGATTTGCCCCGGCACTTAAGTCTGACGAGGAGGCTATCGAGACAATTCTCGAGGCCGTAAAGAAGGCTGGATATGAGCCGGGTAAGGACTTCAAGATCGCTATGGATGCTGCTTCATCAGAGTGGAAGAGCGAGAAGGGCAAGGGCTGGTACAAGCTTCCAAAGGCTGGAACAGAGTATACAGCAGAGCAGCTCATCGAGCACTGGGCAAAGCTTGTTGAGAAGTATCCTATCATCTCAATCGAGGATGGTCTCGATGAGGAGGATTGGGAAGGATGGCAGAAGCTCACAGCAAGACTTGGCGACAAGGTCCAGCTTGTCGGTGATGATCTGTTTGTTACAAATACAGAGAGACTTGCAAAGGGTATCGAGATGGGATGCGCAAACTGTATCCTTATCAAGCTCAACCAGATCGGCTCAGTATCAGAGACACTTGAGGCTATCAAGATGGCTCATAAGGCTGGATACACAGCAATATCATCACACAGATCAGGTGAGACAGCGGATACAACTATCGCAGATCTCGCAGTAGCACTCAACACATGCCAGATCAAGACAGGTGCTCCTTCAAGATCAGAGAGAGTTGCAAAGTACAACCAGCTCCTCAGAATCGAAGAGCAGCTTGGCGACTCAGCTGTATATCCTGGAATCAAAGCTTTCAACGTAAAGCAGTAGGATAATAGCATTAGCCATACGAATGCATCTCCACTGGTGGAATCATCGGTGGAGGTGCTTTTTTTATACTTTAATTAAATAAAAAAATGACTAAAAATTGCCAGATAATATGTGTGTATTTTAACATTAAAAATATGGAATCACTTGACAGATAGTGTTAAACTATACATAGGCTTATCGGGAGGTAGGAATCATGGCTTCAAAAAGAGATTATTATGAAGTTCTCGGCGTATCAAAGACAGCCACAGACGCTGAGATAAAAAGAGCATATAGAACCCTGGCGAAGAAATACCACCCGGACACGAATCCTGGCGATGCGACGGCTGCAGAGAAGTTTAAGGAGGCCTCTGAGGCCTACGCGGTACTGTCTGATGCCGAGAAGAGGAAGATGTATGATCAGTTTGGAATGGCTGCATTCGATGGCTCCGGTGGAGCCGCCGGTGGTGATCCATTCGGAGGCGGAGGCTTCCACTTTGAGGGTGGAGACTTCGGTGATATGTTTGGCGATATATTTGGCTCGTTCTTTGGCGGCGGTGGCCGCTCACAGAGAGGTGGATTTGGCGGATTCGGTCAGGGAAGCTTCAATGCGCGGGGCAGAGATATGGAGGCAAGTGTCACGGTAGATTTTGATGATGCAGTATATGGTTGCGACAAGACTCTGTCGTTCAATGATGGACGGGGAGGAAGTTCCCAGTTCACTGTACACATTCCGGCGGGTATAGACAACGGCGGTGTGATAAGACTGGCTGGCAAGGGATATCCCGGAACCGGCAAGGGTCAGCCTGGAGATATGCTGCTGAAGGTCAATGTAAGAGATAAGGCAGGTTATGAGAGAAAGGGTCTGGATATATACACCACGGCTCTTGTGCCATTTGACACGGCAGTTCTCGGTGGAGAGATATTGGTCCACACCATGTTCGGTGATGTGAAGTGCAAGATAGCACCGGGTACTCAGTCGGGAAGCAAGATAAGGCTTCGTGGCAAGGGTGTTCAGGCAAGGGGTGGCAATACCCATGGAGATCACTATGTGACCGTGAGAATTGCAGTTCCAAGGAACATTTCACCAGAGGCGAAGGATGCGCTTAAGAAGTTCACAGAGCTTGTGAACAAGGGCTGATAATATTATGTTCACATAGAAACCAGGGCGGAAAGCTCACTTTATGAGCGGTCTGCCCTGGTTTTCTCAGCTAAAGCGGGAGATTCTTGACTTTGCAGACAAAAATACATATAAAGATTACTTTAAACAATTGATTTCAGGAGGGAAAATGTTATTAGATAAAGATATACGAGAACCCCTGTTTGATTTCCTTGAGGAGCGATATGGCAAGGTGCGTATCCTTGAGGAGAAGACCGTCGGAAACTCCCGTGCGGATGTGGTAATGGTCATTCCAGACAAGATAGTGGGAATCGAGATAAAAAGTGATGCGGATACATACACGCGGCTGGAGAGTCAGGTAGCAGACTATGATCTATATTTTGACCAGAATATCGTGGTGGTGGGAAGTACACATGCAGGTCATGTGGCAGAGCATGTGCCGGACTACTGGGGGATCATATCTGTTGAAGAATATGATACAGGCAGCAAGCCAGATGCAGAAGGCCTGGAGGATGGAGTGTCAGACAAGCTGACTCACAAGATCGATTTCTATGTGGTCAGGGAGATGCAGCCTAATCCACGGGCTGATCTGCTTCGTACCATACGTATATTGTGGAGACCGGAGCTTGCACATATTCAGGAGACCTACAGCCTTCCGATGTATAAGGGAAAGAGCAAGGATTTCGTCAGGACACTTATAGTTGACAGACTTCCGGCGGAGATCGTGCATCATGAGATAAGTGAGATCCTGTTCGAGAGGGATTATGCCGCCATGATCGAGCAGATACAGGAATTCAGAAAGGCACAGGCGGCAAAGCGCGGCAAGACGATCAGGAGAAAGAAAAAGAGATACAGAAGAAAAAAGAGAGATGCATAGAGGTGACAGCATGATAAAGAAGTATACATACGGAAAGCCATTTCAGACAGAATCAGTAGTGGTAGATATCGCAGCAGAAAAAGGACAGCCAGATCACGGCAATATAGACTTAACAGCCGGATTTTCGTACACATTTGGTCTTGAGGACAGTGATATAGTGTATGGCCTTGGCGAGGCGAACAGAGGAATCAACAAGAGAGGCTACAAGTACATAAGCAACAATGCAGACAATCCGCATCATCACGAGGATGTATACTCACTGTATGCATCACACAACTTTATTATAGTTTCAGGAGCGCAGACATTTGGCCTGTATTTTGACTATCCATCCACGATCACATTTGACGTGGGATATACGAAGTGCGATGAGCTGCATATTTTCTGTGACAGCGCAGATTTGGATATCTATGTGATAACAGGTGACAGCCCATATGATATCACGAAGCAGTTTAGGAAGATGATCGGAAGGAGTTATATCCCGCCAAAGTTTGCATTTGGATTTGGACAGAGCCGCTGGGGATACAAGACACCGGAGGACTTTGAGACGGTGGCGAGAAAATACAGAGAGAACCACATCCCGATCGATATGGTCTACATGGATATAGATTACATGGACAGCTATAAGGATTTCACCATAAATGACGACTTTGGCGATTTTTCGGAGTATGTGGAGAATCTGAAAAAGGATAATATACGCCTGATCCCGATCATCGATGCCGGAGTAAAGATTGAGGAAGGTTACGATGTGTATGAGGAGGGCGTGGCAAATAACTACTTCTGCAAGAGAGCAGATGGAAGTGATTTCGTTGCGGCGGTATGGCCGGGATATACACATTTCCCTGATGTGCTGAACCCTGAGGCGAGACGCTGGTTCGGTGCAAAGTACAAGATTCTGACGGATGCAGGTATAGAGGGCTTCTGGAATGACATGAATGAGCCGGCGATCTTCTTCACCCCGGAGGGCGTGAGCGAGCTGAAGAAAGCTATGAAGAAGTTCATTGAGAAGGACGAGACTGTGGACGATGTCTGGGGCATCTCGGGTATGGCGGCAGGTGTTGCCAACAATCCGAAGGATTACGCATCTATGTATCACAATGTGGATGGGGAGATGGTGCGTCACGACAAGGTTCACAACCTCTTTGGATATAACATGACAAGGGCGGCAGGCGAGGCGCTTCGCGAGATCTCACCGGATGAGAGACGACTTTTGTTCTCCAGATCGTCTTATATAGGGATGCATCGTTATGGCGGCGTCTGGATGGGCGATAACAAATCGTGGTGGTCACACATCCTGCTCAACATCAAGATGCTTCCGTCCATGAATATGTGCGGTTTCCTGTATACGGGCGCGGATCTCGGCGGATTTGGATGCGACACATCCAGAGACCTTCTTCTCAGATGGCTCGCACTCGGCGTGTTCACTCCGCTCATGCGTGACCATTCCTGTGAAGGCACAAGAAATCAGGAGTGCTATCAGTTTGAGCATATAGAGGATTTCAGGAATGTGATCGGTGTCCGTTACCGATTGCTTCCATATATATACAGTGAGTACATGAAGGCGGCATTGACTGACGACATGATGTTCAAGCCTCTGGCATTTGAATATCCGGATGATAGGATCGCGGCTCATGTTGAGGATCAGCTCATGCTTGGAAATGAGATCATGATCGCACCGGTTTACACGCAGAATGCCATCGGAAGATATGTGTATCTGCCAGAGGATATGCTGCTTGTAAGGTTTACGGCAGATGGCTCAGTGGAGCAGACGGAGATGCCTGCGGGACATCATTTCGTGGAGGTTCCGGAAAATGAGGTCATCCTGTTTGTAAGAAGTGGCAAATGTATCCCTGTCGTGGATGTGGCGGAGTGCGTTGCTGATATCGACAAGACTACAATGCAGCTGATTGGCTATAAGAACAGCAGCTATATGCTGTACGATGATGACGGATATACCAGAGAGTATGATCTGGAGAAGAATTGTGTCACCTTGAATAAAAAGTAAGATGCGAAGAGCAGCCCTTAGTTGGATCGAGAGAACAGCGGGGCAGGGATAAGCCGGTAGTGGCATGGTTAGTATATAATAGATATCATAGAATATTCACAAGGAAGAAAAACATGAAAAACGTAAAATTAATAGCATCAGATATGGATCACACATTGTTGATGGAAAATGGAAAACTCCCGGATGGCTTTTTTGACTACATTGACAGGCTGGATGAGAAAGGAATCAGATTTGTTGTAGCCAGCGGGAGACCTATGTACACCCTGAGAAACATGTTTGGAGACAAGATGGATAAGCTTGTGGTTATCGGCGATAATGGTGCTGCCATATCAAACTGCGGTGAGATCATATATAAGAGCCTGATGGATGTGGAAGAGTACCAGAAGATGATACGATTTGTGGAGGACGAGACCGATGGAGTCGCAGTGCTCTGCGCCCTTTCCGGGGCTTATGTCCTGAAGAAATACGAGAAATATGCGAAGTTTTTCCGTGCATTCTTAAGCAATCTCACATTTGTCGACGATATGAGGAGCCTTGATGTCGAGGCCAATAAGTTTACGATATTTGCTCCTGATGGGGATGCTGCCGTGAAGTACAAAGAGATCTATACGCCTCGTTTTGGCGATAACTTCTCAGTCACTGTGGGCGGAAGAGAATGGATAGACATCATGAACAAAGGTGTTGACAAGGGCATGGCTATGCGAAAGATCGGAGAACTCCTTGATGTTGATACCAGTGAGATGATGGCATTTGGAGACAACTTCAATGATGCGGAGATGCTTAAGACGGTATATTACAGCTATATCGTGGCAAATGCGCAGCCCGGCATGGAGAAATTTGCAAGATTCCGCGCCCCATCCAATGAGGAGCGCGGTGTGCTGCAGGTTATGGAACAGGTGCTGACATCATAACAAGAATATTCCAGCATTACGAGACTGAAATGATATGTACCCTCTTTACTGGACAACCAGTAAGGAGGGTATTTTTATATGTGTGAGTACAAGTCGAGAATGGAATTACAGTTTAAAGGTAAGTGTAAATATGCTTCCATGTGGTATGTTGTCACATACGGTGAGGTCGGCACTGTGTAGATCTGCTATACTTTTGGCAATGCTGAGACCAAGACCGAAATGGGTCCGGTGATCATTGCGCCCTGAGTAAAATGTCTCAAATATGTGAGGCTTGTCCTCATCGCTTATCCCATCACCCGTATCAGATATCTGGTAACACAATCTCTGGTCTCTCATAGATACTGACATAGATATGGCCCCTTTGGAGGTACACGATATGGCGTTGTCGACCAGAATTGACATGCACTGGAGCATTCTGTCCCTGTCCATGGAGAAAAGCGGCAGCGGGTCGTCCGGTATGGACACAACCAGATCTACATTTTTCTGAATGGCAATGGGTTCAAAGCGATCATAACAATCTATTATTATATCTTCCGGGTGAACCTCATCAAAATTATCTCTGCCAGACTTCTTGATATCGGCAAATGTCAGAAGATTGTTCACCATATCAGTCATCCTGTCACATTCCCTCTGGGCTGTTAAAATATAATCATTGTCAGTCTCGTTCGGCTTACTGCCGGATAGTCCGTTGAGGCATGATTTGATGATGGTTATAGGTGTTTTCAGCTCATGGGACGCCACAGCTATGAACATATCCTGCTTCTGATATGCCTTATTTACAGGGACAAGTATCCTGACCGTGAAAATGCATGAGAAGATGGACAGAAGTATGATCGCGGCGGAAGTTATGAGCAGAAATAAAATAATTATCTTTGTCTTGTATGCGGATAATACAGCATTGTTGAATACTGTGTGTATGGTATAGAAAGTGCCACCTATATTTATGATGCTGTAGCTGTTCCAGTAGTCTATATGATTATACCTGACAGTATAAAATCTTCTGTTGGTTTCCCCTTGATTTACCGCATTGTAATAATCATCCCAGTACATAGGCTGAGAGTATGGAGAGGCAGCTTCCAGAACTGCTGCACTCTCTGCAAAGCTGTTTGTCGACATGACTGTGTTGCTGTTTCGCAGCACATCTATATTGAGATTTTTCTCGCTGTATTCGGTTAGAATCGGAATGTCCAGGATGCTCACCTGTTCGAGATATGAGTATAAAAGATTTACATCCCTTGAGTACGATACATGAGTGCTGTTTGTGTACTCCTTTATCACAGTGTGGAGCAGCAGTATGGACATGGCGGCCAGAATGACCGCAATGACGGAGGACAGAAATGTGGAAAGTCTTTTTTTTAGCTGCGCTATCATGTAGATGTGTCCCCCTCTCCACAGACGAGCATATATCCATTGCCGTATACTGCCTTTATCACAAGATGGCTATGGATTGTCTTAAGTCTGTTTCTCAGAAAATAAATGTAATTCAGTATATTTCCATTTCACACATTTGAGGTCAGTCCCCATATGGATTCTATGATCTCGTCCTGACTGACGATCTTTCCTGCTGATCTCAGCAACAGTTCAAATAGCTGGGATTCTCTGTTGGTGAGCCGCACCGACTGGTCACCACATTGAAGTGTCCGGCTGTCAATCAGATAAGTGACATCCCCATATGAATAGTCAAATGTATGAATCTGGTGAGATCTTCGGTATAGTGCATTTACACGGGCCAACAGCTCGTCAAATTCAAAAGGTTTGACGATGTAATCATCGGCGCCACGGGAAAATGCTGCAGTTTTGTTCTCAAGTGTTCCGAGGGCTGTGAGCATTATCACGGGTATTGATATTCTGTCAAAATATAATTGGTTCAGAATGTCCAGGCCGGACATGTCGGGGAGCATCCAGTCAAGCACCATGATGTCGATGTCCGCACCGGAATATATGAGCTCCGTACCCTGCTTTCCGGTTGTACACAGTGTCACGGTTATTCCGTGATCTTCCATTTGCCTTTTCAGTATTTTCCCAAGATTGAGGTCATCCTCTACAAGAAGCAGATTCATACATATCCCCTTTTCGTTATTGTGATATGGAATGTAGACCATATGTAGTTCGTAGTTCATTCCTACTTTATAGTAATTCATTTGAGGAGCGTTTGAAAGCGGTATACTCAATTTAGATGTTTTTTAGATAATCCATGAGACTGTGGATGCTACAATCTGTATATGAAGACCTGGGAAGAGGGAGAATACCAATTGGGAAAAGGAGGTAATTATGAGACGTATAAATATATTTTTACTGCTTGCCGCCGTTATAATAATGTGTTGTGGCTGCGCTGGTACATCAGAAAATGAAGAAAATGTGAAGGGAATGTCTGAATACCAGAAGGCACAGTTAGATGTGGCGGAGGTGTATGGATTTGGAAAGACTCATGATGGCTATGTATGCATAGGAGAAAATCCTGACGGGGATGCTGTAAAGATGACGCTCACATCACTTGATGGTGAGCCCCGGGAGGAAAAGCTTGACTTAGATTCTATAATATCAGCGGATGAGAAGATATCGGCAGCATATGTTGATGGGGATGGGAGTGTCTATATAGCTTTGAGCAGTGTCACAGGAGATGGTGACATAGAGAGCAGGATCGCCTTAATAACAGGGAATGGAGAAGTCAGACAGTTATCCGAGGGCATTGAGGGAAATGTGACAGCTGTCAGACTGCTTGCTGACGGTTCCGGCTATATCTCAGGCTGCCCGGGCGGTGAGATAAGGTGCTTTTCCATGGACGGCGAAGAGAGATTTGCCATCAAAAATATGGATTACACAGATATATGTGTGGCGGGAGATCGGCTTATGGTTTTAACAGAGAGAAGTCTGTTGTCATATGACATATCCGATGGAAGTGAGGCTGAGACCACCACGTCATTTGATGAGGGAATGGCGGATGGGCTTGCCGAGACATTCAGCGGCAAGGGGATGGATGCGGTGAGCTGCAGAAATGTCATGAAGTATGATGACGCTACTGACTCACTGTATCTCATGCTGAGCAC
The DNA here is from genome assembly GCF_025567285.1 of Coprococcus aceti. NCBI lineage: Bacteria > Bacillati > Bacillota > Clostridia > Lachnospirales > Lachnospiraceae > Coprococcus > Coprococcus aceti. The sequence goes on from NZ_JAOQJT010000003.1 coordinate 289,687, forward strand.
AGGGTTATATGAGTATAAGCTGGAGGATAGGCTGGGGATAAGACTTGCGACATTCAGGGATTCGGATATCGAGTACGACTATGTGGTTGAAAGCAGCGATACATTTGTTGCGATAGCTGGTGACAGGAGCGGAAGAAAGAATGTGGTGGTGTATTCATCTGATCCAAGCTATGCATCAACCGTGGTAGATGAGGAGCCGGATGATAAGACGGTCACACTATATTCGCTCTATTATGCGGAGAGCTATGAAACCTTGATCTCGTGGTATGAGGCATACCATTCGGATATGACTGTGAAGTATGTGTGGGGCGTGGATGACGAGAATGGAATATCTGAGAGCGATGCCATAAGTGCGCTCAATACACAGCTCCTGGCAGGTGAGGGACCAGATGTCATCATCATGGATGGGCTGAATGTTGGAAGCTATGAGGATACCGGAGTTCTCATGGAATTGTCCAAGGTGTATGACGATATACTGCAGGAAAATCCAGATTGCCTGGAAAATGTGTTAAATGCATACAGAAATAGTGATGGTTCGATATACGCAATTCCGGCTATGGAGACATTTACTGCCATTATCGGACCGGAGAATGAGGTCAAGAACGTGACGGATGCCCGGTCGCTTGCAGCATATATAAGCAGTCAGGACAGACCGGAATATGGAAATGACTTGTCATTCTATTACTGGGAGTGCTATTTCGATACGCTGTATCCGGTATATGCATCGGAGATTGTGGATAGTGATGGAAATTACGATGCTGAGATGCTCAGAAAATTTCTGGAGGACTTAAAGCTTCTGTATGACACGGAAATGGAGCGGACGACCCAGGATCAGATCGATGAGTGGACTGCCGAGTGGGGAAGCTACAGCGATCAGGTAAAAAGAGCCATAAACAGTGAATATATGAGTCCGCTGTTTAACAGATCATGGTCTGGCAGAAAGTCAGCATTTGTGAATATGAAAACTATGGGAGAGTCCTGGCGTTTTTATAGTATAAAAGAGGACTATGGGGTGGGAGCAGGCGAGAGCGGAGAAAACACAGATTACGCATACGAAATATGGGGAAATGACAGTGGGAAAGTATTTGTGCCAAACACAGTCATAGCGGTAAATGCCGGTTCAAAGAGCCTGGACAATGCGGTCAGTTTTATGAAGGCTTTGTTCAGCACGGATGTACAGAAAATATATTACGGAGTTGATTGTGGCAATCCGGTAAATATGGAGGGCGTGCGGGAATGGAACAGAGAGGCACAGTCCATGGGAACTCCGGGCGGAAAGATCACGCTGGGCGGAAGTGATTACATGGACTGGTCGTATTGGCGTAAGGAAGAGTATCTTGATGAGTATATAAGAAAACTTAGAGAGCTGGATACTCCGTCAAATCCTGACGCGAGGGTCCGCAGTGTGATAAGGGATAACGCTGCAGACTATCTTGAAAATGGTGAGAGTCTGGACAGTATAGTAGATTCCATCGATAAACTTTTAGGGGTATATCTGAGTGAATAAATTGGTTAGCAGAAGAACAAATGAAACGGTTGGATTTGTGATTCCGGGCTTTGTGGGTGTCCTGATCTTCGTGGTAATTCCGCTGATGGATGTATTCATATCATCCTTTCGTCATGCGGGGCAGGGCGGATTTGCAGGACTGCAGAACTACAGAGCCGTCTGGAGCAATACGGCATTCAGACTGGCGGCGGGCAATTCCCTGAGGTTTGAACTGGTGAGTGTTCCACTGCTCATGGTGATATCGCTGATAGTTGCGATAGAGGTATACGGAATGAAAAGCAACATAGTCAGGTTTGCATTTCTCATTCCACTTGCCATACCGTCAAATTCGTTGGCAGTGGTATGGAAGATATTATTCGCCGATCTCCTTTCGGGAAAGGCTGTCTTCTGGCTTTTTGTAGGTACATTTATATTTAAGAATACAGGATACAACATGCTAATCTGGATGTCTGGATTGTCAGCGATACCGGAGACTGTGTATGATGCTGCCCGGGTTGACGGAGCCGGAAGATTTACACAGATATTCAGGATCACACTTCCGAATATGAAGAGATCTTTTTTTATCGTAGCCATGTTGTCAGTGGTGAACTCCCTCAAAATATTCAGGGAGCAGTATCTGATGGCGGGTAGTTATCCCGATATGAGTATATACCAGATACAGCACACATTTAACAACTGGTTTGAGAAGCTGGAGATCAGCAAGCTCACAGCGGGAGCGGTTATGACGGCTGTTGTATTTTTCGGGATCATACTTGCCATACGTGCCTTATGTCTGATCGACTGGCATGGGATCTCGGCGAAGTATAACAGAAAAATTTTCCAGAGAGGACGTGGGGGCAAATGAGATATATGGCAGAGGGGATACATTTGTTATTGAAGGTGTTCGTCATAATTGGTGCGGTACTTGCGGTGCTTCCGTTATTGTTTCTGGTAAGTGGTGTATTTATGGGTGAGACAGAGCTTGGGCAGTTATTGTTTTCGGGAACTGACGGCGGAGCTGGATACACTGCGTGGCATATGATACCGCTTTATCCGACATTTCAAAATATCGTGGAGCTGCTGTTTGACACTCCGGAATACTATGTGCTTTTCTGGAACTCGGTGAAGATTGTCGGGGTGGTAATAGCCGGACAGCTTGTGTTCGCTGTGCCGGCGGCATGGGGATTGTCCCGGAGCGGCAGCAGGTGGGCAAAGCTGATATTTGGCCTGTATATGTTCTGCATGATACTTCCATTTCAGGTGACGATGCTGTCACAGTACATAGTGCTAAACAGTCTCAACATGATAAATACCCATTGGGCTATCATTTTGCCGCTGATGTTCTCAACATTTCCGATATTCATTATGTACAGTGCCTTTGAGCAGGTTCCTGATTCTGTGGTTGAGGCGGCGAGGCTGGACGGTGCTGGCAGCTTCAGGATATTTATATATATGGCTGTTCCCATAGCAAAGAGGGGGATCATAGCGGCGGTGATATTGGGATTCCTTGAATATTGGAATGTCGTGGAGCAGCCGGTTGTATTCCTCAAGGACAAATATCTGTGGCCGCTGTCTGTATATCTGCCAAATGTGACCGAGGGAAGCGCGGGGAGAGCGTTTACATTTGCCTTGTTCAGCTGTGTTCCCTCACTGATCGTGTTCTATGTAGGCAGGGTAATTCTGGCGGAGGGAATATCCATAGGCTCTGCCGAGGATTGATGAAGGCTGGTTGTAGGAGAAAAACAGGAGAAGAGTTATGAGGCGATTTTCAGGAAAGCGATTTGAAACAAAGCTATGGGCAGAATGCGGGGTAAAGGCTGTTGGAATATTTATGGCGGTGGTTATTGCCGGCACATTTATGTCGAGATTTGCGAGCAGTGCCCTGACACCGAGGGTCGAGACGGAATATGCGGTGTCTGGGACGGTATCCACGGAGATTTTGCAGGATGTGGTGATAGATGGAGACAAGAAGACGCCGGTGTACGTCTATCCAGGACTTTTGGCCCAGGAGATATATGTGAGTGTCGGGAAAAAGATAGAGCAGGGAGATCCCCTTATGAGGGTGGATGTGGCAGCTGTCAGATCTGAGTATCTTGAGAAGAAGCTCGAACAGAAAAAACTGAAGGAACAATACTGGTACACATGGGGAGACGAGATGGCGGTTATGGATGACAAGATCGCCGTGGTGGATGAACAGATCTCATATCTGGGGAAACTCATGGATGACAATGGTGTTGTCTGTTCGGAGCTTAATGGGCTCATATCGGAGTCCAGAGTTGGAATCGGAAATAAGACTACTGAAGAGGCAGCTTTTGTGATAACAGAGAAGTCGGACAGCTACACCATAAAAATGTCAGTGACTGAGGAGCAGAGACGGTACATAGAAAAGGGGGATAAAGTTACAGTCCAGATGGATGACAGCGGTGTGAATACCGAGGTATCTGCAGTGTACAGTAATGTTGAAAATGGTCAAGGCTATATAGTGGAGGCTGTTGTTCCGGGCGATACATTCGATGTGGGGGACAGCGTGCTGGCAGAGATCTCACATCAGTCTGAAAAGTACGGATCTGTAGTTTCCATGTCAGCAATACACGCTGATGTGTCTGGTTCATACGTGCTTGTCGAGAGACCGAAGGATACTCTTCTGGGGACGGAGTATGTTGCAGAAAAGGTATACGTGACCGTCGGGGATACAAATAATTATGATGCCGGTCTTAAGAAGAGCCCATTCACCGGTGATGATAAGATCATTGTAAGTTCTGACAAGAAAGTGGAAGCCGGTGATACTGTACGTGAAAAATAGGTGGCTTTGTATGAGGAAATTTGTGATCGGTATATTTGTCGGAATTGCGTTGTTGTGGCTGTTTATATGGAATGTAGTAAATGAAATATATATGAGTGGCGGGTATGGTGTCGACAGAAATTATGCATTTGTCACCACAGGGCAGACCATGTACACCAGAATGAAGGATGAGGATTATGTGAAGGGCACGTACAGGATATATCCGGGCGAGACGGTTGGCGGAGATGCTGTATATAAAAAGGTGCAGTCAGATATAGTTGTGGTTGATTTTGCGGTGGAGGATATGTTTTGGGGAGCTGGAGCTCTGAGAAGAAATGATGCAGCTGGATGTATCATAAGCGGGGAGCTTTCGTATACACTGTTTGGAAGTCGCCATACCACCGGTTCCGTCGTGACCGTGCTTGAAAAAGAGTATGTCATCCGTTCTGTCATTGACTCGGAGGAAAGTTTCATGATCGTTCAGGCAGAGCAGGGGCATGGCGGTGACTGGGAGTTTGCCGACAGTAAAATTATAGATGGCATGGTGCTCGATATATCAGATGAAAATTACAGAGGGGAATATGCCGAGGAGGCTGCCGTTCATCATGGTTATGGCAGCAGCTTTTACTATGCCTCGGATTATCTGGATATTCTGCCGGACATAAATCTGCCGTCAAAATGGTCAGATTTTGATTTCTGGAGTGATGCCTCAGATGAACTTGAGGCTATACATGAGCGAAGATTGTATTCTGACAAGGATGTGCTGGAGATATTTTATCACAGATGTGGGCAGCAGCTGAATATGTACAGGCAGCGCAGCGCAATATCCGCACTGTTACTATCTGGCTGGTGCGTGATGGTTCTTGTTAATATCAGAAAAAATTCTAAAAAATCTGCTTAGGGAATTGATGCTTTATGAAACTTGTGTTAAAAATACTAGCAGAAGTTCCCTAAGGAGATGTCATATGATTTACACATATCCGGATTATTATAAGAAATTCAATTGCATAGCGGACAAATATTACACGTACCGAATTATTTTCATCTATAAGATCATCTAATGATGAAGTAACCATTCTTGTCTGGTTTCTATCAATTCCAACAATATATGCCATAATCTATCCTTCTAGATTCAATATCTTGCACTTTAATAATACCATTTATTTGAATTGTTTGACAGTCTGGCGTACGGTGCTGTGAGAGGACGGCGGTTAATTACTGCCGCCTACTCGATTATTGATAATGTAAGCAGTGACCACTAAAACTTAATATTAAACGTAATAAGATTGTAAGATGTGGATGTTAGAATAAAATCGTCAAATAGATCAGACGGCAAATAGATCAGATAAAGAAATGACAGAAAATGAAAAAGAAATGAAAAGGAAGATGTATCATGAATATATTATCAACCCACAATCTTACAAAGACATACGGAACAGGAGACAATGTCGTGCATGCGCTTACAGATGTGTCACTTGATATTGAAGAGGGAAAATTTGTATCTATCATAGGCAGTTCAGGAAGTGGAAAGTCAACACTTCTAAATCTCTTAGGAGGACTCGACAGGCCAACATCGGGGGATGTTATACTGGACGGCAAAGCTATTTTTGAAATGGACGATGAGGCACTTACTATATTCAGAAGACGAAAGATAGGATTTGTCTTCCAGAATTACAATCTGGTGCCAATATTAAATGTGTACGAGAATATAGTGCTTCCGATCGAGCTGGATGGAACGAAGATAGACACTGCGTATGTAGATAAAATTATGGATGTGCTCGGGTTATCGGAAAAGAAATTTTCCATGCCTAACCAGCTGTCAGGAGGCCAGCAGCAGAGGGTTGCGATAGCCAGAGCGCTGGCAGCAAAACCTTCTATCATATTGGCTGATGAACCGACAGGCAATCTGGACAGCAAGACCAGCATGGATGTCATTGCACTGTTAAAGCTGACTGGTAAAGAGTTTGCACAGACGATAGTGATGATCACTCATAATGAAGAGATAGCAACCATGGCAGACCAGATGATACGGATCGAAGATGGCAGGATCTTCTCAGCAGGAGTACCAGATGGGGCAAATGGGGGTGAGAAGGATGCTTAGAAACAATAACCAGGCGGCGGTGAGCAGGATATATCACCGCATGTTAAAGCAGAATAAAGTGCGAAATGTAATTGTTATTTTGGCGATCGTTCTCACAACATTTATGTTCACGGCTGTATTTACATTGGGATTTTCCATAGCTAAAAATCTTAACCAGATGCAGCTCAGACTTCAGGGAACAAGATCTTCTATATATATGGAGCATCCATCTGAAGGTCAGATAAATGATATAAAGTCCTGTCCGTCACTTCTTGCGGCGGGAATACAGATTGATGCACAGACGGTAAGCACGGAGTCAGGCAAGTACAGTTATCTGCTTCAATATTATGATGATACGGAATTTAATGAGAATCTGAAGCCGGCCATAACCAATGTAAATGGCAGCTATCCGAAGGACGAGAATGAGATAATGCTCACAAAGCAGATACTTGACAATATGGGTATTACGTCGCCAAAGGTAGGTCAGAACGTTACTTTGGTGATGGATGGTGAGAGGAAAAATTTTGTGCTCTCAGGCTGGTACACAGGATTTGCCAAGAGCAGCATATGCCTGGTGTCAAAGAAATATGTGGATTCCCAGGGAATAGATATGCAGAAAGATGGACGTGTCAGTATCTCCGCAAAGGAGGGCAAGGGTGACAAACTCCAAGATGAACTTGAGAAAAATGTTACTTTGAGGCAGGACCAGAAGTTTGACGTGAAATATGATGTTCAGTCTGAAAATGGTTCAAACCGTGTTTTTATAGCTATAAGTATAGGCATTATAGCTCTTATGATACTCCTTAGTGGATATCTTCTTATATATAATGTAATGTATATATCTGTTACAAAGGATATAAGATTCTATGGAATGTTGAAGACCATCGGAGCCACGATGTCCCAGATACAGAAGATAGTGAAAAAACAGGCACTATATCTGGCTTGTATAGGAATTCCGATAGGGGTACTCCTTGGAACGGCGGTGTCATTTGGCGTTGTTCCTCTTGCTATGAACATGCTGTCGATAGACAGGGAATCTGCACTTTCATCGGCGGTCAGTTTCAATCCGGGAATATATGTATTCTCCGTGGTATTTGCATTTGCAACTGTATTTATAAGTGCAAGGAAACCGGCAAAATATGCTGGGAAGATATCTGCAATCGATGCTATGAAGTATGCTGGAAATATATCGGGAACAAGATATAAGTCCACCAGTGGAGGAAGACCCTGGAAGATGGCATGGAGGAATGTGTTTCGTGAAAAGAAGAGAAGTATACTTGTGTTTGCATCAATATTCATGGGTTCAGTTACATTTCTGTGTGTGAATACATTTATATCATGCATGGATGCGGACAGTTATATAGAGCACTATATTCACAATGATTATGTGCTATATGGCGACGGAGAATCAGATAACTCTAAGCTTCGGGCGACCATGGCAGACATCGCGGATCAGATGCGAAACATTCCGGGTATGGGTACTGTAGAGGCGAACAGAAGTGCAAAGGTAAGGCTGCCATTTGACGCTGAACTTTATGCACCGTTTATTGAGACCGAGGATGACCCGGAATCTCTTGCGACATTTTATGAGACAACGACCAACAGTGAGGCACAGTATGGGGCACCGCTGATATCTGTCAATTCAGATATGATAAAGCTCTACAACAAAACTGCCAGACAGAAGATTGATATAGATGCATTCGAAAAAGGAGAGGTATGTCTGATAGGTTATGTAGATTCCATATCAGCGTCGGAGCGGATGACGGATAAGACTCTGACACTTGTAAATGACCAGACGGGCAGGAAGAGACAGATCTCAGTCGGTGTAGCCATGATGAGAACAGAGCAGTCAGCAATCACCGCCGGATATTACTGGGTACTTGGTGGAGCTCCGGAGGCGATATTTGTGAGTGATGCGGTGATGGATGATCTGTTCCCGGATGCGGAGATCTCATGCATCATTGCGGATGCGGAGAAAGGAAAAGAATCAGAAGTGACACCATATGTACAGCGCATCGTAAAGGAAAATCCAGTCATAGCCGGGAGTGATATCAAGTCGGTGGAGGGCTCGGAATTCAAGAAGTCTATGCTGTCGCTTGAGGTGATAGGCGGTGGAATGTCGATCATATTGATACTTATCGGAGTGGTGAATTATATCAATGTCATGATCACCGGTGTATATACGAGAAAACTGGAACTGGCAGTGCTTGAGAGCGTTGGAATGACAAAGAGGCAGATACGTAATATGCTTATGTACGAGGGCATGTTTTATGGTATTATAACAACAGTACTTATTGTGACGCTTGGAAGTCTTATGATGTATGGAGCTGGCCGGCTAAGTGTGAATATAGCCGATTATGCAGTGTTTAATTATCCGTATGCACTTGTTGCCGGAGTCGTTGTTGTGCTGTTTGCTATATGCATTGTGGTTCCGGCGATGGTGTTCAGACTTGTGACAAAAGATACGGTGACAAGCCGGCTGAGAGAAGCATCATAGATATTGGGCAGACCGGCAGTCGTGAAAATGATATGGAATCAGCATGTAATTGATAGGAGAAAGTATGAAACGTATTTTGGTCGTGGAGGATGATGTGATCATATGTGGAGGTGTGAAGTTATTCCTTGAAAAGATGGGATACGAAGTTGAAACTGCGTACTCATGCAAGGAGGCGGATGGCTGTCTGGAACATGGCTTCGATCTGATATTGCTTGACAGAAACCTTCCCGATGGAAGGGGTCTTGACTATTGCAGAGAACTGAGAAAAAGTACAAATGTCCCGATCATCTTCCTCACGGCAAGAGATACGGAGGCTGATATGATAGAGGGGTTCCGGGCCGGCTGCGATGACTATATAGCGAAGCCGTTTTCCGTGGAACTTCTGTATCAGCGGATAGAGGCAGTCCTTCGAAGAAGTGAAAATGCACTGGATGGGGTAAAGCGCGAACGTTTTCATTATGGGGATATGAGTGTTGACTTTGAACGGATGCAGGTGTACATATCGGATGAACCGATAAAGCTGTCCGTTACGGAATACAGGATACTGGAACTGCTGATAAAAAATAAGGGGCGCGTTCTCACAAGGGATATGATCATACAGAAGATTTGGGATGATAATGAAAATTATGTGGATGAGAACACGCTGAATGTGCATATCAGGAGACTGCGTCAGAAGATAGAAAAGGATGCCGGCAATCCGGAGTATGTGATCACGGTGTTTGGAATTGGATATACATTTGGCGAGACATAGGCAGAGGTAGATAACAGAGATAATATGGATAAATATATTGAAAACTGTGGTAAATATACGAAGAGAGTGAGGATGCTGTATGTATGCTCACTTCTTTTGTTTGTGTTTTTAGCAGTATTTGAGTATGTATGTTCAGGGAAAATACTTGCGGCCATAGGTGCACTGGCGTGTGGTGTAGTTATGTTTTTTGTCATAAAGTTGCTGCAGAAGGCAGATGATGACTTTATTTCGGAGGTCGTGGCAGCTATGTCGGATCTTCTGGACAATCTCTCTGACCTGAAACGGCAGCAGGTATTTCCGGAAAATGATGACTCGCTGGTATCAAGGCTGCAGAGCAAGGTTGACAAGATAATCGATGCGCTGAAGCTTCAGAATTCCAGAGAGAGGCTGGAGCATGAGAATATTAAGGGGCTAGTATCGGATCTTTCCCATCAACTGAAGACACCAATATCGAACCTGAGGATGTACACGGATTTTCTGAAAAATCCGGATATAAGTGATGATGAGCGTACTAGGTACTTGCAAGTCCTTGAACTGGCGGTGGAGCGCTTGTCATTTCTCTCGGAGAGTATGATAAAGGTATCCAGACTGGAAAGCGGACTTATCAATCTCGATGTGAAAAGCCAGAGTATAAATGACACTGTGCTGCAGGCAGTGAAAGATGTATATGTGAGTGCGAAAAACGCCGATATAACTATCAGATATGATGAACAGGTGAAATGTGATATACAGCATGACAGAAGATGGACTGCGGAAGCGTGTTTCAATCTTTTGGATAATGCGATAAAATACGGAAAAACTGGAAGTGAGATAGTCCTGTCGGTCAGAAAACTAGGGCTCACGGTTGAGGTCAGTGTGACAGATGAGAATGAACCAATAGGAGAGGATGAGCGTACACATATATTTGAGAGGTTTTACCGTGGCAGAAATTCCGGTGACAAGGATGGTGTTGGAATAGGACTTTATCTGTCAAGGGAGATCATAGAAAAACAGGGCGGAATGTTAAGCGTTATTCCCCAAAAGGACGGTAACAAGTTCGTGATCGTGCTGCAGAGCCGATGAATGGAATAATGGCATGATTATATATAAAGGAGTACATATGATTTACACATACCCGGATTATTATAAGAAATTCAGCTGCATAGCGGACAAATGCCCGGACACATGCTGCGGCAAATGGCAGATAGTGATAGATGATGATTCGTTGGAAAAATATGAGGATTATAATGGTGAGTACAGGGATGAGCTGCGCCGCAAGGTAAATTGGAAAGAAGGCGTTTTCAGACACGGCAGAAGTGGAAAGTGTGCATTTTTGCGGGATGATATGCTATGTGACATGTATATACATATGGGAAAGAACAGCCTCTGCACTACATGCAGAGAGTATCCTAGACACACAGAGGAATTTGAGAATGTGAGGGAGATATCACTTTCTCTTTCATGTCCGGAGGTGGCACGGATACTGATGAACATCACGGACAAGGTCACATTTGCGACTGAGGAAGATGACGAGGACGAGGTGTTCGATGACTTTGATTATTTCCTGTATTCCAATCTGGAAGACATACGGGAGGAGATACTGAATGTCATTCAGGACAGAAGCGTGGACATCCGGAGCAGAATAGAGCGGGTGATTCAGATCGGTGCGTCGGCTCAGAGACACTATGATGAGGGCGACCTTGTCATGTGGAATGAGTGTGAGGAGCGGGATAAGCCGGAGATCCATGGAGAGCATGAGGAGCATATCCTTCTTCAGAAGCAGGCCATGTTCCTTATAGAAGAGCTTGAGCTTCTATACGATGACTGGGAGGATGTGCTCATTGAGTCGCAGGAGCTTTTGTTTGGACAGGGTGAGGAAGCTTTTGCCGGCAACAGGAAGAGGTTTGATGCATGGTGGAGAAATCACGGTGGGTGTGCCCCTCATATGACATTGGACATATTCCTTGAACAGATCATAGTCTACTTCATATCGATCTACCTTCTCGGCGCAGTGTATGACGACAATATATCCGGCAAGGTGAACGCATGCGTCGGACATGCGGTTGAACTCTATATGCTACTCATGGCGAGATGGCTCAGAAATGGTGAGACTCTGTCGGTGGATGATCTCATAGAGCTCTCTTACAGATATTCCAGGGAGATAGAGCATTCGGACGAGAATCTTGAACAGGTTGAGGTTCTAGATTGGTTTGGTCTGTAAATAAAAAAGCAAGCATCGTTATATCAGAAACAGGTGCTTGCTTTTTGTCATGTGTGGGAATAGTTATATTTTCTCAAGATCCTTATACTGCTCCAGTGCAGGACTTTCGTCGCCGACATACCAGTAGTCGCAGCAATCACCGCCAAGAGCCTCGGTCTGTGTACGGATCAGGCGGGCGTGCATGACCTCCGCAAGGTAGTGGTCAGTTCTGCACAGATAAGGGAGCAGATCTGCATAGCCGTGCTCCTTCGCATGCTTGGCTATAGGGCAGCCGATCAGATGGAAGCAGAACCCTTCAGTCCTGCCATCTGGGTTGATCTCAACTTTCCAGCTATCCATCCATTCTCCTTTAGCCTGGTGTTCCTGTTGCATTTTGTTGAACTTCACATAGGTTTTTTCAAATACTTTGTATGGCCAGTTGCTCTTGTTGCCATTGACAATTTTTCCAAGGAATTTCATCTTCTCAGTAGATTCCCGTTTGATCGTGAGAAGAACCTCGCCGTCAAGCCTGTGATCGCTTGCCTCATAAAATGATATGATGGTGAACCAGTCATACATATTGGCCGCCATCATATTTTTGCCGAGATCCGGCATGTCCCTGCGCATAAATTCCCTGTAATATTCATCAGCCTTTTTGAATATATCATCCGCCTCGGACGGAAGATTTTCTTTGCAGTATTTTTCATAGAGCTTTGCATAGCTCGATACTGAATATGCCCATTTCATCTCATTTATCTCCCATAACCTGATGCCAGCCTAGAATCTGCAGTGGTGTGGCTGACAAATTTAATTTAACTATTGGGTTAGAATATACTAACTGGATAAATTTTATCATATAAAGTTCAGGATAACAAACAATAATGTATTGAAAATTTTTGTTAAGTTGGGGAAAATATATATCTATAGAAAAACAATATAAAAACATTTGCATATAGTGAAAACAAATAATATAGTGATGACATTTAATGGCAAATATGATATAGTTTGTTATTATATTATTAAGTAGTCGTGGATATTGAGATAAAGACAAAAAATGATGGATAATCAAGTATTATCAATATATTCTTGTATATTTCCCTTTATCTTCATTATGAAAATAAATTTTATTTAAAGGAGAAAATTTATATGAAAACGGATGTTAGTTTTATTATTTCAATAGATTCTTCTTTTGAAATGTTAAATAATTTTTTTGAACACTTATTACAAGATGAATTTGCTCTAAATTCAGAAATAATAGTTATTTTAGATGCTATTACAAACTGCAATATTATTACCTATATAAAAAATTTGAGTAAACAAACCCCTAATATAAAGGTATATATTTCTGACAAAAAATTGGGATATGGAAAAGCAAATAATTATGCAGTTAAACAAGCTCAAAACAATATCTTATACTTTATTAATACTGATGTTTTTGCTGAAAAGGAATGTTTTAGTAAAATGCTTGATGCATTAATGCTTGAAAATGTTGCTTGCGTACAACCTTTATTAATTTGGCCTCAAAATAACAGAATACAGTGTGCAGGAAGTACTTTTGGTCCTTTTTACAAGAAGCATCTTTTTGCAGGTCGCTTGTTAAATACTATAGATCTTTCTAATTACCCTCAAGAAAGGCAAGCATTAACATCAGCTTTATATGCTATGAGAAAAGCGGATTTTTATAATTACGGAATGTTTGACGAATTTTATTACAACAAATTAGAGTCCTTTGAATTATCATTAAAGTTGAGTCTGGGTGGAAAACGTTGCTTATGTGTACATGATGCAATTGCGTTTCATTCACAGGGAACTGGTAGAAATCAATATTTTTTTGATTTCTACCAGCAAGAAGCCTATTTCTGGGTAAAAATGGGTAAGGATTTCAAACCCGATATATATAAACATTATAAAAGACAAATTACAAGCAAAATGCTCAATAATACATACTATGTAGTATCAATATGCCAAATTCGAACTGTGAAGAATATTATTGAGCAGTTAGGAATTACCTATTTAGATATATATGAAATAAATGGAATATCCCCTAACAAAATAAATTTATATGAATTGTTACCATATTCATTACATCAACTTGATATACCATTGCTTTTTTTTGTGGAAAATATATTGGATTTAGGAAAAAATAAGCACTGGTTTGAAACAAGGAACCATAACTCTTCTGATCTAGTTATAGATACATATGGAAATTTGGTAAATGTATTAAAGATTTAACGGTGACACATTTACCAAATACGTGTATCTAAAATGAAGTTATCAGAGTCAAATAAAGGATTTTCACAAGCTAATATTATCTTTCCTTTTCTTTTAATTTCTGCATTATGAAATTGTATTTTCTTATAGTCCTCGCCCAATTCAGAAAATAATTGCAAGCATTTTTCTGAATATTTATTTGCTTGAATTATGTCATTATAAAAATAATATATTGCAGCTAAAACATGATATGCTATAGCCTGGTGGCGTTTTCCACTTGCTATAGCTGTGTTTTTCATAAGCATTTTATTCATTAAATTCAAAAGTTCAGTCTGTGTATATTTTTGTGATAGTAACATTATGACTATGATTTTTAAACAGTTTCTTGTATATGAATGTATATACTTTTGTTCTTTCATTTTATCACCAATATTTTGTAGCATAATTATTGAATAGTCTTTTTCCAATAGAGCTTTGGTAAAAGCTATCTCACTTAATGAATCTAATAAACGACGTGGCTCATTACTTTTTTCAAAAATGTCTTTTGCCATATTCAATAAACCAAATGCTCTATACATATCTATATTGTAAATGGATTTAGCATAATCCATATGTGCAAATCCTTCATATTCTATTAAACCAAGTTCATTTGATTTTAAAAGTGCCATTTTGTAGTCATCCTCTGTTCCTCTTCCTTGCATAAAATTACAGAACATTCTACGATTATAATAATTTAGATAACCATATTTATATGATTTAGTATTATTCTGTATATTATTGAAATTCCATAATTCAAACATTCGTTTCAATTCTTTATCTGCGTTATTTACATTTAGCATCCATATATTATTATTTATTTTTTCTGAAATTGTTTCTAGTAAAATATCATTAGGTATAGATGATGTAGATAATTGATATATCTCTATGATTTTATCAAAAATATTATTTGCAGATTCGTAGGATGTTGTGTATTTGTAACAATTACCTAATATAAACATATTTTTAATATCTGAGTAATCATAATCACGTAAATTCTTATGATTTTCCTTTTGTATTGTCTTTGCAATTTTTTCTGCCTCATAGTAATTTGCATTTCCATGTAGTTCATCCCTGAATTTTGCACAAATAGCACGATACTTCCAGAAATATTTTCCACCTAATGATACCAATTGATAATAACATTCACTATCGGTAAGATGTCCTTTGTTTTGACAAAAGAGAATAAATTCTCCAATTTTTTCTTTGTAAATATTTTTCTTCTCAAATTTAAATTCTTCCAGAAGAGTATCATGAAATGGGTATAATTTACCTGAAATTTCTTTTATTACATTTTTTTGGCATAATATAAAAATATCCTCATATATTTTTTCACCAAAAAAATCAACAAGAGCCTTAATATCAACACCACTTTCAAGTGTATAAACGAAATCAAAAATTATATTAGAATAATAATTCACAAATAAATCGTGTCTTATAAAGTTACTTTGAACTGATATTAAATCATCCATAATTTGAGATATTTTTAATGAGGTCTCAATAATATCCTGACAATTAATCTGTATAATTTTTTCTTTTAATCTACATAACAAATCATATAAATATAAAGCTGAAACATCCACATTTGTACTCTTAATTAATGAGACGACAGCTGGATAATTACCAATATTACTTTTAATAGAATATTCTACATCACTTATAGATGGCTGTTGAACTTCTTTATAATAACACGCATTTAACTTTAAAAAATCATTTAATTTCTCATTTTTAGATAATATCGGACGTGAAAAAAGAAAAAATCTTTTGCGCATGCGTTGTCCATACACCCATGCCATTATAGATTGGAATAATTCAAGGACACTTTTGGATGCCTTTTGAATATCATCTATATAAATATTTTGTTGAAGGAAATTTGCTTCTTTAGTTTCTGTTAAATTTCTATTACAGTAATCAACAATTTTATTGTAGGTTATTGGGGAACTTATCCCATTATTTATTTCATTTAGTACTTCTTTGATAGTCAAATCTAAATTTAAATATTGCAAGTCTTCTATCTTAAGTTCCCATATATTCCCAAATTGGCAGAAAATAAATAATTTGTAGCACAATAAAAAATCTTTTTCCTCGTTTCCAGAAAAATTTAAAAGAATTGAAGAAAATGGCTGTGTTACATTGTTACGAATTTGGTTTAATAAATATGTTTTTCCACTACCTGCATTACCAACAATCAAAAAGAATAAATTATTCGATGTATTTGAATTAATAAATAAATTTATATCATTTAATATTGCCATTTGAGATGAGATGAATAGTTGTGGAGTATATAGGTCTAATGTTTTTATATCTTTTATTATATAGTTTTTTACTTCTGAACAGATCTTTATTTTTATTACATATTCAGGTTTAGATATGATGACTTTAACTGGTAAAAACAATGAATTATCACCTTTTTTTACATTCCAATCAGATAGTTCTTTATATATATTCATATAACATGACGTAGATTCAAAAGCATCATCAAGTACAATACCAACATTTTGGTCTTTAGAAGATTTAAACCTAACATATATAAGATATTCATTTCGCAATTTTATAGTAGATAGTTTTAAAAATCTGTTATCTCCACAATCATATTTATCTAAGAAACATACAGTTTCTATTTTGTCTTCAATGTAATATTTCTGGGCACAATTTGTATGAAAATATTTATCTTCGATTGTAGGGTTATCTGATAACCAACTTTCTATTTCTTCCCCATTTATATAATAGATTTTTAGGTTATCTCTATTACTAGCAAAGATGTCCGCACGTCTTTTATAATCATCGCTAATATATGCATTAGTGATAAACGCAATTACAACTACATGCCCATCCAACAAACTAGAAACTAACGTTGAATCTAAATGACTCTTTGGTATACTTTTATTAGTGTTTACGGAGTATTTTGCCTCATACCAATATTTTATAGTTGTATTAAAAGGTAAATAGGAAATTACACTTTCTCCGTCTTTATTACCGTCATTTGTCATTTTTGTTTTTTCCCATCTTAAATTTGGATAATTACTTACCATATATTCAAATGCCAAATTTTCAAATTCTTTATTATTTATATTTTCCCATGTTATCATATTTGCACCTCTAATTTAGTAAAGGAATTATAAAAAATGATCGATAATACTTGATTATCCGTATAAATACCACCTCCGCCGAGGTTGATTAAAGGCGCAAAATGAAAACAAAGCATATCCCCCGAAGGATAATATGCTTTGCTCCCATAACTAAATATTAAAATTATTTCTCGGATGTTTAGTTGCCAAAATACTTCGTTGTTTAGCAAGCGCAACGTGAGTATAAATCTCGGTGATGTTGATAGAGCTGTGCCCCAGCATTTCCTGAATATAGCGGATATCTACATCAGCTTCCAGCAGACTTGTTGCAAAAGTATGTCTGAACATATGGGGGGTAATGTGCTGAGTAATTGCTGCAATGGAAGTATATTTATTTATCATTCTGCGGACAGTCTGATCTGTCAGGGGACGGCCACATTGGTTAGCAAAAAAGTGGTTGCAATTGGCTATCTCCGAATAAAAATCATCTTTGTATTTGCTCAGTATACTTATAACTGAAGTATTTCCTATCTGGATTCGCCGTTCCTTATTGCCCTTGCCATATATAAGGATGCTTCCATCGTACAGGTTGATATCGTTGACTTTCAGCGCACAGAGTTCAGAAATTCGCATGCCGGTTGCAAATAAAAGTTCAATAACGGCTGCGTCTCTCAGAGAATTCCTTCTTTGATAGATAGTTTTGGCACAATTAAGCTGTTCATAAATGGTGGACAAAATTGTTTCAACGGTGTGAAGTGGAATGGTCTTGGGTAATATTACGGGCTCTCGAAATTTGAGCTGCAGTTTATTGAACGGATTTCTATCCAGGATTTCCTTGTATTCAAGATAGTGAAAAAATGCTTTTGCAGATGCAATTTTACGTTTTACGGTCTTGGGCTTGTATTTATTATGAAGTTCACCGATGTAATTCTCCAATATACTGGTGGAAACGTCGGTGATGTCAGATGAGCAAAGATAGTCTGAGAATTGCTTTAGATCGATCTTATACGCTTTCAGAGTTTTTTCATCAAGGCATTTCTGTTTACCACAGTATTCCAAATAGTTTTTTATCAATGTTTGCATGTTGTCCATAGTTGATCTCCTTTGTATGTATTTGTCAGAATTATATGGTACAGGAAAAACGTAGGAAAGTAATTGAGACTGCTAAATATGGCGTAAATAATAAAAAATACGGGAATCAAGTAGTGCTTAAGGTGTAACTATGATAAAATTATTATGGTAATTGTGAAGATATCAAACATGTTTGTGAAGATGGAAGTGAATATTGGAGTGCGAGAGAACTTGGTCCGGCACTTGATTATGTACAGTGGAGAAATTTTGAAAAGGTAATAAAAAGAGCGATGATTGCATGTGAGAATAGTGGACATAGGGTTTCTGACGATTTTGCTGAGGTCAGCAAAATCGTTGAAGCAGGAATTACGTCGAAACCAACAAGAGATTACGAATTATCCCGATATGCATGTTATTTGGTAGTACAGAATGGAGATCCACGTAAGGAAGTCATAGCTTTAGGTCAGACATATTTTGCAATACAGACATACAGACAGGAAGTCGCTGATCATTTTAATGAGTTGGATGAGGATAATAGAAGACTGGTGGTTCGGGGCGATATCAAGCAGTGGAATCAGATGTTGGCAGAGACTGCTTATAATGCTGGAGTAATAACAAATGAAGAATTTGCTTTTTTCCAAAATGCAGGTTATATGGGTCTGTATGGAGGACTTGATGTAGACGATATCCATTCAAGAAAACAGTTAGAAGTTGGGCAAAAAATACTTGACTATATGGGAAGTACGGAGTTGATCGCAAACTTGTTTCGTATATCTCAGACAGAAGAAAAGTTGAGGAAAGACAAAATACAAGGCGCTGATAAGGCAACATCAGTTCATTATAATGTTGGAAAAGAAGTGCGCACTGCCATAGAAAAGATTGGTGGCACGATGCCTGAAGATCTTCCAACGCCAGAAAAAAGTATTCAACAGATCGAGAAAGAACAAATGGAACGATTAAAGTTGAAGGCGAAGAAAGGAAAGCTAATGCTTGATGAATGAGCGCTGGACTATTTGGCGATATTGGAAAGCACAAGCATTATATGTCCTGACCAGACATTTACCCAGAATTTACTTTCAGATGGTGTTGACATTTACAGAAATAAGTCTGGTATATGTTTGATATGAAGTATGATATTGGAGGATAGATATGGGCAGTTATGTAATATCGGACATCCACGGATGCTATGACGAGCTGATCCGGATGCTTGAGAAGATAAATTTAGAAGACAGTGACACTCTGATATGTGCCGGGGATTATGTGGATAAGGGACCAAAGAACGCTGAGGTGCTGGAATGGATAATGAATGTTCCGCCAAATGTCATTCTGCTACGGGGAAATCACGATGAGGATTTTGCACAGAATATAGAGGCGATGAGGATCATCAGCTACAAAATGGATCTTGACAGGGATAGCCTGCAGGACATGAAAACTTTGTACCAGTCGATGAAAAAGCTTGCGAAAAAAGATGCCAGCGTAAAGTTTGACCGCTGTGAGACGGTATATGAGCTGATAGAATCCGGATATACTTTCTCGCGGTTATGTGCATGGGCGGACCGGATAAAGAACATGCCGTATCTGTATGAAACGAAAGTGTCTGGCAGAAAATGCATAGTAGTTCATGCCGGATACATCAGGAGACTTGATACGCCGGAACTTAAGACCAGGTACAGCTCAAGGGAAGAGTTCTATATGAACGCCAGGGGTGATGGATTTACAGATGGCGGCATCATGCACGGCATGGTAGTGGCGGGGCATACTCCAACGATCAAAGAGGAGGAGTTTGCATATAATGATGGATGGGTATTTCGAAGGTATGACGAGGAGCGGGACTTTTTGTTCTATGACATTGACTGTGGATGCTGGATGAGATATACAGGGAAAAAGAACGCAAGACTTGCATGTTTCAGGCTCGAGGATGAAAAGACGTTTTATGTGTGAGGTTGTGAAGTCCTGAATTAGTGGACTTCACAAATTTTTCACAAAATTTATTAGCACTCGGTGTTGACGAGTGCTAACAGAAGTGGTATAACATAATCAGTCAAAGGAAAGAGCTTCTAAATAGAAATTAACGATAAGCCTTGAAGCGATCCTTTGAAAAGAAAACGAAATTATTAACATGTATATACCTGATGCGATAAAGGCAGAGGGGATAGATATTGGAAGGAGAGATGACTTATGTTAATGCCTAGTATTATTGGAGATAGCTTTTTAGATGATTTCTTTGGATATCCTGAGAGGACTTATACAGCACCAAAGCAGACGCAGATGAATGGATTTATGCAGGCTGATGTAGCCGAGAGCGAGGATGCCTACACAGTTGAGATGAATCTTCCAGGAGTTAAGAAAGAGAATGTGAAGATAGAGCTCAAGGATGGATATCTGATCGTGAACGCTTCTACAAAGAGTGAGACTACAGAGGAGGATAAGAAGACAAAGTACATCCGCAAGGAGCGTTACAGTGGCTCAGGCAGCAGAACCTTCTATGTTGGCAAGGATCTGACTCAGGAAGATATCAAGGCCAAGTTTGAAGACGGAGTGCTTAAGCTCACAGTTCCAAAGATTGAGAAGAAACCGGAAGAGCCAAAGTCAAAGTATATAACAATTGAATAACATACGATAGACAGATTACTTTCATTTGTATATAAAAGTCCGGCACAGGAACCTCCCTCCTGTGCCGGATTTTTTGTGGCATCATTGTTGATTGACAACCTTAACTCACAGATTATAATGGGAATAAGCATAATTACAAACAAGACAAGGAGATGTATGACATGAGATACAAGGCAGCGATATTTGATATGGATGGAACAATACTCAATACTCTGGAGGACCTGACAGACAGTACAAACTATGCACTTGCTCATCATGGATTCCCTGAGAGAACTATAGATGAGGTTAGAAGATTTGTTGGGAATGGCATACGAAAGCTCATTGAGAGAGCTGTGCCGGCGGGAACTGATGTGGCAACTATAGATAAGGTGTTTGATACATTTGCTTCTTATTATAAAGAGCATAGTGCCATCAAGACCAGACCATATGACGGAATACATGATGCCATCGCAAAGCTCAGGGCAGCAGGTGTGAAGACTGCGGTCGTGTCCAACAAGGCGGATTTCGCAGTCCAGGATCTGTGTGTTGACTATTTCCCGGGAATGTTTGATTTTGCACTTGGCGAGAAGTCTGGCATAGCAAAGAAACCGGCACCTGACATGGTGGAGGAGTGCCTCAGAACGCTTGGTCTTGAGAAGAAGGATGTTGTATATATAGGTGACTCTGATGTGGATCTTGCCACAGCAAGAAATTCTGGAACGGATGTCATCATGGTTGGCTGGGGTTTCAGGGATGAGGAGTTCATCATGAGCCTTGGAGCACCATTTGTCATTCATGAACCACAGAAGATAGTTGACATAATACTGGGAGAGTAGCGGATGCTGACTTATTCATTTGATGACAGGGGGATGGATTTCCTCTATGAACATTTGTACAAAGAGATAAAAAATGACATATTAATGGGAAATCTTAAAGCCCATGAGAAGCTGCCGTCAAAGAGGGCACTTGCAGCTCATCTGAATGTGAGCGTGGTCACTGTGGAGAATGCCTACAGCCAGCTTCTTGCGGAGGGGTATATTTATTCCAAGCCGAAGAGCGGGTTCTATGTGTGTGACGTGAAGGCCGAGGATGCGGATGTTGTGGGAGTGCGCAATGCCTACTATGCCAGTGAATATAAGGGTGGTACAGAAGGTTACGTAATGAAAGATAATGCAAGGCAGAACATGACCTCAGATGAATCGGACGTTGCATACTTGCGCGGAATACGATCGGAAGACCATGTGACAGAGCATTCTCATGTGATCAGGGAACACGCAGAATCCCCTGGCCAGAACAGGTTCTTTGCCGACTTTGTAAACAATTCCACCCTCAGTGAGAACTTCCCATTTTCGACATGGACGAAACTCATGAGGGAGACGATGATGGATGACCGGGAAAAGCTTATGAAGAGATCACCGTCTGGTGGTATATTTGAACTCAGAAAGGCCATTGCGGATTATCTCTATCAGTTCAGGGGGATGTCTGTAAGCCCGAACCAGATCATAGTCGGCGCGGGAACGGAATATCTGTATGGTCTTATCATACAGCTTCTCGGCAGGGACAGCGTATACGGTGTGGAGAATCCGGGATATCAGAAGATACAGCACATATACGATGCATATCAAGTGAAATGCTGTTATATAGACATGGATGAGAGCGGTGTCAACATAGATTCGCTAGAGCGGTCCGGGGCTGATGTGGTGCATATATCACCGTCACACCATTTCCCTACGGGAACTGTCACTCCGGCGAGCAGGAGATATGAACTGCTGGGCTGGGCGGCAAAGCAGGAGGGCAGATATATCATAGAGGATGAATATGACAGTGAATTCCGTCTGGTGGGCAATCCGATCCCAGCACTTCAGAGTATAGATGCCTCAGATAAGGTCATATACATGAATACATTTTCAAAAAGTTTGTCATCAACCATACGAATAAGCTACATGGTATTGCCAATACCGCTCATGGTAAGGTATAATCATGTACTAAGCTTTTATGCGTGTACGGTGTCGAATTTTGATCAGTATACACTCACAAGATTTATCCAGGAGGGGTATCTGGAAAAGCACATCAACAGGATGAGAAAGTTTTACAGGAACAGCAGGGACAGGATACTTGGTTGTATCAGGAATCATAGGCTGTATCCACAGGTAACGATAAAGGAAGAGAATGCAGGTCTTCATTTCCTTATGGAGATCGACACGTCATACACGGACAGAGAGATGGTGGACAGGGCTGCCGCGGCAGGAATCAACATATCCAGCCTTAGCCAGTACTGCCACGGAAAAGAGCAGGAGGACAGCCACACACTGGTTATCAATTATTCGGGCATAGAAGAAGACATAATAGAGGAAGCCTGTGACAGACTTCTTGAGAGTGTGGTGCGCTTGACGACATAGCATGCAGACGCCGCGCGGAGCGCATTTCATGCGTTTGCAGGAATTTTTCGTAAGGAGGACAACGGATGAAGATATCATTTGATTCACTTGAGGAGCAGAATATTCAGAACTTTAAGGGTGGCGAAGGCGTATTCAAGCCACGCATGCACGTAGGCAATTACAACAAGATCATGAGGGCAACACTTCCAGCCGGAAGTTCTATAGGACTTCACACACATGACACCAACAGCGAGATCATATTTATCATCTCAGGAGTTGGAACCATGGAGTATGACGACACCATGGAGATACTCAATCCGGGCGACTGCCATTATTGTCCGCCGGGACACAGCCACAGCCTGAAGAACAACGGCGATGAGGATCTGGTGTTCTATGCTGTAGTGCCAGAGCACAATTAGAAGAGAATAATATAAGAAAATAAAAAAGAGGTTCTCCCAATCAATGTAATTGGAATATATCTGGAATTCCGGGTGCGCATCAGAATGTGGAGACCTCTTTTTTATTTGTTATCAAGTGATTAACTTGATATATATGCGTTAATTCATGTCACATCTAGAAAAGTTGCAGATAAATGTAACCTGGAGTTGCAATCAAGGCAACCAGAAGTTGGTTGAATATGAGTAAAATTGGTTTTATCATGTAAAAGTAGGCGATAGAATTATATAGTTGGAGGAAATATGTGGTGTTTCGCGTCAGGCTGTAGCAAAATGGGAGAAAGGTATTAACTTTATAATACTATCACTGGATAGACTGTTTTAATGTAGTTTACATAAATTTTACGTGCCTGCATATTGAAAAATACGATACAAAATGCTAGTATAATAGCAAATTTATGGTGATGAAATTTAAGCCAGTAGATACACATGAAGTGTGTCTGCTGGCTTTTCTTGCTTTTTACATAGATTTTACATTTCGTTTACTGCATGTGGATAGCGGCCATTTCCTTATGTGGATATGCTTGTTTAAGATGAGATTTACATAAGGAGGAAAAAAACACAGTGGATGAAAGAGTTAAGATAGTATTTGGATTGCTGGGAGGACTTGCAATGTTCCTATATGGAATGAATAGCATGAGCGATGCACTCCAGAAGGCAGCAGGAGAGAAGATGAAGAGGATATTGGGATTCCTTACCAAGAATCCTTTGATGGGAGCTTTGGCGGGGGCACTTGTAACCGCAGTTCTCCAGAGCAGTTCGGCGACCACGGTCATGGTCATCGGATTTGTAAGTGCAGGACTCATGAGTCTGCCACAGGCTATATCAGTAATATTTGGAGCAAATATAGGAACGACCATGACGGCACAGCTTATGGCGTTCAAGATCAGTAATTACATATATCCGATCATATTCATAGGCTTCATTATGAACTTTGTGTTCAAGAAGGAAAAGATCAGAAATGTTGGTATGGTCATATTCTCATTTGGACTTCTCTTTGAAGGTATTGAGGTCATGGGTGGTGTTATGAAACCACTTGCCAGCAGTGCGATATTTGTGGATCTGATGGGCAAGGTGTCAGAGATACCGGTTCTCGGAGTTGTACTTGGTGCAGTCATGACCTTGGTTGTACAGAGTAGTTCGGCGACCATTGCGGTACTTCAGAACTTTGCGTCACAGCCTGGACCTGACGGAATACACAGTGTCATAGGTCTGGCAGGGGCGATACCTATCCTTTTTGGAGATAACATTGGAACAACCATCACAGCGCTTCTGGCATCCATAGGACAGTCCAAGAATGCCAAGAGAACAGCCATCGCGCACAGTACATTCAATATCACAGGAACCATACTTTTCATGTTCCTTATAAGACCGCTGGCTGCATTTGTGCAGTGGATATCACCGAAGGGCGATGAACTTGACATCATATCAAGACAGATAGCAAATGCGCATACCACGTTCAATGTGGCATGTACACTTATCTGGCTGCCTCTGATACCTGTTATGGTGAAGATAGTTAAGTTCATCATCAGGGGTGAGGACAAGAAAAATTCAGATGGCTTTGTAGCCAAATACCTCGATGATAAAGCTATGTCACAGCCGGCGGCAGCTATCTACATGGCCGCAAAAGAAATATCAAGATTGTCTGTTCATGCGGGTAAGATGATAGGTGCTATGAAAAATGCTATAGAGAAGAGAAATATTACAGATATCCGTGACAAATATGTGGATGAGCATGACAAGGTCAAGGAGCTTCAGAATATAATAGTTGATTTCATCACAAAGCTGATATCAAGTGGTAACCTTACCGAGAAACAGGCAGAGCAGGCGGCAGGCCTCATGGTGGTCAGCAACAATATAGAGCGTATAGCAGACAGGTGCGATGAGGTGGATGGCCTGTATAAAAAGATCCTGGACAATGGACAACTGCTGTCGGATGCTGCGATAGCTGACCTGACAGCATGTATGGATATGACAGAGAAACTTTTCGGTGAGTCAATGAATGCAATAATTACTGGGGACAGCGAAACTCCTGATAAGGTTGCCGCAGACAAGAAGAAGATAAGAAAGCTCCAGAGACAGGCAGGTAAGGCTCATCTCGCAAGAGTCAAGAAAAACACATGTGTGAGAAGCCTGACAGCGGATTATTCAGCACTCCTTTACAGCATGGACCGTATGGCGGACAACTGCATATCCATTGCGGAAGAGGCAATCGACGATTTCACATTTGACAAACTTGATATAGAGAATATGGATAGCGACAGTGAAGTCATGGTGAAGGCAGGTGCTCAGGCATGACAAAATACAAATGTGAAAGAACGTATATTGACAGTAATATAGACAGGAGCTGCAAAAGGGACAGATACTGGAAAATGATTGGCAAATTTCTTGCAATGACTGCACTGGGTTCTCTGTTACTCACAGGATGTGGCGCCAAAGTGGACGTTCCGGATATGTCATCCATGGGTACGATAAATGTGGTTTCCAGAGAGGAAGGTTCCGGTACTAAGACGGAATTTGACAATCTTGTAGGTACCGATGCTACGGGAACAAACACTGTTGCAGAATCCACAGATAAGGTCATATCGGAAGTTGCTTCTGACAAAAATGCGATAGGTTATATAGCTTACAGTGCGGAAAATAACAGTGGTGTAAAGGCGCTGGATGTCGATGGTGTAGCTCCGGATGCGGCATCTATAGAGAAGGACAAATATCCTCTGTGCAGGGATTATATATTGGTGTATAACGGAGAGTTGTCAGCTGTGGCAAAGGATTTCATGGCTTATGTGAAGTCAGCGGGGCAGGCAGTGGTTGCGGACTACTGTGTTCCGGTAAAAAAGAGCGAGACATTCCTGTCAGACAAGTCTGGTGGTACGGTGGAGATACATGGTTCTACATCGGCAGCTCCGATCGTATCTAAGCTGGCAGAGGAATACATGAAGATCAATCCGGCAGCGAAGATCTTGGTCACAGAGTCGGATTCGACACAGGGACTCAATGATGCGCTTCAGGGCAGATGTGACCTTGGAATGTCATCCAGAAGCCTTCAGCCGTACGAGAGCGAGCTGCTCACATCATATGTATTTGGACGTGATGCGATTGCTGTGATCGTAAACAGTGAGAATACGCTATCTGACATATCGGTGGATATGCTGAAGAAGATATATGATAAGAAGTATACTGCCTGGAGCGATTTGAGATGATTACCACAATAAGGAACAGCAACTCACATGGGTGCATATAATGAGTCTGCTCCTATGATGAGAGGGATAGTCATATGGCTATCCGTCTTGTTGTGTATGTATAGAATAAAACAGATAGAAAGAGGACAGGCAATTGGTAAACTGGCTGATCAGACTGATAAGAAAAATAAAGAACAGAAAAGGAGAATATGAAGAAATGGCACAGGATACAAATATAAGTACAATAAAGGGCGTATACGTCAACAGAGAGATTTCATGGCTCAAGTTTAATGAGCGTGTGCTGGAGGAGGCACAGAATGAGAATTCACCGCTTTGCGAGAAATTGTCATTTCTGGCAATATATCAGTCAAATCTTGATGAATTCTTCATGGTGAGAGTTGGTTCTCTGGAGGATCAGAAACTTTTGACCGGAGATCAGAGGGAGAACAAGACAAAGCTCAGCCCACAGGAACAGATTGATGCGATCCTTGAGAATGTCACAAAGCTCAATGCGATCAAAGACAACATATATGAGAATCTCATGAAAGATGTTGAGACGGAGGGGTTTAGACTGGTAAGGTACGCAGACCTGTCGAAGGCTGACGCAAAGTATCTTGACAGTTATTTTGCGCAGGAGATACTTCCGCTGCTCTCAGTGATGATCGTTGGAAGAAAACAGCCATTCCCATTCCTCAAGAACAGAGAGATATATGCCCTTGCCATACTTGAGAGAAAGGGCAAGAAGAAACTCGGTATCATACCTTGTGAGAGTGGCATGCTTCCAAGACTTGTGGCACTTCCGGGCGTGCCGGGAACCTATATACTTTTGGAGGAGCTTATCCTTCACTATGCTCCAGGGCTTTTCAAGGGCTACAAGGTTCAGGAGAAGACTCTCATGAGGATCACCAGAAATGCCGATATCGACGTGAGCAAGGTGTATGATGAAGACCTCAACTACAGAGATCAGATGGAACAGGTTGTTAAGCTTAGAAAGAAACTTGCTCCGGTCAGAATAGAATTTACAAGAGATATATCACAGAAGATGGTGGGCGAGGTGTGTGATTACTGTGAGCTTGACGAGAAACATGTATTTTATTCAAAATCTCCGCTGGATCTGTCATTTGTATTCCAGATACAGGATAAGCTCAGGGACAGACAGGAGCTGTTCTTTGAGAAGAGGGTGTCACAGCAGTCACCGGATCTTGATGTGATGAAGCCACTTATACCTCAGATACTTGAGAAGGATGTGCTTCTCTCATATCCGTATGAGAGCATCAGACCGTTCCTGAATCTCCTTCAGGAGGCAGCAAGAGATCCAAAGGTAAATGCAATCAGGATGACTTTATATCGTCTTGCGAAGAACTCTAAGGTTGTGGAAGCACTTGTTGAAGCTGCAGAGAATGGTAAGCAGGTTGAGGTACTTGTGGAGCTCAAGGCAAGATTTGATGAGGAAAATAATATAGAGTGGAGCCGTACCCTCGAGGATGCGGGCTGTCATGTTGTGTATGGCGTTGACGGACTCAAGGTTCATTCAAAGCTCTGTCTCATAACCAGAAAAGACGGAGGTAAAATCCAGTACATAACACAGATAGGAACGGGAAATTACAATGAGAAGACATCCAGACTCTACACAGATCTGTCGCTCATGACTGCAAATGAGGCTATTGGCAAGGATGCCATGAAAGTGTTTCAGTCGATTCTTATTGGCAATACAGTCAGCCATGCTGATCACCTGCTTGTGGCTCCTGAATGCCTGCAGGCTCCGGTTCTCAAGATGATAGATGATGAGATTGCCATAGCAAAGGACGGTCAGCCTGCTTATATCGGAGTTAAGATCAATTCTCTCACTGACAAAAAGATCATCGACAAGCTGGTTGAGGCATCAAAGGCGGGAGTGAAGGTTGAACTTATAGTCAGAGGAATATGCTGTCTGCTGGCAGGGATTCCTGGTGAGACGGAGAATATACATATAAGAAGTATTGTCGGACGCTTCCTTGAGCACTCAAGAATATACATCTTCGGAACACCTGACAGAGACAAGATATATATAGCTTCGGCGGATTTTATGACGCGTAACACTCTCCGCCGTGTGGAGGTTGCTACACCTATATATGATGATAAGATCAAGCAGCGTATCAGGGACATGTTTGGACTTATGATGAAGGACAACATGCAGGCGCGTATACAGCAGCCTGATGGAACCTACTTGAAACAGAACCGCGATGTTGAGGAGATAAACTCACAGGAACAGCAGTATGCAGATGCCTATGAGAGGGCACGTCAGTAGGCGCATTGCATAGTGAGACTGCGCAAAAGTAGCAAAGGCATTTGCTTTCTGAGGACAGATATGTTAGAATCTGTAAAAATCAAAGATAAAAATAACGTGCAGATTACGGACCGAAAAGGATAACGACTGTGCATGCTTTGGCATGCCGGCTGTTATCCTTTTTGTGTTTTATAGTGATTGCGGATAAGGAGAAGTGCATGTATCTGATGATAGACAATTTTGATTCATTTGTGTATAACCTGAAGGCGTATTTCGAAGAGATGGGAAGATGTGTGACCGTAAAAAGGTGCGATCGGATATCTCTGCATGATGTGGAAGATCTGGAGCCGGAGGGCATAATACTTTCACCGGGACCTGGGCGGCCATGGGAGGCAAAAATGTGTGTGGATGTTGTGAACATGTATAAGGGAAAGATTCCGATACTTGGAGTCTGCCTTGGACATCAGATACTTGGGTATTGTGCGGGCGCCATTGTTGAAAAAGGAAAGATGCCAATGCATGGAAAGGTGACAGAGATACATACCTGTGGAACAGGTCTGTTCGCGCGGCTGCCGGAAAGCTTTCATGTCACAAGGTACCACTCATTGGTAATAAATGGCAGTAGTCTGCCGGATGATTACCAGGTGGATGCTATATCCGAGGACGGTGCAGTTATGGGAATATCACACAGAAGGTTGCCGTTGTACGGGGTGCAGTTTCACCCGGAAGCGGTACTTACGGAGTATGGTCATGATATATTGTATAATTTTTGTATAGCGGCGGAGAAATTTAATTGCAGATAAGGAGTCATATATGAGCAGTATGAGGCGAGTGCTAAAAAAACTTGACAGATATGTGTGTGCAGCTGATGTTTTTGAAATATATGAGGATGAGACAGGAATAGCATTTCTTGACTCATCCCTTGTGAATAATCTGGGACACTATTCGATCATCGGGAGATGCCCGTATCTCAGGCTTGTTAAGAATGGGGATACATTTGAGGTTAATGGAGATTCTGAAAAGAATATAACATTTGAAGAATATATGAGACAGTATCTTGTACAGCATATGGATAAGAGCCCGGAGGATTTGCCAATCGTATCAGGAGCGATAGGGTATGTATCCTACGATTATGGAATGGATAGGATGGGGCTTGATTCCATCAATGAAGACCTTGTGTCTGTTCCAGAGGCAGTCATGACATTCTATGACTGTTTTGTTGTTGAAGATTGCCTAAAAAAAGAGACATATCTTGTGGCAAATGGGATGACAGGTGATGCACAGTCAAATATTGATGTAATGGAGAATGATATAGAGAAGTATTGCGGCAGGGATGATCGGGAAAATGAGAATATAATTGACAGGACAAGTGAAGATGTACAAAAGAGAAAGAAGTATAACTTGAATGTGTACGAAGAATGCAGCAGGGAAGAGTATGAGGACTCTATAAGAAGGCTGAAGGATTATATAACCGAGGGGGATGTATATGTTGCAAATATGACAAGGCATATAGTTGTCGACAGCGAAAAAAAGCCTCTGGACGTGTTCCGCGATCTGCGAGTTTGTAATCCGTCGCCATTTGGTGGATATCTTGATCTGGGAGATTATCAGATAGTGAGCGCATCTCCTGAAAGGTTCATGCAGATAAAGGATCGTCGTGTGTACACCCGGCCGATAAAGGGAACGAGGAGACGAGGAGAGACTGACAGGGAGGATGAGGCGCTCAGGGGTGAGCTTGAGAAATCACAGAAGGAAAAGAGCGAACTTCTGATGATTGTAGATCTTGAGAGGAATGACCTGAATCGTGTGTGCAGACCGGGAAGCGTAAAAGTGACTGAACTGTTTTCGATAGAAGAGTATGCAACTGTTTTTCATCAGGTGGCAAATGTTGAAGGCATGCTGCAGGATGGGGAAGATGTGATGTCTCTTCTTACTGCGGCATTTCCGGGTGGTTCTGTTACGGGGGCGCCGAAACGCAGGGCTATGGAGATTACAGATGAACTTGAATGCGGGAAGAGAAATATTTACACCGGCTCTATTGGTTATATTACATTGGATGGAAAATGTGATTTTAATATAGTGATAAGAACTGTATTGTACAGAAATGGCAGGTATTATCTAGGCGTTGGAGGCGGTATTACTGCCGATTCAGATCCTGGTGCAGAGTATGAAGAGACACGGGATAAGGCAAAAGCAATACTCAGTGCATTGCAGTAGCATTTGAAAATGATGAAAATGGGAGAAATGTAAAATGAATGTAAAAATGGATGATTGCTTTCAATTTGGTCTTGGAGCATTTGAAACTATAAGTGTGGTTGACGGCAGGCCGATATTTCTTGACAGGCATCTGAGACGTCTGGAAGATGCTGCAAGATTTCTGGATCTTGGCATGCCAGCAGAACGGGGCATAGACAGGATAGCTGTGCTGGAATATCTGAGAAAGTGGATGAGTGAGCATGATTACAGAGATCGATCAGGTCATATGAGGCGATGTGCGTTAAAGATCATGCTGACTCAGGAAAATGTGGTTTTTTCAATGAGAGATAATCCTTACACCCCGGATATATACGAACGGGGGTTTGCAATGGACATAAGTAATGTTAGAAGAAATGAGACATCGCCGTTCGTATATCATAAAACCATGAATTACGGAGACTGCATTCTTGAAAAAAGACGGTCTAGGAAAGCTGGAATGGATGAACGGATCTTCCTGAATACGAAGGGACAGATATGCGAGGGTACGGTGAGCAATATATTTTTTGTGAGAGATGGCAGGATATACACACCCGCGATAGACTCAGGTCTTCTGCCTGGAACAGTAAGGGGGTATATCTGTGAATCAGAGGCGGTCACGCAGACGGTGATATTCCCTGATGAACTGTCATCATATCAGGAATGCTTTGTGACCAATTCCTTGATGGGGGTCATGCCGGTGAAACTACTGGGAAATATCAGCTTTGAGGAGAGGAGTGTCACTGCCAGGACGATGAGAAAATATCATGATTTTTCAGCTTCATGCCGGTAAAATGCCTTTTTGTATCATTGTGGTCCGGGCTCAGCCACTTCGCATATGGTAAGAGTGTCACCAGATATGGTAAACCTTATATCGTATCCGCCGTACAGCATTCCATAGCGTCTATTCGGTTCATCCTGATAGCCCGGCCTTGGATCCTGCGCAAGTATCTCTTTTAGGGCCTCGATCTGTGTATTTGAAAATATCGTTTCAAGTTTGGCAGTGATATCGTCAGAGAAACGTACTGACAGCTCCGGAATATCAAGAGAGTCCGTCCAGCCCCCGGTCGCCTCCGGGTGGCTGTCTGTGTATGGCAGATAAGGCTTGATGTCGTACACCGGTGTACCATCCAGGATATCGGCTCCTGACACCACAAGCCCGTGTACACAGCCAGTTTCTTCATTATATATAATGTCCAGAAGCTTCACCGACGACAGTCCGATGTTGTTCGGCCTGAAAGGTGATCTGGTGGCAAAAACCCCCATCCGCTGGTTACCACCCAGCTTTGGGGGTTTTACTGTTGCGGTAAAACCATTCTTGTGAGCCCTGGAGAAGTCCCACAGCAGCCATATGTGGGAGAATCCGTCAAGTCCTCTGAACGCCTCTGCCTGATTGTACGGTGGAAGCATCTCTATAAAAGCGGTGGCGCAGTCTGTCAGACCGCTCTGCCTTGGAATGCCGAACTTTTCTTTATAGTCACATCTCACATATCCTATTACTTCTAAACTGGTATTTGTCATGTATATTTATCCCACTTTCTGGTTGCAATTTATAAGTTATGGCAGATTATTTGCTGTACATTCAGCATGCATTGATTAACGCCGACTTTACATTCAATTTACATAGCGTTGGTTATGTATTTTACTTATGCCATTTATTATAGTTCAAAGAAAAGAACAAAAGGCGCGCGAGTTCTTTTCCGGGACATAAGCAAAGAATGATATGCCCCAATAATACAATATTTGTAAAGACCGGTTCAAGAGATAACCGGCACATGTAACAATTTTCGGAGAAAATTGTTATGCAGCATCAGCCATCGCCGATAGGCGATTTTGCATGGCTGATGTTCCAAGAAAGAATATGGGCAAAGTAAGGAGATAAGAAAAATGATTAGATTAAAGAATGTATTAGCAGTTACACTTGGAGCAGCACTTATGGTAGGAAGCCTTGCAGGCTGTGGAAATAATTCATCAAAGAGCGCAGATGGCGGATTCGATGCAACACAGGATATATCAGTAGTATCAAGAGAGGAAGGCTCAGGAACAAGAGGAGCATTTGTAGAACTCACAGGAGTTGAGGAGAAGGACGCAGATGGCAATAAGGTCGACAACACAACAACAAATGCCATCACATGTAACAGCACAGAAGTCGTGCTCACAACAGTGGCAGGAGATGATTATGCAATCGGTTACATATCTCTCGGAGCACTCAACGATACAGTAAAGGCACTCAAAATCGGTGGAGTTGAGGCAAGTGAGGAGAACATCAACAATGGTTCATACACCCTCTCAAGACCATTCAACATCGTTACAAAGGATGGCATCAGCGATGTTGCACAGGATTTCATCAACTACATCATGAGCGAGGATGGACAGAAGATCATCTCAGCAAATAAGTACATCGAGGTTGCAAACAGCGGAGCATTTACTTCAACAAATCCAAAGGGCAAGATTGTTGTTGCAGGATCATCTTCAGTAACACCTGTTATGGAAAAACTTATCGAGGCATACAAGGCAATCAACACAAACGCTGACATCGAGCTTCAGGAGAGCGATTCAACAACAGGTATCACATCAACATCAGATGGAACATGCGACATAGGTATGGCATCACGTGAACTCAAGGATACAGAGACAGCACTTGGTCTCAAGGCAACAGTAATAGCAATGGACGGAATTGCAGTTATAGTAAATAACAACAACCCTGCTGAGGACTACACAGTAGATCAGGTCAAGGACATATTCACAGGTTCAGCAGCAAAGTGGGAGGACGTAAAGTAATCAGCTTATGCATAAACTTAAAGAAACAATTATGCATGTAGTATTCCTGATAGCGGCACTGGTATCCATTGCAGCAGTAGCACTCATATGTGTGTTCCTGTTTGTGAATGGAATACCGGCCATTAAAGAGATAGGCTTCGGGGATTTCACCCTTGGTGAGGTCTGGAAGCCTACAAATGGATACTACGGCATTCTTCCTTTCATATTAGGAAGTATATATGTAACAGCCGGAGCACTGATAATTGGAGTTCCGATAGGACTTCTCACGGCGATATATCTGGCAAAGTTTTGTCCCGACAGATTATATAAAGTTATAAAGCCATTTATCAATCTGATGGCCGGAATACCTTCGGTAGTATATGGATTCTTTGGAATGTGTGTGCTTGTACCGATGGTGAGAAGCATATTTGGAGTAAATGGAAATACGATGCTCACGGCATCAGTACTTCTTGGAATGATGATACTTCCAACTATCATCAGTGTATCAGAGACCTCAATAAGAGCGGTACCTGACAAATATTATCAGGGAGCTTTGGCACTTGGAGCGACACATGAGCGAAGTGTGTTCAAGACAGTAGTTCCAGCAGCTAAGTCAGGAGTTATGGCTGCGATTATCCTTGGTGTTGGCCGTGCAGTTGGAGAGACTATGGCGGTCATCATGGTCGCTGGAAATCAGGTCCATATGCCTGACGGAATACTGAGAGGTGTCAGAACACTCACCACAAATATAGTAATGGAGATGGGATATGCGACGGACCTGCACAGACAGGCTCTGATAGCGACGGGCGTTGTACTGTTCGTATTCATACTCATTATCAACCTCCTGTTCTCCATCATAAAGAGAAAGACGGTGGCATAGATGACAGAGAGAGTAGAAGGAATAAAGACAGTTGTCGCATGTGGCGATGACAGAACAAAAAATACAATAATCAGCACGAAAAAGACGGCACCTGAGGACGATCCTTCATCCATAGTTGATGTGGACAGCATAGAGGCTATAAACAAGAGCACATGGTCTGAGAAATGGGCTGAGTACAGAAAGAGACCGGGATCATTCATAATGTTTATCTTTGTACATCTGGCAACGCTCATAACTGTGCTCTCCATAGGATTTCTGTTGGTGTATGTACTGGTAAAGGGAATCCCAAATCTTAATGCGGACATATTCAGCTGGGAATATACATCGGACAACTGTTCGCTGGTACCGGCACTTATAAATACGGTTTACATGACGCTGCTGTCCCTCCTGATAGCAGGTCCGATAGGAATATTTGCAGCGATATATCTTGTCGAATATGCAAAGACTGGCAATAAGCTGGTGGGGGTAGTGAGGATCACAGCGGAGACACTTACAGGAATACCTTCGATCGTATACGGACTATTTGGAATGCTGTTTTTCACAAATGCGTGTGGACTTAGATTATCACTCATATCAGGTGCGTTAACCCTGGCGATAATGGTTCTTCCGGTCATAATGAGAACCACAGAGGAGGCACTTATGGCAGTGCCTAAGTCTTATAGAGAAGGAAGTTTTGGACTGGGAGCCGGAAAGCTCAGAACAGTATTCAAAGTAGTGCTTCCAAGTGCCGTTCCTGGAATACTGTCAGGAATCATACTTGCGACAGGACGTATCGTGGGCGAAACGGCAGCACTCATATACACAGCAGGATCGGTTGCAAAGATGGCGACAAAGCTTACCGATTCAACAAGGACTCTGGCGGTTCATATGTACCTTCTGTCAAAAGAAGGACTTCACACGGATCAGGGTTATGCAACAGCGGTAGTGCTTCTTGTACTTGTAGTGCTTATCAACTTTGCGTCCGACAAGATTGCAGGAAAGGTTGCCGCAGATAAGGCCAATTAACACGTGTTGGGGCTTTGGAATCAGAGTCTTGGCAGGTGCTTACAATATCCGGCAGAAGCGATTGAGCTTCTGCAATTAGAAAAGAAAATATTAAGGTGCGATGTGAAAGAAAGACATCATAACAATACAAATGATGTAACGATTCGCATTTGATGTTAAGAATGGAGAAAAATAGATGAATAATAACGTTAAGTTCAGCGTTAAAAATTTGAATCTCTATTACGGAAAGTTCCATGCCCTTAAGGGTATTGATATGGATATTCCGTCAAATGAGGTTACAGCATTTATTGGACCATCAGGTTGTGGTAAGTCAACATTCCTTAAGTCGCTCAACAGAATGAATGATTTGGTAGAGGGATGCAAGATAACAGGTGATGTGAGGCTTGATGGAGAGGATATATACAGCGGAATGGATATTAACCTTTTGAGAAAAAGAGTTGGAATGGTGTTCCAGCAGCCGAATCCTTTTCCGATGAGTGTCTATGACAATATAGCATATGGTCCTAGAACACACGGCATAAGAAATCATGCAAAGCTTGATGAGATAGTTGAGAGATCTCTCAGACAGGCAGCTATATGGGATGAGCTTAAGGACAGACTGAAGAAGTCAGCACTTGGCCTTTCAGGAGGACAGCAGCAGAGGCTCTGTATAGCCAGAGCACTGGCAGTGGAGCCTGAGGTACTTCTCATGGATGAGCCTACATCGGCCCTTGATCCTATATCGACATCCAAGATAGAGGACCTGGTACTTGAACTGAAGGACAATTACACCATTATCATGGTTACGCATAACATGCAGCAGGCAACCAGAGTTGCGGACAACACAGCGTTCTTCCTTCTCGGAGAGGTCGTTGAGTACGCAGAGACAGAAAAGATGTTCAGCAAGCCGGCTGACAAGCGTACAGAGGATTACATCACCGGTAGATTTGGTTAGGAGGGACACGATGAGAGACAAATATGAGATGCAGCTTAGAAAGCTTCACGCAGAGATGATAGAGATGGGAACTATGATTGAGCAGGCGATCGAGACAGCGATCAAGGCTCTCGTGGCCCAGGACACAGAGCTCGCAAAGAAGGCGATCGAGGCGGATGACGCCATCGACCATCAGGAGAGAGAGATTGAGAATCTGTGCCTCAAGCTGTTCCTTACCCAGCAGCCGGTTGCCGGGGATATGAGAAATATATCCGCAGCACTCAAGATGATAACGGATATGGAGAGGATCGGAGATCACGCCTCAGATATATCAGAACTCACACTGTGCATGGCTGGCACACCATATATAAAGAAGCTTGAGCACATACAGCAGATGGCAAAAGAGACGATCGTCATGCTGGTATCAAGCATAGAGGCATATGTCAACGCAGATGAGAAAAAGGCAAAGAGTGTAATAGAGCATGACGATGTCGTCGATGATCTTTTTGACAAGGTCAAGAATGAACTCATCACAATGATACATGAGAATTCGGATGATGGAGAGCAGGCTTGTGACCTTCTTATGGTTGCCAAGTATCTTGAGAGGATTGGCGATCACGCAACGAATATATCAGAGTGGGTACTCTTCTCGATAACAGGAGAACATATAGACTGATGATTGAGTCATGGACGAAAAGAGGTGATTTCTATGAAGTGGGTATGTACGAAGATAAATGAACTGTCACACAGAACAGGTATAGGCAATATGAAACTTTTCATAACAGTCAGCATGGTGGTGTGCGGACTTGCGGGATGTGCTGCAGCATTGCTGCTCCACATGCTCCCTGTGCTGGGAGATGTATCATTCGCAAAGCTGATGTTCATATGTGGCGGTTATGGCATGTTCCTGGTAGGAATGCTTGGAAGTGCGGTGTATCTGCTCATAAATGAGCCTCTCGGAAGCAAATAAACAGATGAAAACAGAAAAAAGGTCTATGTGATACCACAAAACTGTGCCAAATATTTTGCAGGATTTTACATAGATTTTAAATTTACACAGATTTTACATACACATATCTCACATTTTACATATCCCTTTTACAATAGACTCTGATAAAACAGACGCTGTAAAAGGGATATTGTGTATACAAGTCCTTATACAGAAGTAATTGGAAATGTAATAAGGAGACAAAAGATATGGATATTTTCAATGTGTTATCCCTTCTGGGCGGACTTGCAATGTTCCTGTATGGAATGAACGTGATGGGAGATGGCCTTGCCAAGACGGCTGGCGGTAAGCTGGAGAAGATACTGGAAAAGCTCACATCAACACCTATAAAGGGTGTTCTGCTGGGCGCTGCGGTGACAGGAGTGATCCAGTCATCATCGGCGACCACAGTTATGGTGGTTGGACTTGTAAACTCAGGCATCATGAAGCTGAGACAGGCAGTGGGTATCATCATGGGTGCAAATATAGGAACAACAGTAACATCATGGATACTCAGCCTTACAGGAATACAGAGTGACAATATATTTATTAATATGTTGAAACCCTCATCCTTTTCACCTATACTCGCAGTAACAGGAATAATATTCCTCATGTTCACCAAGTCTGAGAAGAAGCACGATATAGGTGGAATCCTTCTTGGATTTACAGTGCTCATGTTTGGTATGGAGATGATGAGCGGTGCGGTTGCTCCGCTTAAGGATGTACCGGAATTTACGAATATACTCACCATGTTCTCCAATCCATTCCTTGGAATGCTTGTGGGAATGTTGATAACAGCTATCATACAGAGTTCTTCGGCATCTGTAGGTATACTCCAGGCGCTGTGTGCAACCGGGGCTGTGTCATTTGGGACGGCGATCCCAATCATCATGGGTCAGAACATAGGAACCTGTGTAACGGCACTGATATCATGTATAGGAACCAAGAAGAATGCCAAGAGAGCTGCGTTTGTGCATCTGTACTTCAACATCATAGGAACAGTCGTGTTCATGGTGGTGTTCTACACGGTCAATTCATTTGTACACTTCCAGTTCCTGAATGATTCAGCGAATGCAGCTGGTATAGCTGTTGTACACAGTGTGTTCAACGTTGCGGCGACACTTCTTCTGCTTCCGTTCTCAGGCGGACTTGAGAAGCTTGCAACGCTCACTGTCAGAGATAAGGATGAGGTGGAGAAAAATACTCCTGCAGAGCTGGAGATGCTCAAGCGTCTGGATGCCAGATTCCTTGAGAAACCAGCATTTGCTGTTGGACACTGTATAGAGGTTGTAAAATACATGGCTCAGCTTTCAAAGAACAGTGTTGATATGGCACTGTCACTGGTTGATAATTATGATGAAGCGGTCAGGGATAAGGTTGAGGATCTTGAGGGCATCATAGATACCTATGAGGATGAGGTCGGTTCTTATATGGTAAAGCTCAGCAGCAAGGAGCTCTCCCATGAGGATAGCCAGAAGGTATCGATCGGACTTCATGTCATAGGTGATCTTGAGAGAATGTCGGATCACGCCATAACCATAGCGGATATATGCAGGAAGATGAATGAGGCGGGCGCGTCCTTCTCAGAAAAGGCAAAGTCAGAGCTGGGTGTATACAAGGATGCAGTTCAGAACATAGTCAGCATGACTGTGGAGGCTTACGACAAAGAAGACCTTCAGGAGGCATCCCATGTGGAGCCGCTTGAGGAAGCCATCAATGAGCTCAACAGCGCGGTTAAGAAGCAGCATATCAAGAGACTTCAGAAGGGCAAATGTACCATTGAGCTCGGAATATCACTGGAGAATCTTATCAACAACTATGAGAGAGTTGCAGACCACTGTTCCAACGTGGCGGTGGCAATGCTCCAGTTAAAATCAGACAACTTTGATACACATGAATATCTGGACAACATGAAGAAAGATTCCAACATAGATTTCCAGAGCATGTACACATATTACAGAGAGATATACAAGCTGAAGTGATATCTGGCGTGCATTTATATAAAAAATAATGATAAAAATAAAATGCAATATGCATGTAAATGAAAGTGGTATTGTATAGGGAAAGGAGACAAAATGGCAGTACATATTTATATTGTAGAAGACGATAAGAATATAAGAGAGATAGAGATGTTTGCTTTGAAAAACAGCGGATATGTGGTGGAGGAGTTTGAGAATGCGAAATCCTTCTTCTCAAGGTCTGTGGAGAAGGTCCCTGATCTGGTACTCTTGGATATCATGCTCCCTGACATGGATGGTCTTGAGATTGTGAAGAAGCTCAGGAGCAGACCTGATACTGTCAGAGTTCCGATCATCCTTGTGACAGCCAAGACTACAGAGCTTGACAAGGTCAAGGGACTGGATATAGGAGCGGATGATTACCTCACCAAGCCATTTGGCGTGATGGAGCTCATATCCAGGGTCAAGGCGCTGCTCAGAAGAAGCAGGGCGCTGCAGGATGACAAGCAGCTGGTACTCGGGGATATAACCCTTGATTCAGAGAGACGCGAGGTGCATGTGGGCGGCGAGTTGTGTGAGCTTACCTTCAAGGAGTTTGAACTCTTAAAGCTTCTCATGGTGAATGCAGGAATAGTTCTTCACAGAGACACAATCATGTCGGATGTGTGGGGAACGGATTACGAGGGCGAATCCAGAACCCTTGATATGCATATCAAGACTTTGAGACAGAAGCTTGGCGAAGCAGGTAATATGATAAAGACAGTTAGAAATGTAGGGTATAAGATGGAGTAGCATATGGGTAAGAGAGACGATAAAAGACTGAAAAAGGTTATCAATCTGGAGTTTATCATCTTTTCACTGGTGGCCATAGCGGTGACCATGGTTCTGTCGACATTCATATTCTATGAGGTGTACAAGGCAGAGATCATAAGGGATCTGAAGGGCTATGCTGAGGTGTTTAAGAATACCGGAGATTTCGACGCGGATGACACCGGTGTGTATGCAAGCGTGGATAC
This sequence comes from Coprococcus aceti, assembly GCF_025567285.1. Classification (NCBI taxonomy): domain Bacteria; kingdom Bacillati; phylum Bacillota; class Clostridia; order Lachnospirales; family Lachnospiraceae; genus Coprococcus; species Coprococcus aceti. The sequence continues at coordinate 330,473 of NZ_JAOQJT010000003.1, forward strand.
CAATGACCTCAGACTGACGCTTATAGCGCCTGACGGCAGTGTTCTGTATGACAATCAGGCCGATGAGACTTCCATGCAGAACCACCTTGACAGACCAGAGATAGCAGAGGCATTTGAAAATGGTGATGGACAGGTTATAAGAAAGTCGGAAACCCTCAATAAGAGCACATATTACTATGCGATACTGCTCAAGTCTGGAAGGGTGCTGAGAATAGCGAGGGAGACCAACAATGTAATCAGTATGTTCCTTGCGGCTGTGCCGGTCATGCTGGTGGTGATGGCGATCCTGGTCTGTGTCACCATCATAGTGACACACTATCTGACCAGAAACATATTGAAACCAATAGAGCAGATGGCAAACAGTCTGGACGACGATACCCACATAGTTGCGTACAAGGAGATGCGGCCATTTATAGATATGATACAGAAGCAGCATGCGGATATAGTGAAGAGCTCACAGATGAGACAGGAGTTCACGGCAAATGTATCACATGAGCTCAAGACGCCGCTCACATCCATATCGGGGTATTCGGAGCTTATCGAGACAGGTATGGCCACCGAGGCGGATGTACATCATTTTGCAACTGAGATCCACAAGAACTCCAACAGACTTCTCACCCTCATCAATGACATAATCAGACTGTCAGAGCTGGATGTATCTGAGGATGCGCCACTGATGGAGAAGATCGATCTGGCGGTCATAGCCAGAACAGCCACGGATATGCTGGCGATAAACGCAGAGAAGAACAGTGTGACACTCAGCTATGATGGCAGTCACGGATATATATATGCGAACAAGATGATGATGGAGGAGCTTGTGTATAACCTCACAGACAACGCCATCAGATATAACAATAAGAATGGAAGTGTGGATGTATCTGTAAAGGCAGAGGATGGCAAGGTTATACTCAGGGTGAAGGATACGGGAATAGGAATCCCGAAGGAGCATCAGGAGAGGATATTTGAACGATTCTACAGAGTGGACAAGAGCAGATCGAAGTCCACAGGTGGCACAGGACTTGGCCTGGCCATAGTAAAGCATATAGTTGCCCGCAACAATGCACAGCTTGATATGGACAGTGAACCAGGTAAGGGAACTGACATAAAGGTTACATTTGACGCATATAGGGAAGATGAACAATGATGCAGTCGAAATCAATGAATTTTGATGGGGAATGCTGTAAAAGAACAGAATAGATGCTACAATAAAAAGGAGCCTGGTGGAAGTGTATTAGCCAGACTCCTTAAGTATATTGGTATTCACACACACCGACATTAAGTTCGAAAATATGTGAAATCTTCTGAATTTAATAATATAATACAGCATGTTACGGAAAAAATCAAGTGGTAATTATGCATAACATACAATGCGGTTTATACATAATTCACAAAACATGCAGTTGAAAGGCAGATAATTTTGGCGGATCGGAAGGAAACAAATTCTTGATTATTGAATTTTATAGTATTACTATATGGTCTTGAATAAGGAGAGTGATAGTATGTCAGCAAACGAATATTTAAGGGCTCAGAAGCTTGGTGAGAAGAGATATCAGGCAGCCGTAGCAAAAAATGAATATCCATATCTTCCGGTTTTGGATGAAATAATATCACCATCCGACACTGTGGGTGAGGTGAATCTTGGTCTCCAGACCATATCGCTTGACCGCGTGGTTGGAACCGCTACCGCTGCAAGGACGACGGCGTTTGCTAGTAATTTTATGCCTATATTGGATTATCATACTGAATTTGGAATGAAATGGGCCGCATTGTGTGAGTCCCACATAGAGGAAGGTATACATGACCCGATAAAGGTATATGAGTATATGAACAAATTCTATGTAGTAGAAGGAAATAAGAGAGTGAGTGTGCTCAAATACTTTGGTGCGGACTCAGTTCCTGCCATGGTTACAAGAAAGATACCTAGAAGGACAGACTCACTTGAGAATAAGATATATTTTGAATTTATAGATTTCCACAAGCAGACGGGGATCAACTATGTATATTTCTCACAGCTCGGTGGATATGATAAGCTCAGGGAGTTCATAGGGATCACTAAGGATGCGGTTTTCACAGAGGATGAGAGACTGGATTTCAACTCGGCACATCTCGCATTTGAGAAGGCTTATCTTGCTAAGAAGGGCAATGAGGAGCTCACTATAACAGTGGACGATGCCATGCTTGTATTCCTCAATGTGTATGGCTATGAAGCTCTTAAGAACATGACTACATCCCAGGTGAAGGACAGTGTTGACAAGGTATGGAATGAGATAGTCCTCACAAATGAGAAGAAGGATAAGACGGTTCTTCCAAAGCTCGATCCTGTGGAGCCTAAGAAGTCCATACTCGACAGGGTTATAAAGCCATCAGGCCCTTCGAACCTGAAGGTGGCATTTGTGTATGATAAGTCGCCAGCCAACTCGGTCTGGACATACAGCCATGAACTGGGTAGAATGGACATGGAGAATAAACTCGGAGATTCTGTCGACAGCAGAACCTTCTGTAATGTGGATACACCTGCCAAGCTGACAGAGTGCCTTGGAAGACTTGTGGATGAGAAGTATGATGTGATATTTACGACAGGGCCTGAGATGCTTCCTGAGGCTCTTAAGACTGCAGTGCTCCACCCGGAGATAAAGATACTTAACTGTTCCCTCAGCCTTGCGAACAGCCATGTGCGTACCTATTATGCAAGAATGTACGAGGTGAAGTTCCTCACCGGTATGATAGCGGGAAGCCTGTGTGCTGACGGACAGATAGGATATGTAGCCGATTATCCGATATTCGGAACAACAGCGAACATCAATGCATTTGCCATCGGAGCAAGGATGGTCAACCCTAGGGCAAAGATATATCTGCAGTGGACGAAGGTTAAGAATGCTGATCCACAGAAGTTCTTCGAGAGAAATGGAATAACATATATATCCGATAGAGACATGATCATGCCGGATGATGCGTCACGAAACTTCGGACTTTATCACTATGATCAGAATGGAGAGGTCGTCAACCTTGCCATGCCTTTCTACAACTGGGGTGCATTCTATGAGAGGATCCTTAGATCCATACTGGAGGGCAACTGGAAGCAGGAGGAGAAGAACGAGACCAGCAATGCGATAAGCTACTGGTGGGGTATGTCAGCGGGAATAGTTGACGTCATATGCTCAAAGCACCTTCCGGCCGGAACACAGAAGCTCATATCGGTTATGACAAACCTCATAAGAGAGGGCGCTATCACACCGTTCAGCGGAAAGCTTACATCCCAGAACGGAATAGTGAGAAATGAAGATGACGGAGCGATGCTCCATGAAGATATACTCAAGATGGATTGGCTTGCTGAGAATGTAGTGGGCATGCTCCCTACAGAGGACGATCTTGTCGATGAGGCAAAGACGGTAGTTGCACTTCAGGGTATAGACACACCGGAGAGTCTGGAGCTCAAGTCGGTTCCGGAAGTGAAATAAGATAAATCTCCTACGGAGAAGGTATACTGTAGTACAGGGGAATAGATACGTGAAGATTTTGTTGTTGGCGGATGAAGAATCCAAGTATTTGTGGGATTATTTTGATAAGAGTAAGGTCGAGGGAATAGACCTGATAATATCCTGTGGCGATTTATCGCCACAGTATTTGTCGTTCCTTGCGACATTCAGTCATGCGCCCGTTCTCTATGTCCATGGCAATCACGACGTGTGCTACAAGGATACACCGCCGGGGGGCTGCGAGTGCATAGACGACAAGCTTTATGTGTATAAGGGTGTCAGAATTCTGGGACTTGGCGGTTCGATGGAATACAAGTTTGGTGGTGCGGATCATCAGTATTCCGAGCGTGCGATGGCCAGAAGAGTACGGAAACTCAGGTTTAAGATCATGAGGAACAAGGGCTTTGACATACTTGTTGCCCATTCGCCTGCATACAGGATAAATGATTCCGAGGATCTCCCACATACAGGTTTTAAGTGTTTCAGAACGCTTATGGAGGAGTACAGACCTAAGTATTTTGTCCATGGCCATGTGCATATAAATTATGGAAGAGATTTTGTCCGCGAATCAAAATACGAGGACACGACGATCATAAATGCCTATGAGAGATATATTATTGAAATTTAGGCAGAAATATTTTGAAATTAAATAATTTTGGCGAAAAGACAGGAATAAATCAAATTTATTGCTGTCTTTCTTGCGAAAATGGAGTTTTTTTGATAAACTGTGGTGAGTTGATATAGTTTATTGATAAGATCCGGAGAAGCTCCGGGATGATGAACAGGGATTGGATAAAGGAAGGAGACATGAGGTTTGGAAAGAAACAGCGAGGAATATAACAGAATACTGGATGAGCTTACAGGTTATTGTACAGAATCTGGCAAGATAGACCAGAACCTCTATGTCAATTATGATGTCAAGAGAGGCCTCAGAGATTCCACAGGAAAAGGTGTACTCACGGGACTCACAGAGATATCTGATGTCATAGGATATGATGTAATAGATGGAGAGAGAGTGCCGACTGATGGTCGTCTGTATTATCAAGGGTACAATGTTGAGGATCTCGAGAGAGGTTTTCACGGAAGTAAATTCGGATTTGAGGAGACTATGTATCTTCTGTTGTTTGGAAAGCTTCCAAATGAGCAGCAGTTTAAGAGATTTGTTGAGATGATGGAGTGCTACAGGGAGCTTCCTAGAAAGTTTACAAGAGATGTTATCCTCAAAGCACCAAGCAAGAATATGATGAACGTTCTGCAGAGATGTGTTCTCACACTCTATTCATATGATGATAATCCGGATGATATAAGCATTGAGAATGTTCTCAGACAGTGTATGGAATTGATAGCACAGTTCCCTGTGATCGCCGCATATGGTTATCAGGGCTACAAGCACTATTTCCACGACATGAGTCTTGTAATACACAATCCGAAGCCGGGGCTTTCCACTGCAGAGAATTTCCTGAGGCTTATCAGATCGGATAAGAAATATACAGAGCTTGAGGCGCAGGTGCTTGACATATGTCTGGTTATACACGCTGAGCATGGTGGTGGTAATAACTCCACATTTACAACTCATGTAGTATCGTCGACAGGAACAGACACATATTCTGCAGTTGCAAGTTCACTTGGATCGCTGAAGGGACCTAAGCATGGTGGTGCAAACCTCAAGGTTCAGCAGATGTTTGATGACCTCAAGAGCCATGTCAAGAACTGGGATGATGAGGCTGCACTGGAGAAATATCTCACAGGACTTATTGACAAGAATGGCTTTGACCATTCAGGCCTTATATATGGAATGGGTCATGCGGTATACACCAACTCAGATCCTAGAGCTAGGATACTCAAGGGATATGCAGAGAGACTTGCCCAGGAGAAGGGCAGGACAAAGGAATTTGAGCTGTACAAGAAGGTTGAGGAGATATCAGGAAGACTGCTTGCGGCCAGAAGACGCAGCGGCAAGCCTATATCGGCAAATGTAGACTTCTACAGTGGATTTGTATATACGATGCTCGGTATCCCTATCGAGCTGTTTACTCCTATATTTGCCATCGCACGTATTGCAGGATGGTCGGCGCATAGAATAGAGGAGCTTGTCAATGCCGGCAAGATCATCAGACCTGCATATAAGTATGTGGGAACACACAAAGAGTATCTGCCGATGGAAGACAGATAAAGTTATGTACGGCAGATTAAGATAAAGTCGGAGAATACAATGGACATGCATACAGCGCTTCAATCTTCAATAGACAAGGTTGGGGCGCTTAGTGCATTTGATGACAAGGAGATGACCTGGAACATGAAAGATAAGAATAAGAACGCAAAGACTGAGGAAAAGACAAATGTCATGCGCATACTTGACAGCAAGAAGATAAAGTACAACCATTATTGTTATGTGGAGACGGGCGAGACGAATGGAGAGAAGGTTGCTGCCATACTTGGACAGGATCCTGCGTATGTGTATAAGACCCTGGTGACCGTTGCGAAGTCCGGCGCAAATTACGTGTTTGTAATTCCTGTCAAGGAGGAACTTGATCTCAAGAAAGCTGCGAAGGCTGTGGGAGAGAAGTCGATAGATATGCTCAAGGCAAAGGAACTCCTCCCTCTTACCGGATATATACATGGCGGCTGCTCACCTATCGGTATGAAGAAGTTTTTCAGGACCACGATAGATGCAAGTGCTGAAGATCTTGATAAGATGTATGTGAGTGCGGGTAAGGTTGGGTATCAGATAGAGATAGCCCCTGCGGATCTGGAGAAGGTCATACGTCTGGAGTATGTGGATGTGACGGTGTAAAGGATTAAATTACGTGACAAAAAAGCTGAAATTAAGAAGCTGAAAAATTAAAAAAACAGGAATATGAGCCCCTATAACGAAGTTTGCTGGGTTTCATATTCCTGCTTTTAGTTTATCTGCAAAATGTATCTGCCTCGACCGATCCGTTGTTATCTCTGCCATCTTCCGGCGGCACCGCAAGGAAGAACAAGACCTGTCTCTGTGACAGGAAGTCCGATCTCATCTGCCACAACATGTCCGCCAAATCTGCTCTTTACCTCTGTGGATATCATATATGTGAGCACCGCAGGCGCGAGACCTGTTGTATATGAATTTACAAGGAAGAAAAGCGGCTTGTCACAGAGAAGTTGGCTGCAGAGCTTGATGAAAGGATGGATCTTCTCTTCGATCTTCCATATCTCACCCTTTGGTCCTCTGCCGTATGAAGGAGGATCCATGATGATCGCGTCATATTTGTTGCCTCGTCTGATCTCTCTTTCGACAAATTTCACACAGTCGTCAACTATCCATCTGATCGGTGCGTCGGCGAGCCCTGATGATGCTGCGTTTTCCTTTGCCCAGGTAACCATTCCCTTGGATGCATCAACATGGGTGACTGCAGCTCCGGCTTTGGCGGCTGCGCATGTTGCGCCCCCTGTGTATGCGAACAGGTTCAATACCTTAATATCCTTTTTAGGTGAGTTCTTTATCAGTTCGCTGAACCAGTCCCAGTTGGCAGCCTGCTCAGGGAACAGACCAGTGTGCTTGAAGCTGAATGGCTTCAGATTGAAAGTCAGATCCCTGTAATTTATTGTCCACTGCTTAGGCAGGCTGAAAAACTCCCATTCTCCGCCGCCTTTGTTGCTTCTATGATAATGTCCGTTCAGTTTATTCCATGCAGGATTTTTCTTTGGAGTGCTCCACAGAACCTGGGGATCTGGTCTGAGTAGAGTGTATTTGTCCCAACGCTCAAGCTTTTCTCCGTCAGAGCAGTCAATAACTTCATAATCCTTCCATCCATCTGCTATCCACATATATGTAATCCTTCCTTATAAAAATAACTTCAAAAAATATATCCTATAGATTATACTTGTATCAAAGCACTGCGTCAAGGCTGCTGTGTGCATAGATTGATGACAGAGATTAATGACGATACAGATTGTTGGTAATGGAGAAGTTGGAATAATGGCAGATATAAGTATAAAAGAATTAATAGAAGAGATGGTACAGAGTGATCCCCACAAGATTATCCTCAGTGGCGGACGCGGTGAATATAGAAAAGTGGTATTTGAGAGAAAAATCATAGGCGGTAAAAGGTGCTTTCAGATAGAAAGGTATACGGAGAAGCAGGTGTTCCACCAGAATATAGATGAGGGCGAGCTTGAAGAAGCACTGGCCGGAGATCTGCAGGATGGATTCAGACAGATAAACATGTTCTCGGCCCGGGAGGAGTGGGATGTGAAGATCTCAAAGAAGGGCAAAATAGCTGTGAATAAGAGGCACACGGAGAATAAACTCATAACTGTTCAGGGAAACAACCGAAGAAAGAAATACATACTTGAAGAGGGAATGGATATCCCTGTATTTACCCATCTGGGCATATTTACAAAGGATGGCAAGGTTGTGCACTCCATGTATGACAAGTTTAAGCAGATCAACAGATTTGCGGAGATCGTGGACAATGTCATGAAGAGCTACAACAAACCTTCTATTAATATAGTAGATTTTGGATGCGGCAAATCGTATCTGACATTTATAGTTTATTATTATCTGCATGAGGTTAAGGGGCTTGATGTCCATATAACCGGCCTGGATCTCAAGGAGCAGGTGATAAAAGACTGCAATGCGCTGGCGGAACAGTTTGGATATACCGGACTAAAATTCGAACTTGGGGATATAAATGGGTATAAGACGGATGTGGATGTGGATATGGTCATGACGCTGCATGCGTGTGATGTTGCCACGGACTATGCGCTGTACAATGCCATTTGCTGGAACGCACAGTATATATTGTCCGTGCCTTGCTGCCAGCATGAGCTGAATAAACAGATGCATTCTGATAAACTGGCTGCGCTGACAAGATACGGTATCATAAAGGAGAGGATAGCTGCGCTGGCAACAGATTCCATCCGTGGACATATGCTTGAGGCGTGTGGATATAAGACTGATATAATGGAATTTATAGACATTGCACATTCGCCTAAAAATCTGCTCATAAGAGCTGTGAAGAAAAATGTATCTCCGGACAGGAGAAAGAAGGCTTTTAAGGATGCGGAAGCACTTTGTGAGGAGTTTGGATTCAGACAGACTCTGATGGAGATGATTAAGGCGGATGGCAGGATATAATTGGATTAAACCTGTGGTTTGTTGTGTGTGTGATGGTTGTGGAATATTATTAAGGAGGATATCATGAGGGCTGCGCTGTATATAGATTGTGATAGCATAGAGGCAAAGGCTGTGCCTGTTATATATGAGGATATAATCAGAACGGACAAGCTTGTGATCTGCAAGATGTTTAATTCCGACAAAGACGATGACAGCTTTATGGAGAGTGCAGGGAGGTTCAGAATACAGGACTGCATGCACGGAGAGTATAAGGTGTCATCGGCGATGGTTGCGCTGGCCGTGGAGGTTATGGCGGATGCTGCGCTTTCAAAGCCAGAGCGCATATATATAGCAACGGGGGACAGTCTGACAGTACCGCTTCTCAACAAGCTGAGGCTCACGGATATAGAGGTTGTGGTTGCCGGTCCATGTGACGCAGACAAAATCCTTGTGAACAGCGCCCAGAGATATATGTATATAGATGTTCTTGCCGGAGAAAAATGCACTGCTGATATACCGGATATAGGTGATATAGCAAAGGAGATATATTCGGTTTCTTCCTATTATAAAGGACAGGGAAGAGATGCTGTCATGGAACAGGTGTATGAAGGCGTTGTGAGAAGATACCCGGATTTTGATGTCAGAAATTATGGCTATACTCATCTTGATACATTTGTGGAGAATAATGTGAGTGGAGTGAAGGTTTATACCGATGAGAATGGCGTGACAAAGCTGACGTTGGTCGATGACAGGGAGGAGATAGACACATTTGCATATGAGTATATGACAGGCAGGGGATATAAGATAGATGATATGGCAGAGCTGCTCGATGCGATTCGAAGCAGATTCCCTGGGTTTGCGATGGAGAATTATGGTTACCATACAGATTACGGGTTCATCTTAAGCTTTTCGAAGTTTGAGATATGGGAGAACAAGGGGATCAAGATGAAGAGGACATTCAAGCTGAGTGAATCTGGCGAGTGATACCCTGTAAATACCCGTTAAAAAAATTCAAAAAAACATAAAAAAATTAAAAAAACCTCTTGATTTAAAGAAATCCCTAGTATATAATCAAACGTGCTGTGGCATGATAGCTGAGAAGCGGAGGTTGCTGCGTACATATATGACGCAGGTTTTTCGTGGAGCGAATGTCAATTTACAAAACTGGCGACAAGTCACTGTACAATATAACCGTCTGTCAAGAGGACAGAAACGACGTGATGGTTCTGGGTTTTAACTTAGGACACACACGGGAGAGTGTACAGTCACCGCTTGTTGTACTAAGATTAAGTGCGAAAAGGAGGCGGCTTTTTTTATGGCAAATCAGATTATGAGAATTACACTTAAGGCTTATGACCACAAACTTATCGACAAGGCAGCAGCACAGATTGTTGATACAGTTAAGAAGACTGGCGCAAAGGTAAGCGGACCAGTTCCAATGCCTACTAAGATTGAGAAGATCACAATCTTAAGAGCAGTTCATAAGTACAAGGACTCAAGAGAGCAGTTTGAGCAGAGAACTCATAAGAGACTTATCGATGTTGTAGCACCAACTCAGAAGACAATTGATGCATTACAGAAGATCGATCTGTCCGCTGGCGTGTTCATCGATGTTAAGATGAAATAATCAAAGTCAGACAGCAATTCAAAAGAAACCCAATTAGATGCGGACTAATTTAAAACAAACCGCAGAAACAATTAAATAACAGTACCTAATGCATTTTCGGATGTAATTTAGTATGATTGCAGATGCAATCCGCTGTGAATTAAATTAGGAGGAAACAGAAATGAAGAAGGCTATATTAGCTACAAAAGTCGGAATGACACAGATTTTCGACGAGAACGGTGTATTAACACCAGTTACAGTATTGCAGGCTGGTCCATGTGTTGTAACCCAGATCAAAACAGTTGAGAATGACGGTTACGATGCAATTCAGGTAGGATTCGGCGAGAAGAAGGAAAGAGTAACAACAAAGGACGTATCAGGAAAGAAAGTTATCAGAAATCCACATGGTGCTGGTAAGGCAGAGGTTGGTCATGCTAAGAAGGCAGGAACAACTCCAAAGGCTTTCTATAGAGAGTTCAGACTTGAGAACACTGCTGAGTACGAGCTTGGCGCAGAGATCAAGGCAGACGTATTTGCTGCTGGCGACAAGATTGATGTTACTGCTAAGTCAAAGGGTAAGGGATACGCAGGCGGTCTTAAGAGACACGGCCTTAAGTCAGGTCCTTCAGGACATGGTTCAAAGTATCACAGACATGCAGGTTCAAACGGTTCTGCAACTACTCCAGGTAGAGTATTCAAGGGCAAGAAGATGCCTGGACATATGGGTAGCGTAAGAGTTACAATCCAGAACCTTGAGGTAGTTAAAATAGATGTTGAGAACAATGTAATCTTGGTTAAGGGCGCTGTTCCAGGACCAAAGAAGTCATTGGTTATGATTAAAGATACAGTAAAGTCTGGTAAGTAGGGCTTTGGAAAGGAGAGACAACAATGGCATCAGTTAAGGTTTATGACATTGAAGGCAAAGAAGTTGAGACATTAGAGCTCAATGATGCAGTTTTCGGTGTAGAAATAAATGAGCATATAATGCATAAGGCTGTAGTTGGTCAGTTAGCCAACAACCGTCAGGGAACACAGAGCGCTAAGACACGTTCAGAAGTTTCTGGTGGTGGAAGAAAGCCTTGGAGACAGAAGGGAACTGGTCATGCTAGACAGGGTTCAACAAGATCTCCACAGTGGACAGGCGGCGGAGTTGTATTCGCACCAAAGCCAAGAGATTATTCAGTTAAGATGAATAAGAAAGAGAAGCAGCTTGCTATGAAGTCAGCACTTTCATCAAAGGTTGCTGAGAACAAGCTGGTAGTAGTTGACAAGCTTGATCTTCAGGAGGCTAAGACAAGCGTATTTGCAAAGATCCTTGCAAAGCTTTCAGCTCCTAAGGCTCTTGTAGTAACAAAGGATAAGAACAATAACGTTGTTCTTTCAGCAAACAACATTCCAACAGTTAAGACAACAGTAGCTAATTCACTTAGCGTATACGATATTCTCAAGTATGAGAAGCTTGTTCTTACTAAGGAAGCAGTTGCAGCAATTGAGGAGGTGTACGCATAATGGCAGATATCAAATATTATGACGTTATACTTAAGCCAGTGATCACAGAGAAGAGCATGAACGCTATGGCTGAGAAGAAATATACATTCCTTGTTCATCCAGAAGCAAACAAGTCACAGGTTAAGGAAGCTGTAGAGAAGATGTTCGAGGGAACAAAGGTTGCAAAGGTCAACACAATGAACAATGACGGTAAGGTCAAGAGACGTGGTATGACACTTGGTAACACAGCAAAGTACAAGAAGGCTATCGTTCAGCTTACAGCTGACAGCAAGGACATCGAGATCTTCGAGGGACTTTAAGATATAGCTGTGGGTGGCTGCACAGTATAGCCGCTCATTACATTAGTTGTATACGCAATCAAAGCGTGAGAATAAATTGAACCGAAAGGAGAACAACAATGGGAATTAAGACATATAACCCATATACACCTTCCAGAAGAAATATGACTGGCCTTGATTTTTCAGAGATCACAAAGACAACTCCAGAGAAGTCACTCGTTGTTTCAACAAGCAAGACAGCCGGTCGTAACAATCAGGGTAAGATAACAGTAAGACATCACGGTGGTGGTGCTAAGAGAAAGTATAGAATAATAGATTTCAAGAGAAATGACAAAGATGGTATTCCAGCAACAGTAGCTGCAATCGAGTATGATCCAAACAGATCAGCAAATATTGCACTTCTGTTCTATGCAGATGGAGAGAAGAGATACATCCTTGCTCCTTTCAAGCTTGCAGTTGGCGATGTGCTGATGAATGGCGCAGAGGCAGAGATCAAGGTTGGTAACTGTCTTCCACTTCAGAATATTCCAGTTGGTACTCAGGTACACAACATCGAGCTTTATCCAGGTAAGGGCGGACAGTTAGTTCGTTCAGCAGGAAACGCTGCACAGCTCATGGCTAAGGAAGGAAAGTATGCAACACTTAGACTTCCATCAGGCGAGATGAGAATGGTTCCGATTATCTGTAGAGCAACAGTTGGACAGGTAGGAAACATCGAGCATGGCCTTGTTAACATTGGTAAAGCCGGTCGTAAGCGTCATATGGGCGTTAGACCAACAGTTCGTGGTTCTGTCATGAACCCTAATGACCATCCACATGGTGGTGGAGAAGGTAGAGCACCTATCGGTCGTCCAGGTCCTTCTACTCCATGGGGCAAGCCAGCAATGGGTCTCAAGACAAGAAAGAAGAACAAGCAGTCTAATAAGTTGATCGTAAGACGTAGAGACGGTAAGAATGTTAAATAGTTAAGGAGGAAGAAATATGGCTCGTTCATTAAAAAAAGGACCATTCGCAGATGCACATCTGCTTAAGAAGGTAGATGCTTTAAACGCTGCTAATAAGACAGAAGTTATAAAGACCTGGTCAAGACGTTCAACAATCTTCCCATCATTCGTTGGCCACACATTTGCCGTTCATGATGGAAGAAAGCACGTACCAGTATATGTAACAGAAGATATGGTAGGACATAAGCTCGGTGAGTTCGTAGTTACCAGAACATACAGAGGTCATGGTAAGGACGAAAAGAAGGGTAGAAGATAATATTAGGAATATTTGAAAGGAGGACTTTTCAAAATGGCTAAAGGACATAGATCCCATGACAAGAGACTCAGAAATGAGAACAAAGATACAAGACCATCAGCTAAGGTTTCATACGCAAGAGTATCAGTAACCAAGGCATGTTTTGTGCTTGATGCTATCAGAGGTAAGGATGTTCAGACAGCACTTGCTATCGTAGAATACAACCCAAGATATGGCTCAAGCGTTATAGAGAAGCTTTTGAAGTCTGCTATTGCTAACGCTGAGAACAACAATGGCATGAAGAAGGAGGACCTTTACGTAGCAGAGTGTTACGCTAACAAGGGACCTACAATGAAGAGAGTTCATCCAAGAGCACAGGGTAGAGCATATAGAATCGAGAAGAGAACAAGCCACATCACAATCGTGCTTGACGAGAAATAGGAGGTAAAATATGGGACAGAAAGTTAATCCTCATGGTTTAAGAGTCGGCATTATCAAAGATTGGGATTCAAACTGGTATGCTGACAAGAGAAATGACGAGTTTGCTAAGAACTTAGCAGAAGATCAGATCCTTAGAAAATACTTAAAGACAACTCTTTACAAGTCAAACATCTCAAAGATCGAGATCGAGAGATCAGCAAAGAATGTAAAGATCGTATTATACACAGCTAAGCCTGGAGTAGTAATCGGAAAGGGTGGAGCCGGAATCGAGAAGATCAAGGCTGACGCTCAGAAGTTAACAGATAAGAAGCTCTTTATCGACGTTAAGGAGATCAAGAAGCCGGATGCTGACGCTCAGCTCGTTGCAGAGAACATCGCAGCACAGCTTGAGAATCGTATCGCATTCAGAAAGGCTATGAAGTCTTGCATGGGTAGAACAATGAAGTCAGGCGCACAGGGTATCAAGTGTGCATGTTCAGGTCGTCTTGGCGGTGCTGATATGGCTAGAACAGAGTTCTACAGCGAGGGAACAATTCCTCTTCAGACACTCCGTGCTGATATCGATTACGGATTTGCTGAAGCAGATACAACATATGGTAAGGTTGGCGTAAAGACATGGATCTACCATGGTGAAGTACTTCCAACAAAGACAGTAAAGGAAGGGGGAAATAAATAATGTTAATGCCAAAGAGAGTAAAGCGTCGTAAGCAGTTCAGAGGAACAATGGCTGGTAAGGCACTTAGAGGCAATAAGATTACAAACGGTGAGTATGGTCTCGTAGCATTAGAGCCAGCTTGGATCAAGTCAAACCAGATCGAGGCAGCCAGAATTGCAATGACAAGATATATGAAGCGTAGTGGTAAGGTATTTATCAAGATTTTCCCTGATAAGCCAGTTACAGCAAAGCCGGCTGAGACTCGAATGGGTTCTGGAAAGGGAGCACTTGAGTATTGGGTAGCAGTAGTTAAGCCAGGCAGAGTTATGTTTGAGGTTCAGGGCGTACCTGAGGAGGTAGCTAAAGAGGCTCTCAGACTCGCTATGCACAAGCTTCCACTTAAGTGTAAGATCGCATCAAAGGAAGAGTTAGAGGAGGTAGCAGGCAGTGAAAACTAAGGATTTTATGAACGAATTAAATAGCAAGTCCGTTGACGATCTCCAGAAAGATTTAGTAGCTGCAAAGAAGGAATTATTCAACCTGAGATTCCAGAATGCTACAAATCAGCTTGACAACACAAGCAGAATCAAGGACGTTAGAAAGAATATAGCAAGAATACAGACAGTTATAGCCCAGAAGGCTAATGCTTAATTATCTTGGAAGGAGGAATTATTGTGGAAAGAAATCTGAGAAAAACACGTGTTGGTATAGTTACAAGTGACAAGATGGATAAGACAATCGTTGTTTCTATCGTAGATAATGTTAAGCATCCTCTTTATGGTAAGATTGTAAAGAGAACAGTAAAGCTGAAGGCTCATGACGAGAATAACGAGTGCAAGATTGGCGATAGAGTAAAGGTTATGGAGACAAGACCATTATCAAAGGATAAGAGATGGAGACTTGTTGAGATCATCGAGAAGGCAAAGTAAGGAGGCAAATTAAATGGTTCAGCAGGAAACAAGACTTAAAGTTGCTGATAACACAGGTGCAAAAGAGTTACTTTGTATCAGAGTGTTAGGCGGATCAGTTAGAAGATATGCGAATATCGGCGATATCATCGTTGCCTCTGTTAAGGATGCAACACCAGGCGGAGTTGTAAAGAAGGGCGATGTAGTTAAGGCCGTTGTAGTTAGAACAAAGCATGGCGCTCGTCGTAAGGATGGTTCATACATCAAGTTTGACGAGAACGCTGCTGTAATTATAAAAGACGATATGAATCCAAGAGGTACACGTATCTTTGGACCAGTTGCAAGAGAGCTCCGTGATAAGAAATTCATGAAGATCGTATCACTTGCACCTGAAGTATTATAAGGAGGTGTGACTATGGCAACAATGAAGATTAAGAAAGATGATATGGTACAGGTTATCGCTGGTAAGGACAAGGGCAAGAGCGGAAAGGTCGTTTCAGTAGATAAGAAGAATGGTACCGTAGTAGTTGAAGGAATCAACAAAGTATTTAAGCATAGCAAGCCAAGCATGGCTAACCAGCAGGGCGGAATCATCGAGATGGAAGCCCCACTTGACATCTCTAATGTAATGTATCTTTACAAGGGCAAGCCAGTTAGAGTTGGTTTTGAAGGAACTGGTAAGGATAAGGTTCGTGTAGCCAAAGTTGATGGCAAGACAGAGAAGATAGATTAATTGGAAGGAGGTCGTCTTAGGTGAGTAGACTTAAAGAAAAGTATGACGCTGAAATTAAGAGCGCCATGGTTGAGAAATTTGGATATAAGAATGTAATGCAGATACCAAAGCTCGATAAGATCGTTATCAATATGGGCGTTGGTGAAGCTAGAGAGAACGCTAAGGTTCTCGACGCTGCTATCAAGGATCTTGAGACAATCACAGGTCAGAAGGCAGTTGTAACAAGAGCAAAGAAGTCAGTAGCTAACTTCAAGCTGAGAGAGGGAATGCCTATCGGATGTAAGGTAACTCTTCGTGGCGAGAAGATGTATGAGTTCCTTGATCGTCTTGTAAATCTTGCACTCCCACGTGTACGTGACTTCAGAGGTATCAATCCAAACGGATTTGATGGAAGAGGTAACTACGCATTCGGTATTAAGGAGCAGCTTATCTTCCCTGAGATCGAGTACGATAAGGTAGATAAGGTTAGAGGTATGGATATAATTTGCGTAACAACAGCACAGACTGACGAGGAAGCTCGTGAGTTACTTACACTGTTCGGCATGCCTTATAGCAAATAATAAAGGAGGAGATTCGAGAAATGGCTAAGACATCAATGAAAGTTAAGCAGCAGCGCAAGCAGAAGTTCTCAACAAGAGAGTACACACGTTGCAGCATTTGTGGACGTCCACACTCAGTTTTAAAGAAGTACGGAATTTGTAGAATCTGCTTCCGTGAGTTAGCATATAAGGGACAGATTCCTGGCGTTAAGAAATCAAGCTGGTAAGAGTAAGAAGGAGGAAATTTATTATGTCAATGAGCGATCCAATTGCAGATATGCTTACAAGAATTCGTAATGCTAATACAGCAAAGCATGATACAGTAGAAATCCCTGCTTCAAAGATGAAGAAAGCTATTGCCGACATACTTTTATCAGAAGGATATGTTAAGGCTGTAGATATCGTTGAGGACGGTAAGTTCGAGACAATCAAGATCACATTGAAGTATGGTGCAGATAAGAACGAGAAGATCATCACAGGTCTTAAGAGAATTTCAAAGCCTGGTCTTCGAGTATACGCAAGCAAGGATGAGCTTCCAAGAGTACTTGGTGGACTTGGAACTGCTATTATCTCCACAAACAAGGGTGTATTAACAGATAAGGAAGCTAGAAAACAGAACGTAGGTGGAGAAGTACTTGCGTTTATTTGGTAAAAGGAGGACGGCAAAATGTCACGTATCGGAAGAATGCCTATCGCTGTACCTGCAGGCGTAACTGTAGATATAGCAGAAAATAATAAAGTGACTGTTAAAGGACCAAAGGGAACTCTTGAGAGAGTTCTCCCTGCGGAAATGGATATAAAGTTAGACGGCGATACAATCACAGTATCAAGACCTAACGACTTAAAGAAGATGAAATCACTTCACGGACTCACAAGAACACTTATCCACAACATGGTAGTAGGTGTTACAGAGGGTTACAAGAAGGAGCTTGAGGTTAACGGTGTAGGTTACAGAGCTCAGAAGCAGGGTAATAAGCTTGTTCTTGCTCTTGGTTATTCACACCCAGTTGAGATGGTTGATCCAGATGGTATCGAAACATCAGTTGATGGAAACAAGATCATAGTAAGCGGAATCAGCAAGGAAAAGGTTGGTCAGTACGCTGCTGAGATCAGAGAGAAGAGAGCACCAGAGCCATACAAGGGCAAGGGTATCAAGTATGTGGATGAGACTATCAGACGTAAAGTTGGTAAGACTGGTAAGAAATAATAAAGGAGTGAGATAAGATGATTAATAAAGAATCAAGAAGCGCAATTCGTGTAAAGAAGCATATGCGTGTTCGTAATCGTTTAGCTGGAACAACAGAGAGACCACGTTTAGCTGTATTCAGAAGTAATAATCATATGTACGCTCAGATTATTGATGATTCAGTTGGTAAGACATTAGTAGCAGCATCTACAACAGAGAAGGCTATTAAGGATGAGCTTGAGAAGACAAATGATGTTGATGCAGCAGCTTACGTTGGTAAGGTTATTGCTGAGAGAGCACTTGAGAAGGGTATCAAGACTGTTATCTATGATAGAGGCGGTTTCGTATACCACGGTAAGGTTCAGGCATTAGCAGATGCAGCGAGAGAAGCTGGTCTGGAATTCTAGTAAGGAGGAAGAACAACGTATGAAGCGTGAAATAATTGATGCAAGTAAGTTAGAGTTAGAAGATAAAGTTGTTGCCATCAAGCGTGTAACAAAGGTTGTTAAGGGTGGACGTAATTCTAGAGTTGCAGCTCTCGTAGTTGTTGGTGATAGAAATGGCCACGTTGGCGTTGGTGTTGGCAAGGCAGTTGAGACTCCAGAAGCTATCCGTAAGGGTAAGGAGGATGCTGCAAAGCATTTAGTTACAGTTCCTGTAAATGAAGTTGGTAGTATCCCTTACGACTGGAATGGACAGTTCGGCAGTGCTTCAGTTCTTCTGAAGACAGCTCCAGAAGGTACTGGTATCATCGCTGGTGGTCCTGCTCGTAGCGTACTTGAGCTTGCAGGATATAAGAACATCCGTACAAAGTCCTTAGGATCAAACAACAAGCAGAACGTAGTTCTTGCAACAATCAAGGGCCTTACAGAGATCAAGAACCCAGAGGATATCGCAAGACTTCGTGGAAAATCTGTTGATGAGATACTTAACTAAGGAGGTATTAGAAGATGGCAGATAAGTTAAAGGTAACTTTGGTAAAGTCCCCTATCGGTGCTGTACCAAAGCATAGAAAGACAGTAGAGGCTCTTGGACTTAAGAAGGTTAATAAGTCAGTAGAGCTCCCAAATAACGCTGCAACACTTGGAATGGTTAAGCAGGTAAGTTATATGGTAAAGGTTGAGGAAGTATAAGAGAAGGAGGATACGCAGATCATGGATTTATCTACATTAAAGCCGGCTGAAGGCTCAAAGCACAGTGCTAATTTCCGTGTAGGCCGTGGACATGGTTCAGGAAATGGCAAGACTGCAGGTAAGGGACATAAGGGTCAGAAGGCACGTTCTGGATCACCTAGACCAGGTTTCGAAGGTGGACAGATGCCATTATATAGACGTCTTCCTAAGAGAGGCTTTAATTGCATCAATCACAAAGAGATCGTTGCAATCAATGTATCAGCTCTTGAGAGATTCGAGGATGGCTCAGACGTAACTGTTGAGACATTAGTAGAGGCAGGTATCATTAAGAATCCTCGTGATGGAGTTAAGATTCTTGGAAATGGAGAGTTAACTAAAAAGCTCAATGTTAAGGCTAATGCTTTTTCAAAGTCAGCAGCTGAGAAAATTGAAGCTCTTGGCGGAAAAGCAGAGGTGATGTAATATGTTCAAAACCTTAATCAATGCATTTAAGGTACAGGATATACGAAGAAGACTTTTATATACGTTCTTCATTCTCGTGGTAGTCAGACTTGGTAGTCTGATTACCGTTCCGGGAATAAGTGCGGATGCAATAAGAGAGTACATGCAGAATGCACTCGGTGATTCACTGAACATCTTCAGTTCATTCACCGGAGGATCGTTCGAGCAGATGTCGATCTTTGCATTGTCGGTAACACCTTACATTACAGCTTCCATCATCATACAGCTTCTCACCATTGCTATACCGGCTTTGGAAGAACTGCAGAAAGACGGAGAAGATGGTAGAAAGAAGATCACCGCTATCACAAGATATATGACAGTAGGTCTTGCTATTCTTGAGAGTGCTGGTCTTGTAGTAGGATTTGGAAACAAGGGAGTCATTGAGAATTATAACTTCTGGACAGTTCTTTGCATCGTAGTCATTCTTACGGCAGGAAGTGCTATAGTAATGTGGCTTGGCGAGAGAGCAACAGAGAAGGGTGTTGGCAATGGTATATCAGTAATCCTTCTGATAAACATCGTTTCAACAATGCCAAATGACTTCAAGAATTTATACACACAGTTCATGAAGGGCAGAGACTTTGTAAGAT
Organism: Coprococcus aceti; assembly: GCF_025567285.1. NCBI lineage: Bacteria > Bacillati > Bacillota > Clostridia > Lachnospirales > Lachnospiraceae > Coprococcus > Coprococcus aceti. Next base: position 350,365 of record NZ_JAOQJT010000003.1, read on the forward strand.
TTACACTTGTAGGGCTCATTATCCTTGCAGTTGTAGTTATTACAGTAGTATTTGTATGTGCACTTCAGGGCGCAGAGAGAAGAATTCCTGTACAGTATGCCAAGACAGTAAGAGGAAGAAAGACGATGGGAGGACAGTCCTCTCATATTCCACTTAAGGTCAATACTGCAGGTGTTATTCCGGTCATCTTTGCATCATCCATACTGTCTGTTCCACAGATCGTAGTGAATCTGTTCAACATCAAGACATCTGGTGTAGGAGCAAAGATAATCCAGGGTATGAGTCAGGGCTACTGGTTTAACAGATCTTATCCTTGGGCATCGATCGGTTTGATCGTATATATTTTACTTGTGTTCTTCTTCGCATATTTCTACACAGCGATCACATTCAATCCAATGGAGATTGCCAACAATATGAAGAAGAGTGGCGGTTTTGTCCCTGGTATAAGACCTGGACAGTCAACACAGGATTACCTTAATAAGATTTTAAACTACATCATATTTATAGGTGCTGTAGGACTTATCATAGTAGCATGTATACCAATGTTCTTCAGTGGTTTCTTTGGAGCAAATGTTTCATTTGGAGGAACATCACTTATCATCGTTGTAGGTGTTGTTATAGAGACAATTAAGAATATTGAGTCACGTATGCTGGTAAGGAACTATCAGGGATTCCTTTTAGACTAAAATATGACGTGGCAATAAACACGAATGGGAGTGTGCCGTATAGTACACTTCCTATTCGTGTATTATAGAGAGAATAGTATTTGATAAGAATGGGAAACGTTCAAAAAAATGGAGGTTGAATATATGAAGATAATCATGTTAGGCGCACCGGGCGCAGGCAAGGGAACACAGGCAAAGATGATCGCTGCAAAGTACGGCGTACCACATATCTCAACAGGAGATATATTCAGAGCGAACATAAAGAACGGCACAGAGCTTGGTGCAAAGGCAAAGGAGTACATGGATAAGGGACTTCTTGTACCAGATGAGCTCGTTGTCGACTTGGTAATAGATAGATTCAAGGCTGATGACTGTGCAAAGGGATATATCCTTGACGGATTCCCAAGAACTATCCCACAGGCAGAGGCACTTGACAAGGCACTCTCAGCAATCGGCGATTCAGTTGATTACGCTATCAATGTTGAGGTACCTGATGAGAATATCATCGAGAGAATGTCAGGCAGACGTGCATGTGTAGGTTGTGGAGCAACATACCATATCGTATACAACCCAACAAAAGTTGAGGGCAAGTGTGATGCATGTGGAGCTGATCTCATCCTTAGAGACGATGATAAGCCAGAGACAGTAGAGAAGAGACTTAATGTATATCATGAGCAGACACAGCCTCTCATCGATTACTACAAGGCAAAGGGCATCCTGAAAGAGGTTGACGGAACCGTAGATATGAAGGATGTATTCGCTGCTATCACTGATATATTAGGTGAGTAAATATGAAGGGTATTTCCATAAAATCCCAGGAAGAGATTGAGCTTATGAGAGAGGCTGGAAGAATTCTGGCGATAACTCATGAGGAGATGAGAAAAGCATTGAAGCCGGGAATGACCACATATGATATAGATAAGCTCGGTGAAGAGGTTATCAGAAGTTATCACTGTGAACCATCATTTCTGAACTATCAGGGATATCCGGCGTCGGTGTGTGTATCTGTAAATGATGAGGTGGTACATGGAATTCCATCAAAGAACAGAGTGCTTCAGGATGGAGATATAGTAAGTCTTGATGCCGGTGTTATCTATAAGGGTTACCATTCAGACTCAGCCAGAACATATGGAGTTGGCGAGATATCTGATATGGCAAAGTATCTCATAGAGGCAACGAAGCAAAGCTTCTTTGAAGGACTGTCAGCGGCCCGTGCGGGAAATCATGTGCGGGATATAGGAATAGCGGTCGAGTCCTATGCCGATGAGTGTGGACTTGGAGTTGTTGTCGATCTGGTGGGACATGGAGTTGGAAAAAATCTTCATGAAGAGCCGGAGGTCCCAAACTTCGCAACAAGAAGAAGAGGACCGAAGCTGAAAGCAGGAATGACGATAGCGATAGAACCGATGATCACACTTGGCGATTACGAAGTGAAGTGGATGCCGGATGGATGGACGGTCGTCACCGCAGACAAATCACTGGCGGCACATTATGAGAATACAATACTTATAACAGATGGAGAGCCTGAGATACTTTCAAGGGCCGATGGAATTGAGCTGTAGATGTGATATCATATGTCGTCGTTCGTAAGCACGATGACATATTCATTATATCATGGAGAACTCATAAGTTGATTTATATATATAGGAGGATTTTTGAAAATGTCAAAAGCAGATGTAATTGAAGTAGAAGGAACAGTAGTTGAGAAACTTCCAAATGCCATGTTTCAGGTAGAACTTGAGAATGGACACAAGGTTCTTGCTCATATAAGTGGAAAGCTGAGAATGAATTATATAAAGATTCTTCCTGGCGACAAAGTTACAATAGAGTTATCACCATACGATCTTACCAAGGGAAGAATCGTTTGGAGAGATAAATAATAAAAAAATGAATTTCCCTATTGCATTTTATCAATGAAAATGATAGAATGCTAATTCGTAGCGGACTTTTTTTGAAAGGAGAGTTTCTAATGAAGGTTAGAGCATCAGTAAAACCTATCTGCGATAAGTGCAAAGTTATCAAGAGAAAGGGAATCGTTAGAGTTATCTGCGAGAATCCAAAGCACAAGCAGCGTCAGGGTTAATCAAAAAAGGAAAAGAAGTATATGGATGATAGCCCATCCGGAAGTATACTTATTTTCGTGCGTCAGTACATATATCTAATGTACTGTATTATTTAAAAGCGGCTGTGGCATACGTAGATATGCCAATACAATTATAGAAATATACAACTTAGTTGAAGTTTGCGGTGTATGCATTTCACCCCATAGCGTGTGCTATGGGATACATTTGTGGATTCAGCTTAAAAGAAGATTTTACGGAGGTTATTATAATGGCTCGTATTTCAGGTGTTGATTTACCAAGAGAGAAACGTGTTGAAATTGGTCTTACTTATATCTATGGTATCGGACTTCCTTCATCACAGCGTATTCTTAAGGAAGCAAACGTTAATCCTGATACACGTTGCGCAGATCTGACTGACGATGAGGTTAGAAGACTCAGCGAGGTTATCAAGGCAACTCAGGTAGTAGAGGGAGATTTACGTAGAGAGATAGGCTTCAATATTAAGCGTTTACAGGAGATTGCTTGCTATCGTGGTAAGCGTCATAGACAGGGACTTCCTGTTCGTGGACAGAAGACTAAGACTAACGCTAGAACTCGTAAGGGTCCTAAGAAGACTGTTGCTAATAAGAAGAAGTAATATTTATAGAATATATTTGTAAAAAACCATAGGAGGTTTAGGCTAATGGCTAAGCAGGCAACTAAAAAAGTGGCTAAGAAGCGTGTCAGAAAGAGCGTACAGCACGGACAGGCTCATATTCAGTCATCTTTCAATAATACAATTGTTACATTAACAGACGCTGAAGGCAATGCGCTTTCATGGGCAAGCGCTGGTGGATTAGGATTTAAGGGTTCTAAGAAGTCAACTCCATATGCTGCTCAGATGGCTGCAGAGACAGCCGCAAAGGCTGCTGCACCTTACGGACTCAAGACAATCGACGTATTTGTCAAGGGACCAGGTTCAGGAAGAGAGGCTGCAATTCGTGCACTCTCAGCATGTGGTATAGATGTAGTTAGTATCAAGGATGTTACTCCGGTTCCACATAACGGATGTCGTCCACCAAAGAGAAGAAGAGTTTAATTAGAGGAGGTACAAACAAGATGGCAGTAGATAGAACCCCAGTTCTTAAGAGATGCAGATCTTTAGGCATGGAGCCAATGTATCTCGGAATAGACAAGAAGTCAAACAGAAGACCAAACAGATCAAATAGAAAGCAGAGCGAGTATGGACTTCAGCTCCGCGAGAAGCAGAAGGCTAAGTTCATTTATGGTGTACTTGAGAAGCCTTTCCGTAACCTTTATGCAAAGGCTGAGCAGCAGAAGGGATTAACAGGTCCTAACCTCATGACATTACTTGAGCTTAGACTTGACAACATCATCTTCAGATTAGGCTTTGCAAGAACAAGAAGAGAGGCTAGACAGATCGTAGATCACAAGCACGTACTTGTAAATGGCAAGTGTGTAAACATCCCTTCATACTCAGTTAAGCCAGGCGATAAGATCGAGATCAGAGAGAAGAGCAAGTCTCTTCAGAGATACAAGGATATCATGGCTGCAACAGAGGGTGTTCTCGTACCAGGTTGGTTAACAGCAGACAGAGATAACCTCGCAGGTGAAGTTGTAGAGAAGCCAAGCAGAGAGCAGATCGATGTTCCTGTAAATGAGACTCTCATCGTCGAGTTATATTCTAAGTAAGATTTGTTCTTTATTTATACATTTTGTAACTTGGAGTGTAGCATTTTAAAACCCGTAAAGGAGGGGCTTAGATGTTTGAGTTTGAAAAACCAAAAATCGAGATCGTTGAGACTTCAGATGACAACAAATATGGCAAGTTTGTAATCGAGCCTTTAGAGAGAGGTTACGGTATAACACTTGGTAACTCACTTAGAAGAATAATGCTTTCTTCATTACCAGGTACCGCTGTAAGCCACGTTAAGATAAAGGGTGTTTTACACGAGTTCAGCTCAATACCAGGTGTAAAAGAGGATGTTACTGAGATAATAATGAACATCAAGAATGTCGTTATCAAGAATAACTCAGATACATTTGAGCCAAAGCAGGCATACATCGATGTTGTTGGTGAGCGCGTTGTTAAGGCAGGAGATATCAAGGTTGACGGAGATATAGAGATTGTAAATCCTGATCTTGTAATCGCAAACCTTAGTGGTCCGGACGCAAAGCTTGAGATGGAGCTTACAATTGTCAACGGACGTGGATATGTAAGCCTTGACAAGAACAAGGAAGCAGATGCACCAATTGATGTCATCGCTATTGACTCAATCTTCACCCCTGTTGAAAGAGTAAACCTTACAGTTCAGAATACACGTGTTGGTCAGGTTACTGACTATGATAAGTTAACTCTTGATGTATATACAAACGGAGCTCTTGCTCCAGATGAGGCAGTAAGTCTTGCTGCAAATCTTCTGGTAGAGCACTTGAAGCTGTTCGTAGATTTATCAGAGAACGCACGTCTTGTAGATGTTATGGTTGAGAGCACAACAGACGAGAAGGAAAAGGTTCTTGAGATGAATATCGATGAGCTCGAGTTATCAGTTCGTTCATACAACTGTTTGAAGAGAGCTGGCATCAACACAGTTCAGGAACTTATAAACAAGACACCAGAGGATATGATGAAGGTTCGTAACCTTGGTCGTAAGTCACTGGATGAAGTATTAGCTAAGCTTAAGGAGTTAGGCTTATCACTTAATCAGAACGAGGACTAATAGCAGTTCCCGTATACCACTCAAGCTGAATAATAGTAAGCACAGTGAAGACCCGCAAAGGGTATAGGAGGATAATTAAAATGGCAAAGTATAGAAAGCTTGGAAAAGCAAGCGCACAGAGAAACGCATTACTTCGTAACCAGGTAACTCAGTTACTGTATCATGGAAAGATCAAGACAACAGAGGCAAGAGCTAAGGAAGTTGTTAAGATCGCAGAGAAGCTCATCACTTTAGCAGTTGCTGAGAAGGACAACTACGATGAGGTTACAGTTCAGGCTAAGGTTGCTAAGAAGGATAAAGATGGCAAGAGAATCAAGGAAGTTGTAGACGGTAAGAAGGTTACAGTATACGACACAGTTGAGAAGACAGTTAAGAAGGATCAGCCTTCAAGACTTCATGCCAGAAGAGAGATGCTCAAGGTTTTATATCCAGTTGTTGAAGTTCCTACAGATGCTGCTGGTAAGAAGGCCGGTACTAAGAAGATCGACTTAACACAGAAGTTATTCGATGAGTATGGTACAAAGTACGCAGGACGTAAGGGTGGTTACACAAGAATCATCAAGATCGGTCAGCGTAAGGGTGATCAGGCTCTTGAGGTTATTCTCGAGTTAGTATAATCGATTGATATTATACAGATAAATAAACAGGGCTGCAGTACATAGACGTATTAGTTTACGTTCGTGTACGGCGGCCCTGTTTTTTAATAAAATTTAGTGAAATATAGAGATTTCATTGATATAGATTGGAAAGATTATGAGCTTCATAAATGTAAAAGGACTATCTCATAAATTTAATATAAAGGATAAAGACGGCAATAAGATAGGGGAGAACTGGGCAATAAAGGATGTAGATTTTCTTGCCGACAAGGGGGAGATAATCGCGATCCTTGGCAGAAACGGTTCAGGGAAGTCTACGTTTGCAAGACATTTGAATGGACTGCTTGCACCGCATGAGGGTTCGATAGTCATAGGTGGAAAAGACATGGCGGAGATGGGAGAGCTTACATCCATCAGACGACAGGTAGGAATGGTGTTTCAAAATCCCGATAACCAGATAGTTGGCAACACCCTCGCTGAGGATATAGGATTTGGGCTGGAGAATCTTGGCGTCTCCAGTGAAGATATATGGAAGAAGATAGATGAGATGCTGGAGCTCACAGGGCTCACAGCCTATAAGTATGCCAATACGTCAAGAATAAGCGGTGGACAGAAACAGCGGCTTGCAATCGCATCGTCCATGGCAATGACTCCGGATTGTATAGTGCTAGACGAGGCGACATCCATGCTTGACCCGCAGGGAGCAAAGGATATGTTGGAGCTTGTGCAGAGATTGAACAAAGAAAAGAAAATAACCGTAATAATGGTGACTCACAGGATAACTGAGGCACTTATGGCGGATAAAGTATACATATTGGATAATAGCAGGATCGTGGCAGAGGGTACACCTGGAGATGTATTTACAGATGTTGACCGGCTTAAGAGCTATGGACTGGAGATACCGGTTGATATGAAGCGTAGGGCCGGAATACCGATCGATATCTGCTATAAATATAAGAACAGGCATATGGATATAAGCAGCGATATGAACAATGCGCAGAGTAATCATGCTGAGGATGAGAAGACTGCAGATAATTCAGAAAAATGTATAGTTGAGATTCAGAATGTATCATATTCGTATGTGAATGGAAATGAGTCATTTCAGGCGCTTTCTGATATAAACATCAAGATATATGAAGGACAGGTTGTCGCTGTAATAGGGCAGACCGGCTCGGGAAAGAGTACACTGCTTCAAATGATAAATAAGCTGATAGTTCCACAGAGTGGCAAGGTATATCTGTATGATACGGATGTGCAGAGTGTAAGAAATATCAAGGATATCCGCAGGAGGATAGGGTATGTATTTCAGTTCCCTGAGTCCCAGTTGTTTGAGAATACGGTGCTCAAGGATGTAATGTATGGCCCGATAAACTTTGGAATGTCAAAGAGAGAGGCTGAGGATGCTGCCAGAAAGGCGCTTGAGTTGGTGGGAGTACCGGAGAAATATGCGGAGTATTCTCCATTCGAATTGTCCGGTGGTTTGAAAAAGAGGGTGGCAATAGCGGGAATACTGGCATATGAGCCAGACGTATTGATCCTTGATGAGCCTGCATGCGGGCTTGACGGAGAGAGCCGGGAGCAGTTATGGAATCTCGTCAGAAAGCTCAACAGAGAGAAAAATGTGACGATCATACTGGTATCCCACGACATGGAGGATGTGTATGAGATGTCAGAGAGGATTCTTCTTATGGAGCATGGAAGGATAGTGTATGATGGAGGGACAGGTGAGTTTTTTGAGGACAGGAGCTTACTTGAGCGGTACGGTATAGATGTTTCCGGGTGCCCGGAATAGGAGATTTACTATGATACGAGATATTACAATAGGACAATATTACAGTGGCAATTCTGTGATACATAGAATGGATCCGAGAACAAAGCTTGCAATAACATTTCTATATGCCATATCGCTGTTTCTTTGCAAGGACTGGATCATGATACTTGCCGCAACGGCATTCCTCTGTATATATGTGGCGGTGAGCAGGGTGCCGATAACATACATTTGCAGGGGACTGAAGGTCATATGGATGTTTATTCTGTTTACAGCAATATTCAGCGTGTTCAACGGGGACGGACGGGTACTTTGGAGCTGGCACAGACTTCGCATAACAGATAACAGTGTGATGACTACGGTGCTTGTGGTTATACGCCTTGTATACCTCATAATAGGCTCATCTGTCATGACGTACACTACAAGACCGATGAATCTGGCAAATGGACTGGAGAGCAGTCTGGGATTCTTGAAGAAAATAAAGGTTCCGGTGTCTGATATGGCCATGATGCTTATGATCGCATTGCGATTTATCCCGATATTTATGGAGGAGCTGGATAAGATCATGAAGGCACAGCTTTCCAGAGGTGCGGACTTCGAGAGTGGCAATATATTCAAGAGGATAAAGAGTTATGTACCTGTATTTGTACCATTATTTGTATCGGCGATAAGGAGGGCCACAGATCTTGCCCAGGCCATGGATGCCAGATGTTTTGACGGCAGCGAAGGCAGGAGCCGCATGAATCCGTTAAAATACAGTGGAACAGACTATGTAAGTTATGCTATAGTGTTGGTGTATCTGGGATGCATGATAGTATACAGATGTGTGATGTAGGAAATCCTGCAATCTTATTTCGGGATACATGCGCACTTCGGGATCAAAAGTCGTTTGTATATAGATTTGTTTTAAATATTACAGAGTCAATGACGATCGGGCTTGATTAAGAATTGGAGCGTAATTCAGATACATCGATAATATAGAAAAGGATACGGATGTGTCAGATACATCCCTAGTACGAATATGAAGAGAGTAAAATTGATCGTAGCCTACGATGGAACAAATTATTGTGGATGGCAGGTTCAGATAAATGGAATAACGGTTGAGGAAGTCCTGAATAAGACACTCAGCGAGCTTTGTCATGAGGATATAAAGGTTATAGGAGCCAGCAGAACGGATTCCGGTGTACATGCACTGGGAAATGTGGCGGTGTTCGACACTGAATCAGGAATACCTGGAGAGAAGTTTTCATTTGCGCTTAATCAGCGGCTCCCGGAAGACATAAGGATACAGGAGTCATGCCAGGTGGCTGACGATTTTCATCCGAGATATTGTGACACGATCAAGACATATGAATACAAGATATTAAACAGAAGATTTGATATGCCGACGGAGCGTCTTTACTCGACATTCGTCTATTATCCACTTGATATAGATAAGATGAAGCGGGCTGCGGCAGTACTGGTTGGGGAGCATGATTTCAAGAGCTTCTGTTCATCAAGGTCTCAGGTGGAGAATACAGTCCGTACAATAACAGATATAACCATAGATAAAGTTGGTGATATGATACATATAAGGATCAGCGGCAATGGTTTCTTGTACAATATGGTCCGCATCATAGTGGGAACTTTGATGAAGATAGGTCTTGGAATCTGGCCGGAGGACTGTATGGAGTCAATACTTGAGGCTAAGGATAGAACGAAAGCTGGTCCGAAAGCCGAGGCCAAGGGGCTTACTCTTGTGGAGATAAAATATCTGTAGACGTATAATATTTGCCAGGATAAGATAAAATTGCTAATAATATATTGGCAGTTCATAAAACAGCGTGGTTATATTTTGTATATAATAATTTGGAAAAGTGGACTTGAAATAATCTAGAAATAAGAATGAAAAGTGGAAAACATCTAGCAAAACAGTGGAAAATAGATGAAAAACATTGTGTGAAATGCACAAAAAATAATGAAAACAAGAGCCAATCATGTTATAATTACATTGAAATGCTGATACATGACGGATATGTCAGGAATTGTTTCGAAGTGTTCGGAATATTTCAAGGTGTTTCAGTGAAGATAACATGATTGGCTTTTTTTATTTCGATTTTAGGAGGGCAAACGATGGCAAGATTTACATTACCAAGAGATTTATATCACGGAAAAGGTGCTTTGGAGGCACTCAAAACATTCAAGGGTAAGAGAGCTATGGTCTGTGTTGGAGGCGGATCCATGAAAAGATTTGGATTCCTTGACAGGGCAGTTCAGTACCTTGAGGAAGCTGGAATGGAAGTTAAGTTATTTGAGGGAATTGAGCCAGATCCTTCAGTAGAGACGGTTATGAAGGGTGCAGCAGCCATGCTTGAATTTGAGCCAGACTGGATAGTGGCCATCGGCGGTGGTTCACCTATAGATGCAGCAAAGGCTATGTGGATAAAGTATGAGTATCCAGATGCGACATTTGAGGACATGTGCAAGGTGTTTGGAATTCCGGAGCTCAGAAAGAAAGCTCATTTCTGTGCTATTTCTTCAACATCAGGAACTGCAACAGAGGTTACAGCATTCTCGATCATCACAGATTATGAGAAGGGAATCAAGTATCCGATAGCTGATTTTGAGATCACACCGGATGTTGCGATCGTAGATCCTGAGCTGGCAGAGACCATGCCTCAGAAGCTGGTTGCTCACACAGGTATGGATGCCATGACACATGCAATCGAGGCTTATGTATCGACAGCAAACTGTGATTTTACAGATCCACTGGCACTTCATGCGATCAAGATGATCCAGAATGATCTGGTTGGATCATATAACGGAGACATGGAGAAGCGTGACGCAATGCATAATGCGCAGTGCCTGGCAGGTATGGCATTTTCAAATGCACTGCTTGGAATCGTACATTCAATGGCACACAAGACCGGAGCAGCATTTGCCGATTACGGTGCACATATCATCCACGGAGCAGCAAATGCGATGTATCTCCCGAAGGTTATCGCTTTCAATGCAAAGGATGAGACAGCAAAGATTCGTTACGGCGAGATAGCAGACTTCATGGGCCTTGGCGGAGAGACACTCGACGAGAAGGTAGCTCTTCTCATCGCATATCTGCGCAAGATGAATGATGAGCTGAACATACCTCACTGTATCAAGAATTATGGACCTGACAGCTATCCATGTGAGCAGGGCTTTGTTCCGGAGGACGTATTCCTTGAGAGACTTCCTGAGATCGCTGCAAATGCGATACTTGATGCATGTACAGGCTCCAACCCAAGACAGCCAAGCCAGGAGGAGATGGAGAAGCTGCTGAAGTGCTGCTACTATGACACAGAGGTGGATTTCTAAATAAAAGATAGTATTTACAGACAGAAGAATGAATGATAATATGGTATCCGGCGGTGCACATGTATCGCCGGATATTTTTGTTGGAAAAAATAGTTGACAACAAAATGTAATTATAATATACTTGCAAAGTATGCGAAGTTTATAAGTGTGTTTCGAACCAATGCCCCGGTAAGAAATGTGCTGAATATACATTAGTAAAGAAGATTATAAAAGAATAATTTAGGAGGTACCACGATGAAGAGCTTTATGGCAAGCCCATCAACAATAGAGAGAAAGTGGTATGTAGTTGACGCTACAGGACATACTTTAGGTCGTCTTGCATCAGAGATCGCAAGCATTTTAAGAGGAAAGAACAAGCCAACATATACACCACACATTGATACAGGTGATTATGTAATAGTAGTAAACGCTGACAAGATCCAGGTAACTGGTAAGAAGTTAGATCAGAAGGTATACTACAACCACTCAGATTATGTAGGTGGTATGAAAGAGACAACTCTTCGTGAGAAGATGGCTAAGAAGCCAGAGGATGTTATCTACCTTGCAGTTAAGGGAATGCTTCCAAAGGGACCACTTGGCAGAGAGATGATCACAAAGCTTCACGTATACGCTGGTGCAGATCACAAGCATCAGGCACAGAAGCCAGAAGTATTAGAGATTAAGTACTAAGAAGGAGGAGATTAACAGATGGCTAAGACAACAAAGTTCTATGGAACAGGAAGAAGAAAAAGCAGTATCGCCAGAGTTTACATCACTCCAGGTACTGGTAAGATCGTTATAAACAAGAAGGATATGGATGAGTACTTTGGCCTTGATACACTCAAGGTTATCGTAAAGCAGCCACTCGTTGCTACAGGCACAGAGGGTAAGTACGATGTACTCGTTAACGTATGTGGTGGTGGTTTCACAGGTCAGGCTGGAGCTATCAGACATGGTATTTCAAGAGCACTCCTTGAGGTTGATGCTGAGTACAGACCAATCCTTAAGAAGGCTGGATACCTTACAAGAGATCCAAGAATGAAGGAGAGAAAGAAGTACGGTCTCAAGGCCGCTCGTCGTGCTCCACAGTTCTCAAAGAGATAATTATATATCATTTCAGATATATCAAGAACCCGCAGAAGTCCAACGCTTTTGTGGGTTCTTTTTTTCAGAACTTTTGAGATTCAGATTAGGAGGAACAAAAGATATGGTGACATTATTGTCGAAGTTGTGGATCAAATCAGATAATTATAAGGATAGCAAGGTGAGGGAGAAATATGGTGTTCTTTGCGGAGCTGTTGGTATATTTTTGAATGTATTATTGTTTCTGGGAAAATTCTTCGCTGGATTACTTTCGGGTGCTATCTCGATCACGGCGGATGCGTTCAACAATTTATCAGATGCAGGAAGCTCGTTTATATCTATGATAGGCTTTAAGTTATCTGGCAGAAAACCGGACCCGGATCATCCGTTTGGACATGGAAGAATAGAGTATATATCAGGCTTATTTGTAGCAGTCATGATCATATTGATGGCCTACGAGCTTATTAAAGATTCAATCGGAAAGATCCTACATCCGGAACTTCCAAAATTCAGCAGTCTAGTTGCCGTTATACTCGTTGTTTCAATTGGAGTAAAGATATATATGTATTTCTACAACAGGAGTATAGGCAGAAAGATAGAGAGTGCGACCATGATAGCGACGGCGAAAGACAGTTTATCTGATACATTTTCCACAATGGTTGTTCTTGCATCTGCACTTGCTGCTCATTTCTGGAAAATACCTATAGATGGATATTGCGGGTTATTGGTGGGCGTAATGATACTCATAGCTGGCATCACTGCAATGAAGGATACGGTCAGCCCATTGCTTGGTCAGGCACCGGAACCAGAGCTTGTGGATGAGATCGAGAAGATCGTGAGGTGTGATAAAAGGATCCTTGGTATTCATGATCTTGTGGTCCATGATTATGGACCTGGCAGACTTATGGTCAGCTTGCACGCAGAAGTTCCTTATAAGGAAGATATTCTTGAACTGCATGATCTGATCGATCAGATAGAATTCTCTCTCAGAAAAGAACTAAATTGTGAGCCTGTCATTCACATGGACCCGATAGTAGATGACGATGAGGAGACAAATGCTGTGAAAGCGCGGATCACTGAAATTATAGAATCACTTAATAAGGATAGCAGAAAAAATGAAAATGTTCAGTTTCACGACTTTAGAATGGTAAAGGGTTCAACACATTCCAATTTGATTTTTGATGTGGTTTTGCCACATGGATATCAAATGTCAGAAGAACAGATAATATCCTATATCAAGGAAAAAGTTAGTGAGTACAATAAAAATTACTATTGTGTGATACATATTGACAGAGCGTATGTAAAATAATTCCAGATGGTGAGCATCCTGATCACAGAAGAGTAAGACCTTCTGTGGTTATTATTATTACATAATATATTTACATGTTTTTTCATAATCTTAGATTTGACTTTACCATGATAAACTGTTACTATGTTACCGTGTTGTGCCCTAATAGGGCTGTATATCATGCAGATGCCCAGTGTAGTGTGTTTCATGCATCTGCCAAGTATATTTAAGTATATTTCAGGAGGAAAAAAGTATGAAAAAGTTATTATCACTGCTCTTAGTGGCAGCAATGGGACTTTCACTGGTTGGATGTGGCGGATCTGATAACGGATCTAAGAGTGAGTCAAAGAGTGATCTGGAGTATGTAAAGAATAAGGGAACTCTCGTTGTCGGCGTTACAGACTTCGCACCGATGGATTACAAGGATGAGTCAGGCAACTGGATCGGATTTGACGCGGATATGGCATCAGCATTTGCAGAGAGCCTTGGGGTAAAGGCAGAGTTCGTAGAGATAGATTGGGACAACAAGATCATGGAGCTTGACGGCAAGACCATCGACTGTGTATGGAATGGTATGACACTTACAGATGAGGTTACAAGCTCAATGGCATGTTCAGATGCATACTGCAACAATGCTCAGGTAGTTATCGTGCCAAATGATAAGGCAGACAAGTATCAGACAGTAGACAGCATCAAGGAGCTTACATTTGCTGTAGAGGCAGGAAGCGCAGGCGAGGATCAGGCCAAGGCGCTTGGTCTCAACTATACAGCGGTAAAGGCACAGGCAGATGCACTCATGGAAGTTGCAGCTGGAACATCAGATGCAGCAATCATTGATTCGCTTATGGCAGCAGCTATGGTTGGTGAGGGAACAGGTTATGACAAGCTCACATATACCGTAGGTCTCAACAGCGAGGAGTATGGCGTTGGCTTCAGAAAGGACTCAGATCTTGTAGCTGAGCTCAACAAGTTCTTTGCAGACAGTAAGGCTGACGGTTCAATGGAGAAGTGTGCTGAGACATATAAGGTACAGGCTGCACTTGCAAAGTAATAGATAAGATATAATTAGTATTTTTACCATCACTTAGAGAGAAAAATTATTATGGATTTGTTTTTTGAACAGCTCCCGGTCGTACTTGGAGCTCTTAATACAGGATTTATACAGACATTAAAATTGTTCTTCGTGACATTGCTCGGTGCATTTCCACTTGGACTTCTCATAGCACTCGGTTCCATGTCAAAGTTTAAACCGCTCAGCTATCTTATGAAGTTCATTGTATGGATAGTGAGAGGTACACCACTTATGATACAGCTGCTCATCATATATTATTTCCCGGGACTTGTATTCCACAACCCGGTATGGGGCGGCGGCGAAGGCGGAAGATTTGTAGCGGCATCGGTGTCATTCATAGTGAACTATGCCTGCTATTTCTCAGAGATTTACCGTGGAGGTATTCAGGGTATTCCTGTAGGACAGGAGGAGGCCGGACTTGTGCTTGGCATGACTCCAAAGCAGATATTCTTCAAGGTCAAGCTTTTGCAGATGATAAAGAAGATAGTTCCGGCGATGTCCAACGAGATCATAACTCTGGTCAAGGATACGTCCCTTGCCCGTATCATCGCACTTCAGGAGATAATCTGGGCAGGACAGGCATTCATGAAGGGTTCACAGGGAATCTCTGGTGCGATATGGCCACTATTCTTCTGCGCATTCTACTATCTGATATGGAATGGCGTACTCACAGTTTTACTTGGCAAATTAGAGAAGAAACTTGATTTCTTTAGATAGGAGGAGCCGGAAATGGCTATATTAGAGGTTGAACATATAAAAAAGAAGTTTGGCAAGACGGATGTGCTCAAGGATATAAGCTTTTCTCTGGAGCAGGGCGAGGTCCTTTCTATCATAGGATCATCAGGAAGTGGAAAGACAACACTTCTTCGCTGTCTGAACTTTCTGGAGATGCCGGATAACGGAGTAATCCGTGTAAAAGATGAGATCCTGCTTGATACAGACAAGCCGGAAACCCTTAAGGAGTCGGAGGTGCGCAAGAAGAGACTGCATTTTGGACTGGTGTTCCAGTCATTTAATCTTTTCCCGCAGTACACGGCACTTCAGAACGTGATGCTCGCAAGAGAGCTTCTGGCAAAGGAGAGACCGGATTTCAAAGTAAACAAGAAGAATATACTCGACGAGATAAGAGTCCAGGCAGAGGAACTTCTCCGCCAGATGGGACTTGAGGAAAGAATGAACAACTATCCTCACCAGCTTTCAGGCGGACAGTGCCAGCGAGTTGCTATAGCAAGGGCGCTTGCGTTGCAGCCGGACATCCTGTGTTTCGATGAGCCTACATCGGCTCTTGATCCGGAGCTCACAGGAGAGGTACTTAAGGTTCTCAGAAACCTTGCAGACAAAAAGACAACCATGATAATTGTTACCCATGAGATGGCATTTGCAAAGGATGTTGCAAGTCAGGTCATATTCATGGATGATGGATATATACTTGAGCAGGGAAGACCTGACCAGGTATTTGACAATCCGAAGATGGAGAGGACAAAACAGTTCCTTTCATCGTATTCATAAAGAATGTATATGATCCCGGAGTATCGACAGGAGTCGATATTTCGGGATTTTTTTTATGGAGTTGATGACTATATCACAAAGCCGTTTGATCTGGATGAGCTGCTTGTCAGGGTGGAATCCGTTCTTGGACGATGCGATAGAGACTGTAGACGTGGACGTGGCGGCACTCTGACATAGATTCGGACGATGAGATAGATGTGGATATGATATTCGATGCGTTCTGCCGTGGAAAGTCCAGACAGAAGGAGGGCGCAGGGCTGGGACTTTACATAGTAAGGTGCCTTGCAGACAAGCTGGGACATGAGGTGAGCGCGGAGGTTGCCGGCGAGGTATTTACTATAAATATATCTATGTCGACTGACCGAGATTAAAAATAACTTGGTCATGGCAATGTATTATGGCATGTGTATGAAAAATTAATACAGAAATAGCAAAGACACTAAATGTCGCTTGCCCAATGTCAGACGGGCAGGCAGCATTTGGTGTCTTTTTTTTAAGAGGACAGAAGCATGCTTAAAACAATGGGACAATAAATCTGGCAATGCGTTCTACCTCATGTCACATGAAAACATATCAGCAATCCATTCCCATAGCCATGGCTTTGGTGGCCTGTGTCTCTCCCCTGGGATGATGTGGTGGGGCATAGATGGATGAGAGTTTCAGTGGATTATTGCCAATGTTGATGATGTTGTGCCATGTGCCGGCTGGTATACAGACGCATTCTCCTGCACAAAGATTCTGACGGAAGCACAGTTCGTTTGGGCAGCAGCCCATTCTGACTGAACACTGTCCCTGTTCGATCCGGATGATCTGATCGGTATTATCATGGATTTCCAAACCTACGTCTGAGCAGGCAGGTATACACATGACTGTCATCTGCATGAAACAGCCGGTCCACACGGTTTCGCGGTAATTGTGGTTCTGTAACGCTTTATCCCGGAGGTCTATAGTGCAGATGTTGTCACGACAGTCAGGTCTGTTCGGAGAACAATGGTTGTTGCATTTCATAGGATAGTCCTTTCAGATTTAATAGTTCTATTTATAGTATTCAGAAAGGATAGAATATGACAAAAATTATACATTTTTATGTAACCTGGATTGTGAGCTATGTGAAAAAATGCAAAAAGTGATAAAAAAATTGAAAATAGTATTGACATTTTGTACATAAACAACTAATATAAGATATATCAAATGGAAACGGTTCCAAAAACGTTTCCGAAAAAACAAAGTAACCATTAAGCAGCTCGTATAAGAGATGACTGAAGGAAAAATTTTTATTATTTTATGGGAGGAACCAATATGAACAAGAAAGGTATTGCGGCACTTGGACTGTCACTTATGATGGCAGGTACCATGTTGACAGGATGTGGCTCAGGAGATTCAGATGGAGCGGGAAAGAAGGCAGATGCAAAGGGCTCTGTATATTATCTGAACTTCAAGCCGGAGCAGGATGCACAGTGGCAGGAGCTTGCTAAGGTGTACACAGAGAAGACAGGCGTTGATGTTACGGTAGTTACAGCAGCTTCTGGTCAGTATGAGACTACTCTTAAGAGTGAGATGGGTAAGTCAGAATCACCTACCCTGTTCCAGGTAAATGGACCGGTTGGTCTTGCTTCCTGGAAGGACTATTGTTATGATCTTGGATCATCACAGGTGTATAAAGAACTCACATCTGAGGACTTTGCACTTAAGGATGGCGATAAGGTCGCAGGAATCGGATATGTTATAGAGTCATACGGAATCATTTACAACAAAGAGCTTTTAAGCAAAGCTGGATACACAGAGGATGATATCAAATCATTTGCAGACCTCAAGAAGGTGGCAGAGGATATAACAGCTAACTCAGACAAATTAGGATTCTCAGCATTTACATCAGCTGGAATGGACGGATCATCAGATTGGAGATTCAAGACACATCTTGCAAATCTTCCAATCTACTATGAATACAAGGCTGATGGAATCGATACTACAGATGCGATCAAGGGTACATATCTTGATAATTACAGAAATGTATGGGATCTGTACATCAACAACTCAACAACCGATCCAAAGCAGCTCAGCACAAAGACTGGTGATGATGCGGTTGCAGAGTTTGTTTCAGGACAGGCAGTATTTTATCAGAATGGTACATGGGCATACTCAGATGTATCATCACTTGGCGATGACAACCTCGGAATGCTCCCTATCTATATCGGAGTAGATGGTGAGGAGAATCAGGGACTCTGTACAGGAAGTGAGAATTACTGGTGTGTAAATGCTAAGGCTTCAGAGGAAGATATCCAGGCAACTCTTGACTTCATGGAGTGGTGTGCTACAGATGATGTCGCACTTAAGGCAATCTGTGGTTCAGAGGGTGCTATGCCATCAGGAGCTGATGGAATGGGATTTGTAACACCATTCAAGAAGAACATTGAGTCAACAAACCTTCTTGTAAACATTGCAAATGAGTATGTAGCAGAGGGCAAGACACCTGTAAGCTGGAACTTCACAACAATGCCATCAGAGCAGTGGAAGAACGACCTCGGATCAGCACTTACAACATATGCGGCAGATCAGACAGATGCCAACTGGGATCTTGTAAAGAGCGCATTTGTAGATGGATGGGCTAAAGAGGCTGCTGCAGCAAAGTCAAAATAAAACATATTAACAAATAAACAATAGTACACAACCCAAAAATAAAAAACATCACAAAATAAACCCAACTTAAAATATGAATAAAGTCCTGCAAGCTGCAGGACACCAGGAAGGCTAACAGCTTTGCAAAGGCAGCTCATACCCGGAGGTGCCAGACTAGAGATGGATATGTATTCATATGCAAATATGTCTACATATCCATTTTTAGACTCAAAAGATATTGGAAAGAAAATTGATATGCAACAGAGTGGAGGTTATCAAAAAAATTATGGAGAAAACGATAAAAAGATATTGGCCGGTGTTTCTGATACCGACAATGGCTGCGTTTGTTATAGGATTTATCGTGCCATTTGCCGAGGGAATATATCTGTCCTTCTGTAAGTTCACGACCATAAGGGACGCTGAATTTGTAGGATTACAGAATTATATAGACGCATTCAAGGACTCAACATTCCCGGATGCATTTAAGTTTACAACATTATTTGCGATTGTCACACTTGTGCTTATAAATGTTCTTGCATTTCTTGTGGCACTGGCACTTACACAGAAGATCAAAGGAACTAATGTATTCAGAACGATATTCTTTATGCCGAATCTTATAGGTGGTATCGTACTTGGATATGTATGGCAGCTTATATTTGATGCCATATTCTCAAAGTTTGACACAGCCCTGAAACTCAATGAAGTCCTCGGTTTCTGGGGATTGGTTATACTGGTGTGCTGGCAGCAGATAGGATATATGATGATTGTTTATATTGCAGGACTTCAGGCAATACCTGAAGACATTCAGGAAGCGGCCATGATTGATGGCGCAAATAGAACACAGAGACTTTTCAGAGTTACGATCCCGAACATGATGCCATCCATAACTATATGTACATTCCTCACAATAACCAACTCGTTCAAACTGTTTGACCAGAACCTGGCACTCACAGGAGGCGAGCCTCTTCATAAGACAGAGATGCTTGCGCTCAATATATATGAGACGTTTTATGGAAGAGTAGGATATGAGGGAGTAGGTCAGGCCAAGGCAGTCATATTCTTTATACTGGTAGTAGCGATAGGACTCATACAGCTTAGGCTTACAAGATCAAAGGAGGTGCAGCAGTAATGGCAAAGATACAGAAAACGGCAAATACAGCGGATAAAAAACCGGTATACAGAGTGAAAGGAAAACCGACGGCTATGGGAATTCTGGCTACTTTATTCTTTACCATTATTTCCATAATATTTGTTTCACCGATAATAATCGTAATTATAAACTCTCTGAAAGCCAAGACGTTTATCAGTCTGGAGACATTTGAACTGCCAAATGAGCACAGCTACATAGGCCTGGACAATTATAAAACGGCTATAACACAGTATGATTTCATAAAGGCAGTGGGCTGGACAGTTGTGATAACGGTTCTCTCAGTAGCAGCAATTCTACTGTTCTGCTCTATGACAGCCTGGTATATAACCAGAGTCAAGAATATGGTGACAAAGATCATATATCTGCTCTGCGTGTTCTCTATGGTAATACCTTTCCAGATGGTTATGTTTACTTTGGCTGGAACTGCGGATGCACTTCACCTTACTACTCCATGGGGAATCGTGATCGTGTATCTTGGATTTGGAACAGGTCTTGCAGTATTCATGTTCTGCGGATTTATCAAGTCCATTCCTTTGGAGGTCGAGGAGGCTGCGATGATAGATGGATGTACGCCGCTCAATACATTTTTCAGGGTTGTTATCCCTATCATGAAACCTACTTACATATCTGTAGGAATACTTGAGGCTATGTGGATATGGAATGATTTCCTTCTGCCATATCTGGTACTCGACATCAAGAAATACAAGACGATATCTATAGTTGTTCAGTATATGAAGGGCAGCTACGGAAGAGTAGATATGGGAGCGATCATGGCGTGTCTTGTTATGGCGATCATTCCAGTTGTTGTATTCTACCTCTGTGCACAGAAGTACATCATCAAGGGTGTTGCAGCCGGTGCTGTAAAGGGATAGTAAGATAAAATACTATTAAGTGTAAAAAAACAGGCGGTTGTGAGATTCTCAGCCGCCTGAAATTGGTTAAAAGGAGAGATTTCAGATGGAAAGATCAGCAGGAATACTGCTTGCTATATCAAGCCTCCCGTCAAAGTATGGAATTGGAAGTTTCTCGAAAGAGGCATATCGTTTTGTCGACTGGCTCAGAGCTGCACATCAGAGTTATTGGCAGATACTTCCTATGGGACCTACGGGATATGGGGATTCACCGTATCAATCGTTTTCGACATTTGCGGGAAATCCATATTTTATAGATCTTGATACACTTGTGGATCAGGGACTGCTCACAGACCGCGAGTGCAGAGAGAGAGACTGGGGCGACGATGGCAGGTATGTGGATTATAGAACAATATATGAAGGAAGATATCCAATCCTGAGAAAATCATATGAGAGATGGAAAATGACTGACAGCATGGAGTTTTCTTTGTTCATGGACGAGAACAAAGAGTGGATATATGATTATTCACTATTTATGGCTGTAAAGGATTCGCTTGGTGGAATTCCGTGGACAGAGTGGCCACAGGATATAAGAAACAGGCAGCCTGATGCAGTGCAGAAAATGCAGGTTGAGCTTGCGGAGGAGATACATTTTCAGCAGTACATGCAGTATTTGTTCTATACTCAATGGAATGCACTAAAGAGCTATGCCAACAAGAACCATATAAGGATCATAGGAGATATCCCAATCTATGTAGCCATGGACAGCGCAGATGTGTGGGCACACCCGGAGCTTTTCAGGCTGGATGAGGACAGATGTCCATATGAGGTTGCCGGATGTCCGCCTGATGGATTTTCGGAGACCGGACAGCTGTGGGGCAATCCAATATATGACTGGGAGCTGAATAGGCAGACCGGTTACAGCTGGTGGATAGCCAGAATGAGACACAGCTATAAGCTTTATGATGTAGTCCGGATTGACCATTTCAGAGGCTTTGATGAATGTTATGCCATTCCATATGGGGAGGAAACAGCTGTGAATGGCAAGTGGAAAAAGGGTCCTGGGATGGATCTGTTTAGGAATATAGAAAAGGCTCTGGGTAAGAGAGATGTCATTGCCGAGGATCTTGGTTTTGTGACTGATTCGGTCAGAAAGCTTGTGCATGATTCCGGATTTCCGGGAATGAAGGTTGTGGAGTTTGCCTTTGATGTGAGAGACACCGGGGCGGCATCTGATTATCTTCCACATAATTACATACGAAATTGTGTTGTATATACGGGAACCCATGACAATGAGACCCTTATTGGCTGGTGGAGCAGTATAGATCAGAGATCCAGAGACATGGCAAGGGATTATATGGCAGCTCATTATACACCGGACCGTCTGATCAATGTCCCATTTATCACGCTTGCTATGAGAAGTATTGCAGATCTTTGTATTATACCGATGCAGGATTATTTGGGGCTAGACAATAAATCGAGGATGAATAAGCCATCCACAGTTGGCGATAACTGGAGGTGGCGCATGATATCCGACGATACGGATGATGATCTTGCAGAGGAAATAGGCAGACTTACACTGATGACCGGGAGAAGCAAGATGTGAAAAAGTACTCTCTAAAAATATTTACCGGGAAATGATAAGTAGAGTATTTTCTTGACCTCCACATATTGGGATAATATAATTATTGGGAATAAAAGAGAAAAGTGGGATACAGCTTATGACAATAAAGGATATTGCACGTATATCAGGTTATGGTATCGGAACCGTGTCCAGGGTGATCAACAATCAGACCGGAGTCAGCGATGCAGCCAGAGAGAAGATACTCAGGGTTATAGAGGAAAACGGCTTTGAGCCGAACGTCAACGCAAAGCTCCTCAAAATGTCAGCGAAATCGGCGGTGGTTGTCATCATAAAAGGAAACCAGAATATGTTGTTTGCGGATATAGTAGAGCGGATACAGAACCTGCTTGCTGGATATGATGAGGATGTCATAGTGGAGTACATAGACGAGGATGGTGACGAGATCGAGTATGCCATCAAACTCACTCATAGCGTGAATCCGAAGGGAATCATGTTTTTGGGTGCCAATCTTGCACTTTTTGATGAGCGTGTGAAAGAGTTTGAGATCCCGGGAGTCATAATCACGACCGGCGGAGAGATTCTTGCAAATGACAACATATCCTCCATAACGATAGATGACACGGCAGCGACATACGATATGACAAGGTATCTTCTTGAAAAAGGCCACAGACGCATCGGAGTCATAGGAGGGCAGGTGTCCGAGAAACAGATAAGTTTCAATAGATATGAAGGCTGCAAGAGGGCTATAGATGAGTGGCAGCATGATGACCGGGCGGAGTTTACATATATTCCGTGCAGGTATTCTATGAAGGCAGGTTATGAGGCCACGAAGCGTCTCTTGGAGGAACAGCCGGAGGTTACAGCAATCATGGCTCTCAGTGATACGATAGCGATCGGCGTCATGAGAGCGGCTGCTGATCTGGGCAAACATATTCCGGAGGAGCTGTCAGTTACTGGATTTGATGGAATAGAGCTGGCAGGATACTGTGTACCAAGACTTACAACAATAAACCAGAATACAGAGATCATGGCATCGAGAAGTGTTGACATCATGCTCAAGCATATAAATTATGCAGCAGCTGGTGAACATGAGATAGTGCCATATTCCCTGATAGAGGGAGAAAGCGTTAAGAGCATCGGCTAGGATTCAGGGAAAACCTTTTTAATTAAGTTTGAATTCGTCTTATACTGGTATATTATATATCAGTATAGGGCGATTTTTTTATGAGATAAAAGTTCGGTAAGGCTCTGAGATTCGTATAGCGTATTTATCACAGTTTGGAGATGAGAAGATGGATCAGAATATAGAATCGGAAATATTAGAAAAACGCAAACTATGTAAAGTGCTTAAGGTGTTTAAGATTGTTTCTTTTATAGGAATATTTGCGCCATTTGTTGCGTTTATGGTGGTATCTAGAAATGGCTATGAATTAGACTCTGCTTGGCTGCTGATTCCGGCTTTGTTTGTAGGCGGATTTTTCCTGTTCTCATATATGGAGACAAATAAACTTAAAGACCTCAAGGAACTCATGGGACAGTATGTTGTACGGAGTGTCCTTGGAGAGCGCTTGCATGTGATTGAATACATGCCAAATGGATATACAAATGAGGCATTTTTACATAATTGTCCGATTCTTCCTTCATTTAATAATATGGATGGTTCTGACTTTATACATGGAATATACAGGGGAGTAGAATTTACATTCAGTGATCTCACACTCAGAACGGAAACAAAGGGTTCACCGGACGGTGAGTTTCCTGGCGATAATGTTGTTAATTTTAAAGGCCAGCTCATAATGGCTACTTCCCACAAGAATGTTAATGGTTTTGTACAGATCCAGGAGAGAATTAGTCGAAGAATGAAAAATGAAAAGAAAAGTGGCATATTATCAAGAGTATTGGGTTCTGAGAATTCACGTAACAGTTTTATGACGGGCAACGCGTCATTTGATAACAGGTTCGATATATATGCCTCTGACAGCCAGCTTGCTTTGAGGGTATTGACGCCACAGCTTATGCAGGGACTTATGGGACTTGAAGGATTTATGGAGATACAGATCGCTGGCAATATGGTGGCAGTAGCGATAAAGAATGACAGAGATTTATTTGAACTTAGTAACAATGGCAGGGATAATGGTGACATGGAGGAGTATCGTCAGAAATTTAGGGATGAACTTTCCGATATTTTGAAAGTTATTGATGTCTTTGGTATGAATACAGATCTTTTTCAGTAGTTGGTTAAATGATAGAATGTTTATATACAGTGAGAATGTGTTAAATGTAGGAAATAACCGGAAAGATCATAGGATACGATACCCTGACCGGCAGGACAAAATTGCCGGGATATGCACAACCCACAGTGGAATACATCGATCCATACAGCGGTGAGCCGGATTCTTATATGGTAAATCAGGAGATAAACAGAAAGAAACATCCTATCGGTAGCGAGTATAAACTTTTATACTCTAGGGAAAAGAGAACGGCCTATGAGAAGAAGTCAAACAAGGTGTACAGAGAGATGGAGGTTTGCTTTTTCGGACTGGCTGTGCTGATCTTCATTGCGGGGATAGTGAAGTTGGCGATGAAGGTATTGTAATCACCGCCGATACTATGCTAATATAGATATGTTTGCGAAAATGACAAATTTTTATCACTTCAGGAGGAAAACAATGGGTGGATTTTTTGGAGTAGCGGCAAAAGATGACTGTGTGTTTGATCTGTTCTTTGGAATAGACTATCATTCACATCTTGGAACAAGACGCGGAGGCATGACAGTGTATGGAGATAAGGGATTTGACAGATCCATACACAATATCGAGAATGCTCCATTTAGAACAAAGTTCGACAAAGATATGCAGAACATGAAGGGTTATTTTGGAATAGGATGTATATCCGATTATGAGCCACAGCCACTCATAGTGCGTTCACATCACGGAACATATGCCCTGACGACAGTCAGCAAGATCAACAACGTTGACGAGATATCCAAGGAGATATTTGATCAGGGACATTCACATTTCCTTGAGATGAGCGGAGGGGATATCAACAGCACAGAGCTGGTGGCAGCCCTTATCAACCAGAAGGATAATCTGATAGATGGAATAAGATATGCGCTGGAGAAGATAGACGGTTCTCTGTCACTCCTGCTCATGAACCAGAATGGAATATATGCAGCCAGGGATATGCGTGGAAGAACTCCTGTGGTCATAGGCAAGAAAGATGGTGCATTCTGTGCGTCATTTGAGAACTTTGCCTACAAGAACCTTGGCTATCATGACTATAAAGAACTCGGTCCTGGTGAGGTTGTTGTACTCACACCGTCAAACTGCGTGACGCTTGTGCAACCGGGCAAGGACATGAAGATCTGTACCTTCCTGTGGGTATACTATGGTTACCCTGCAAGTTCATACGAGGGTATGAGCGTAGAGCAGATGAGATACAACTGCGGAGCCAGCATGGCAAAGAGAGATAACGTTAAGCCTGATATCGTAGCCGGAGTTCCGGATTCAGGAACAGCGCATGCAGTCGGCTATGCAAATGAGTCTGGAATACCTTTCTCAAGACCATTTATCAAGTACACACCGACATGGCCACGTTCATTTATGCCGACCATACAGAGCCAGCGTAATCTCATAGCCAAGATGAAGCTTCTGGCAGTTGAGGATCTTATAAAGGATAAGAGCCTTCTGCTCATAGACGATTCCATCGTGCGTGGAACACAGCTCAGAGAGACAACCGAGTATCTGTTTGACAGCGGTGCCAAGGAAGTGCACATCAGACCTGCATGTCCACCACTTGTATACGGATGTAAATACCTTAACTTCTCAAGATCATCATCAGAGATGGATCTTATAACAAGAAGAGTTATCGAGAGACTTGAGAATGGAAATGTGACAGATGAGGTACTTCAGGAGTACACAGATCCTGATTCAGAGAAGTATGAGAAGATGGTTGATGAGATCTGCAAGGAGCTGCATTTCACATCACTCAGATTCAACAGACTTGACGATATGCTTGAGGCGTGCGGAGTTGAGAAGTGCAAGCTTTGTACATACTGCTGGGATGGTAAGGAGTAAGCTGCGGATGACGGCGATGCCATATGCAGCAGACAGTATCATATATAAAAATAGCTTATTTGTAATACTAAGAAAAATGGTGACAGGGATATGGCATTAGAAAACTCAAAAGAAACTTCAAATGAAATCACAATAGAAGAGATACAGGAACTGGATAAGGATTCATATCTGATAGTTGACATCAGGGATGAAGTTGAGATATCCCACGGAGCCATCCCGGGTGCGATGGCAGTCCAGACGGACAGGCTGATGCCAGAGAATCTGGCGGAGACAGCCAGTGAGATATTCCCGGTTGAGAAATATATGCCCGGGGACAACTCAAAGGGAAAGAAACTCATCATCTGCTGCACCCACGGAACCAACAGCATTCCGCTGGCGGAGAGACTTACAGAGCTGGGATACGATGCGGTGAGCCTCAAAGGCGGATATATATCATGGCTGCTCTACACCATGGGCAAGCAGGAACAGACTGATATATGTGCCGATGTTGAGAAGAGCCTCCGCAAGAAGTTCCACAAGAAGATATGGTGCAACTTCACAAAGGCCATCAACAGATATGAGCTGGTGAAGGAGGGCGACAGGATAGCCGTATGTATATCGGGCGGCAAGGATTCCTTCCTCATGGCAAAGTGTTTTCAGGAGCTGAAAAGGCACAACAAGTTCCCATTTGAACTCAAGTTCATAGTTATGGATCCGGGTTACAGCCCGGCAAACCGCAAGGTCATAGAGGATAATGCCAGGATGCTGAACATCCCTATCCAGATATTTGAGTCTGATATATTTGATTCAGTGTATAACGTAGAGAAGTCGCCGTGTTATCTCTGTGCAAGAATGAGACGAGGCCATCTGTACAGCTATGCGAAGGAGCTTGGCTGTAACAAGATAGCTCTTGGACACCACTACGATGATGTCATAGAGACCATACTCATGGGTATGCTCTATGGAGCGCAGATGCAGACCATGATGCCGAAGCTCCACAGCACCAATTTTGAGGGAATGGAACTAATCAGACCTCTCTATATGGTGAGAGAGGACGACATCAAGGCGTGGAGAGATTACAACGAGCTTCATTTCATACAGTGCGCATGTAAGTTCACTGACACATGCACAACATGTAACAATGAGGAGACGAAGTCCAAGCGTCAGGAGATCAAGCAGCTTATAGCGACACTCAAGAAGACAAATCCGTTTGTGGAGGGCAACATATTCAAGAGTGTGGAGAATGTCAATATCGATACCCTTATAGAGTACAAGCAGGGAGGCGTGAGACACAGCTTTCTTGATACCTACGATGAGAAGAGCGGTAAGACAGAATAGATAAAAACAGCATTTGAGAGCCGTTATTTACATTTGGCAGATGTAAGTGACGGCTTTTAATGTTATTTTCATAAAAGCATGGCAATATATATCTGTTCAGCGATCGTGCAGCGATATACTGTAGTGGCCAACAGATGAAAATGACAGGGAGGATGGATGTATGCGTGTACTTGTAGTTGAGGATGAGAAGGATCTGAACAGCATAATATGCAGTAAGCTGGTCAAAGAGGGCTATAATGTGGATGCCTGTTATGACGGACAGGCGGCACTTGATTATATGGAAGCGGAGAATTACGACGGGGCGATCATGGATATAATGATCCCGAACAAGGACGGAATAACAGTCCTGCGCGAGATGAGAAATGCGGGGATACAGGTTCCTGTGCTTTTCCTCACGGCCAAGACGGAGACACAGGATATAGTCAGGGGACTGGATGCCGGAGCCAGCGATTATATGACAAAGCCATTTGAGTTCTCGGAGCTTATGGCAAGACTCAGGGTCATGCTGAGAACCCAGAATCCGGTAAATGAGAATGTGATAACCTGTGGTTCACTGGTGGTCGACATGAACAACAGACAGGCGATCAGGGATGGAAAGGTAATTGATCTCACGGTCAGGGAGTATGCTATCCTTGAGTACCTAGCCAGAAACAGAAATGTGGTAGTAACTAGGGAACAGATACGGGTGAACATCTGGAACATAGATGACGATGTCAATTCAAATGTGATAGATGTGTATATCCGTTATCTGAGAAGGAAGATAGACGATAATTATGAGGAGAAGCTGATCCATACTATAAGAGGTGTCGGCTATAAACTGGAATGTTAAAGAGAAAAATATCATTTGTAACATACACTATTATAATTACAGCGCTTATTCTGGTGGTGGGTATATCTTGTCTGCTGGTCATCCAGAACAATCTTATGAAGGATGATATGAACCTGATGGCTTATAAGAAGCTGACACAGGAGGTAGCCCAGATCAGACGATACATAGTGTATGATTCACAGAAGAAGCCACATATAGATGATGGATTTTACGACCGTGAAGACGATCCGGACAGTAATGAGCAGATATATGTGTTCCTTCAGGGAAATGACGGCGAGATCCTTGACGGCGAGGTGCCTGAGGAATATGCGGATAATCCGGATATAAGCATAAGAGATCTTATGCATATAGATGCAGGGAAGGTCAAGTATTTTGCGGTCGTCAGGCAGGGAAGAACAGACAAAGAGCCGCTGAAGAAGACTTCTAAATACAAGATCTGTGTCATGGTATCCGTCAGGGATATAGAGAGCAATTACAGTGAACTGTTATATAAATCATACTGTGTTATTGGAATCGTGCTGATAGCATTTGTGATATATGCATTTGCTTTGAGGAAATTGATAGCAGTTCCAATGGGAAGCCTGAACCGTTCGATAGATAAGAGCGTGGACAATCTTGATTTTACAGAGAATCTGGAGTATGACGGTCCGTTCAAAGAACTTGATATGCTGACCGATGCGAATAACAACCTGTACAGAAAAGTCCATCAGGAGCTTGAGAGACAGGCCGAGTTCAATGCAAATGTATCCCATGAGCTGAGAACGCCTGTAGCAGTCATGCATGCCCAGTGTCAGCTTTCCAGGGAGATCGCGGAGAAGAATGGCGATGAGGAGATGCTTGAGAGCATAGAGGTATTCGAGAGACAGACCTCACGTATGAAGGGGCTCATAGAACAGCTTCTTCAGATGTCGGTCATGGACAATGAAAACGCAGTCATAGCGGTTGAGGATGTAGATCTGCTGGATGCGGTGGAGTCTGTGTGCGATGATGTGGAGTACATCTGTAAGAAGAATCTTAAATTTACCTACGACCTGAAGCCGACGATGGTCAAAGCGAATATGAACCATATAGTTATCGTCGTGAACAATCTGATGTCAAATGCGGTGAAGTACAGCAATGATGGAGGTAATATCCATGTGTCCTGCGGTGTGAAAAATGACAGCTATTTTATCTCGGTCAGGGATGAGGGCCGGGGAATGGATAAGAGCACAAAGGAAAAGATATTTGAGAGTTTTTACAGAGGTGAGCCGGACAGAAGTGCGGAGGGTTTTGGCCTGGGTTTGTCACAGGTAATGCAGATCGCCAGATATTACGGCGGAATCGTGGATGTTGACAGTGAGCCCGGAAAAGGAAGCCTGTTTACATTTAAAATCCCGGTAAATGCAGAATAATGTCTGTGGATTTTAATATATATTAATTTTTTAAATGAAAGATTAATCTTAAATGTGTATAATTTAAAATCAGTGTTTTATTGAAAATAGGAGCTATATTTATGAAAGAACGAAAGAGAATAGTACATTTACTGATCGGCCCATTGTTATTCGGGCTGTTTACGGCACTTTTGCCACACGGAGTATTCACGACATTTGAGTCAAGAGCAGCGATAGGAACCATCATGTGGATGGCGTACTGGTGGGTAACAGGCCCGGTGGACTATGCGGTAACTGCATTCCTCCCGATAGCCTTAAATGCGATATTTCAGATGACTGACATGTCGGTGGTCATTTCCAACTACGCAGACGAGACGATACTGCTTCTTCTGGGAGCTTCCATCATAAGCGTGATGTGGGAGAATACCGGGCTTGACAAGAGGATAGCCATTACATTCCTGAGACTTATCGGCAGCAGTTTGAGGATACAGCTTGTGTTCTGGTTTGTGTTGTCTGCAGTTCTGTCAGCGGTGCTTCCAAATGCAGTGGTATGTGCGACGATCACACCTATAGCGATCGCCATGCTCAAGTATATAGGAATGGACGACATCAAGACAAACAAGACTGCATCAAAGATACTTCTTACGATAGCATATGCAACCGGACTCGGTGGTCTGGCATCGCCGCTCGGAGGTGCGATGAATCTTGTGACGGTCGAATATATACAGCAGATAACAGGCGAGGAGTACATGTACTCTTCGTGGGTCGTGAGATTCCTGCCTATCATGCTCATACTTGTGCTTGTAAATATCCTGTTCATGATCCGTGATGTGAAGAAGACAGAGATGCTTGGCGGTTCAAGGGAATACTTTGTAGCAAAATACAAGGAGCTTCCTCCTATGAGCTACGAGGAGAAGATAGCACTTGTGTTATTTGTTCTTGCCACGGTGCTTGCATTTACCAGACAGCTCTACCAGAGCATACTTCCGGGACTCAAGCCGGCGTATGTATTTATCATATGCGCCATAGTATCATTCCTTCTCACCAACAAGAACGGAGAGCGTATTATGGTGTGGAAGAATGTTCAGGGTAAGATCATCTGGGGACTTATGTATATATTTGCCGGTGGACTTGCCGCCGGAACACTCATCAACAAATCCGGTGCTGCAGAGGCACTTGGTGAGTGTATATCAAAGCTTGATATGAAGGGCGGATTTATCACAGTGTTCGTGATACTTGCCGTTACACTTCTCATGTCGGATGTGACATCCAACACAGCCACGGCTGCGGTAGCCATGCCGCTGGTAATATCCATCACACAGGGCTGCGGACTCAATCCGATACCGTACATATATGTGGCATCTGTGGGAGTCAACCTGTCATACATGCTTCCGACATCCATCAGGGCGATACCGGTTGGATACGGCCTGTCGCCAAAGTATATGTTCAAAGAGGGCTGGAAGATAACTCTGCTGGTTCTGGCGGTCATGTCAGTAGCATGTGCGCTGCTGTTAAAATACTGGCCGGCGTTTAGCAGTGTATAAATAATTTTTACTTGTAGAAGAGGGAGAGGACATGTCAGTAGTAACTTATACATTTATAGTTTTTTTATTGTGTACAATAGTGCTATACTACATAGTTCCAAAGAAGATACAGTGGGTGATACTGCTCCTTGCGAGTCTTGTGTTCTACGGATATGCCGGGATAGAGTACCTGTTTCTGGTCATTGCCACGGCTGTTGTCGTGTATCTGTTCTCACTGAGGCTGCAGAAGAGTCTGGACGAGCAGGAGGAGCTGGCAAAGGATGCGGACAGAAGAACCGCACGAAAGATCAAGGCTGCTGAGAAGGCGAAGAGAAAGAAGTTCCTTGTGTGGGCACTTGTCATAGTTATCGGTGTTCTGGCGGCGTTCAAGGCATTTGGCTTTGTGCTCGACAATATAAAGAGATTCATACCATACGACGGATTGCAGAGCATTCCTGACTGGAATCTCATAGCACCTTTGGGAATATCATTTTACTCATTCATGATGATCTCATATCTCGTGGATCTGTATAACGGACGAATATCAGCGCAGAAGAATTTCTTCAGATACCTGTCATATGTGCTTTATTTCCCACATGTTACCCAGGGACCTATAGCCAGATATGAGGAAGTAGGATATCAGCTCTGGGAGGAGCACAGCTTCAATATGGACACTATCATGAGAGGTGTCTGGCTCATGCTTTGGGGATTTGTGAAGAAGATCGTTATAGCTGACAGGATAGGAGCTTTTACAAAAGAGATATTTGGGCATACATTTGATTATCATGGCGGAATATTCCTGGCAGTGGGAATCGCATATTCCATCCAGATATACTGCGATTTCTCAGGATGTATGGACATAGTAAGGGGCACTTCAGAGTGCTTCGGCATCGTTCTGGGAGAGAACTTCAGAAGACCATACTTTTCACAGACACTTCCTGAGTTCTGGAGAAGATGGCATTTGTCACTGGGTGCATTCTTCAGAGAATATGTATTCTACCCGGTGTCAACATCAAAGCTGTTCCTCAAGCTCAATGTCAAGATAAGAGATCACCTAGGAAATGTGATAGGAAAGGTATTTGCAGCGAGCATACCTATCCTGTGTGTGTGGGTGCTGACCGGTCTCTGGCACGGCGCAAAGTGGAATTATATAGCATGGGGCTTGTATCACGGAGTGCTGATATGCATGTCGACACTTTTTGAGGAACCGCTGGCAAAGCTTACAAAGGCGCTCAGGATAAAGACTGACTGCATAAGCTGGGAGATATTCAGAATGCTCAGAACATTCATCCTCTGTGTCATAGGACGTCTCATATTTATGGGACAGGGAATCCGAAGCTCGATCTGGATGATCCGTTCCATGGTGTTTGATCACTCAAAGGTGTATAATATTGTGGATGAATTTTCGCTTTCAGGAAGAGAGTGGAGAGTTTTGATATTTGGATGCCTTCTCCTTCTTGCTGTGTCCATCGCGCAGGAGATCATGGAGAGAAGAGGCAGCACAGGCGATGTCAGAGAATGGCTTGCAAAGCAGAACATAGTATTTAAATGGCTGGTTATGGCAGCAGGTCTGGCATTCATTGCCATTTGCGGAGTATACGGCTCTGGTGCGGGCGCATCATTTATATATGAACAGTTCTAATGAGAAGGGAGAAAGATATGCCAGCGTGGATAAAATATACAATATCAGTATTTTCGATATGTACAGTGCTTTTTCTTGGCTTGAACAAGGCGGGAGAACTGGCAAGACCACAGGATTTTGACTCTGATGTGTGGACAAACTACTATGCGGAGGAGGATAACACCATCAATACGGTGCTCATCGGCTCCAGTTCGATGTACAGATACTGGATACCGACCCAGGCGTATGAGGAGCAGGGTTACACATCGATGCTCATAGGTACTGCGGCTCAGGATATCAGACTTGCGCCGTATCTCATGGAGGAGGCTGCCAAGACCCAGGATCTGGATCTGTTTGTGGTTGAGGTCAGAAGTATTATCATACGAGGCGATGTCACAAAGATAAAGGATGAGCATTACAATTATCGTATGGAGGTCATGACATCGGGCATGAGACCATCATCGACGAAGTTTGAGATGATACAGAAGTATTACAGAGCGGATGAGAAGTCAAAGTTCGAGCTCATGTTCCCTATTCTGAAGTATCACGATAATCTGCTGACATTTGACAGACAGGTGCTTATAGACAGACTCAATCAGGGAACGGACGAGTTCAAGACAGGTAGGCAGAGGTCGAAGATCACGAAGATCAAGGAGCCTGTGTTCGAGTCTGACGGACAGCTTCATCTGTCGGATGAGACACTCGGATATATCGATGACATAGAGACAAAGGCAGAGGAGCTCGGAGTTAAGGTTCTGCTGGTTGCGACACCTTACTACCCATCAAAGGGTCAGGCATCCAAGCAGCTTCAGCTTGACGAGTACATAGCCTCAAAGGGATATGATTATCTGAACATGAACAATGTTCTTGATGAACTGAATCTGGATTATTCAACAGATTTCTACAACAGCAAGCATGTAAATATTGCGGGTGCCAAGAAGGTTACCACATATCTTGCACAATATATAGAGGACAATTACGGCCTGCAGAGTAAGCTTACAGATGAGCAGAAGCAGAGTTGGACTGATGCCTGTGATGCCTGGGCAGATGAGGAAAGCAGTCTCATGGTAGAATGGGAGAAGTACAAGAAGGAGAACGAATAATGTATAAGCAGACGGTATTACATTATATTCAGGAGTATGCCCAGACGCAGCCGGACACTCTGGCGGTGTGTGAGCTAAGAAAGACAGTCACATACGCAGAGTATTGGAGCAATATAAGAAAGACTGCACACGCTTTGCGGGATATGGGCATATGCAAGGGCGATCATGTAATGATCAGATGCACACAGAACATAGATTATCTGACAGTGTTCACTGCACTGCAGTACATGCAGGTGCTTGTCGTGCCGATAGAGAAATCCACATCCGCAGAGAGGGCAGTTGAGATAGGCCAGAGAGTTGACGCGGCATGTCTCATATCAGACAAGCCTGTGGATGGAATAAAGTGTATAAGCCAGAAGGAAATAATAACCAGGATGAAGGATGAGAGCGAGGCAGAGCTTGAGCTTCCGGGTGAGGAGGACAGATCGATGCTGCTCTTCACAACGGGAACTACTGGATCTTCAAAGGGCGTTGTCATGCACCACAGAGGTGATGTGGGAATAGCCGGCAATGTCATCGAGGGAACAGCCATGAAGAAGGGCAATGTGGAGATAATACCAATGCCTCTCAACCATTCATTTGGAATAAGAAGATACCAGTCAGACATGGTAAATGGCGGCACAGTATGTCTGATGGACGGAATGGTATTTATCGGAACGCTGTGGAAGCTCATAGAGAAATACGGAGTGACATCCATGGCGATATCACCGGCATCACTCGGAATGATATTCCATTTGTCTGATGACAGGATCGCGGATTATGCAGATCAGCTTGATTATATACAGATAGGCTCAGCACCTCTTGCCGAGTCAGACAAGGAGAAGCTGCTCAGATTGCTTCCACATACAAGACTGTATAATTTCTATGGTTCATCTGAAGCCGGATGCGCATGCATACTGGAGTTCAGTGGCAATGGCAACAAGACAGGATGTATAGGAAGACCTACCGTGAACTCGGTCGTAAGATTCTCTGACGACGAGGGTAACGTGGTTGCAAATGGCAGCCCGGAGTCACCGGCACTTCTGTCCTGGGGCGGTTCTATAGTCATGGAAGGCTATTACAATGACCCCGAACTCACTGCTGAGACCATTGTGGATGGATATGTTAGGACAAAGGATCTGGCATATCTGGATGAGGATGGCGACTGCATACTTGTAGGCAGGGCCGATGATGTGATAAACTATGGTGGAAGCAAGATATCTCCTGCAGAGATAGAAGACCTTGCACTTGGATATGAGCATATAGATGATGTGGCTTACACTTCAATCAAAGACCCGATCACTGGAGAGCTTCCGGTCATACTGGTCGTGCAGAAGGATGGCTATGAGGAAGCTGATTTTGAAAGCTTTCTTGCTGACAGACTTGAGAGCTACAAGCTTCCAAGAAAGTATATCTATGTTGAAAGTATACCAAAGACGTTCAAGGGTTCAGTTCTGCGAAAGGAAGTAAGAAAGCTTGCAGAGCAGAACGTATAGATGGTTTGCAGAGAAGATCATACAAAGGAGAATTGAACAATGAAAGAATTTATTGAGATGCTCAAGAAGATCAAGCCAAATGTTGATTTTGAAAATGAGGAGGCACTCGTTGACGACGGAATCCTGGAGTCACTCGATATCATCTCTATCATTTCAGAGATAGCAGATAAGTACGGAGTTGTCATCCCAAGTGATGAGATCATACCTGATAACTTCAACTCAGCAATCGCTCTCTATGAGCTTGTGGAGGATCTGAAGTAGGATCTGAAACATGATCTGAAAGTGGAATCAGATATATCTGGAATAAAAACCTGTGTATATGTTATATACACAGGTTTTTTAAAATGCACAGATGTTCATATAAATAAATTTTTAAAAGAATAGCATTTTACTGTTGACATATAATTAAATACATGTTTAAATGTTCATAGATTCAATGAGAACAATGAAAAGGAGATAACTATTATGAAGAAGTATAAGATTGAAGTTGATTGTGCAAACTGTGCAGCAAAGATGGAGGAGGCTACAAAGAAGGTAGCAGGTGTTAAGGATGCAACAGTGGCATTCATGGCACAGAAGATGAGCGTTGAGTTCGACGACGGAGCTGACGAGGCTGAGGTTATGAAGAATGTACTTAAGGCTTGTAAGAAGGTTGAGCCTGACTGCGAGATCTTTATGTAACCAAAGGCGGTTATGCATGTGCATGATGACTGCCGGATTATGGTATAGCAGGTTGTTTAGTCACGGCTAACTGTGAAAGATCTGTGTTCTATCAGATAGGAGGATGTTATGACAAAGAAACAGAAAAAAGTGCTCAGAAGAATTATAATATCGGCGGTTCTTCTGGTTGCCATGGCTGTCACATTTACGGTGCTTGACAAGACCGGGATGGTGGATCTTGAGAATCCGTCAGTTATGTGGCGATGCATAGAGATCGTGGCTTACCTGATTCCATATCTCGTCATAGGTTACGATATACTTAAAAAGGCATTTCTCGGAATCATACACGGAGAGGTATTTGACGAGAATTTCCTTATGGCTATAGCTACGGTTGGCGCCATGGTGCTCGGTGAGTACAAGGAGGCATCAGCGGTTATGCTGTTCTACCAGATAGGCGAGCTGTTCCAGAGCTACGCCGTAGGCAAGAGCAGGAAGAATATCACAGCACTCATGGATATCCGTCCGGATTATGCCAACATAGAGAAGGATGGCAAGCTGGAACAGGTTGATCCGGATGACGTTCAGATCGGAACAGTCATAGTTGTACAGCCGGGCGAGAAGGTGCCTATCGATGGTAAGGTTGTGGAGGGCTCATCCTCACTCAACACAAGTGCCCTCACAGGTGAGAGCGTACCTAGAGAGGTTCATGTCGGCGATGAGATCATCAGTGGATGTGTCAACCTCACAGGACTTATCAAGATCGAGACATCCAAGGAATTTGGAGAGTCAACTGTATCAAAGATCCTTGATCTCGTTGAGAACTCAAGCATGAAGAAGTCCAGATCAGAGAACTTCATCACAAGATTTGCAAAGTATTATACACCGGCTGTATGTATAGCAGCACTTGCGCTTGCAGTGCTTCCGCCATTGGTAAACATTATCATGGGTAATCCTGCAGCATGGTCCAAGTGGATCATCAGAGCACTGACAACACTTGTTATAAGCTGTCCATGTGCACTGGTAATATCCATTCCACTGAGCTTCTTTGGAGGAATCGGCGGAGCTTCGGCAAAGGGTATTCTGGTCAAGGGTTCCAACTATCTTGAGGCTCTCTCATACACAAAGTATGTCGTGTGCGATAAGACAGGAACACTCACAAAGGGTGTGTTCCAGGTTACAGAGATACATCCTGAGGGAGAAATGAGCGAAGCTGATCTTCTTGAAAAGGCAGCGCTGGTCGAGAGCTATTCCAACCATCCTATCAGCAAGAGCCTGAAGGAGGCATATGGCAAGGAAATCGACAACAACAGGGTCACAGACGCAAAGGAGATCAGCGGACACGGTGTGTCAGCGGTTGTTGATGGTCATGAGGTTGCCGCAGGAAATGTCAAGCTCATGAAGCAGATGAACATACAGGCAGCGGTTCCTACATCGGTTGGAACAGAGATACATGTTGTCGTGGATGGAAAGTATGCAGGATATATTCTCATATCAGATGTTGTCAAGCCAAATGCAAAGGAGGCTATAAGTGGTCTCAAGGCAGCAGGCGTGGAGAAGGTAGTCATGCTCACAGGTGATGCGAAGAAGGTTGCAGATGCAGTCGGAAGCGAGCTTGGCGTGGATGAGGTGAGAAGTGAACTTCTCCCTGGAGACAAGGTGGATGAGGTCGAGAAGCTCATCGCAGCCAAGGGAGAGAAGGAGAAGCTTGCATTTGTCGGAGATGGAATCAATGACGCCCCTGTACTTTCGAGAGCAGATATAGGAATTGCCATGGGAGCCCTTGGTTCCGATGCAGCTATCGAAGCTGCGGATATCGTCCTCATGGATGATGATCCTGCAAAGATAGCGACAGCCATGAAGATATCCAAGAAGACACTCAGGATCGTACACCAGAACATAGTATTTGCACTTGTGATCAAGTTTGCATGCCTTGCACTGGGCGCAGTTGGATTTGTCAACATGTGGTGGGCAATATTCGCAGATGTAGGAGTTATGATCCTTGCGGTATTAAATGCGACAAGAGCACTGAGCTTCAAAGAATAGGAGGAGACCGCATGGGAGAGATACATTTGCCGCATTGTCACTGCGACAATGAGAACAAGATCATAAAATGCATGCCGTCTGTGGAAGATTGCAGCAGCATGGCAGATATATTCAAACAGCTCAGCGATGGCACAAGGCTAAGGATACTCTGGATGCTGTGCCACCTCGAGGAATGTGTCAGCAACATAGCGGCGGCCATGGAGATGAGTGATCCGGCCGTATCGCACCACCTGAAGCAGCTCAAGGGCAGCGGCCTGATCGTGAGCCGCAGAGAGGGCAAGGAGGTATATTACAAGCTGGCAGACACGGAGACAGCCAGACTTGTACACAAGGTGTGTGAGGAGATGTTCCAGATAACATGCCCGCTTGAACAATAGAATAATATGACAGATAAATCCCCGCCGGTACCGAACAGATCAGTGCCGGCGGGGATTTTTTGCGTGGACAAGGAGATGAAGATATTATTATTTTAGGGTTTAGAGTAAAAAGTTGTTGACACATATCTGTACATAGTGTATATATAACATATAAACAGTTGAGAACAGTTTAAGGAGGTGTACATATGAGACTTTCTCAGAACTCAGGAGTGCCTATATATCAGCAGATAGCAGACAGCTTCAAGTCGGACATTCTGGCGGGCAAATATGCCCAGGGCGAATATCTGCCGTCCATCAGGGGGCTGGCACGGGATCTGAAGATAAGTGTTATCACCACCATGAAAGCTTATGAGCTGCTGGAGCAGGAAGGGCTGGTCACGGCTGAACAGGGCAAGGGCTTTTATGTGAATGCACAGGACAGTGAGATGCTGATAGAGCAGCATCTTCGAAAGGTAGAGGCATCTTTGACGGAGGCCATAGCTGCGGCACGTATTGCGGGGTTGTCGGACGATGAACTAAAGAATATGCTTGATGCCTTGCTTATGGTACAGGATTGACAATCTGACAGGCAGGGAACAAAACAGACAGAGAACAAAGCGGACAGAGAACAAAGCAGACAGAGAACAGGGAAAAAGAAAGACGTGAAGAGAGTTTAAGGTTTAATGGAGGATTGGATGATGAATTATGACTGCGCTGTAAAAGGGGAGAATATTTCCAAAAAGTTTAAGACATTTACACTGGATATACCTGATTTGAGGGTGCCAAAGGGATTTGCGACAGCACTCATCGGAGAAAATGGAGCGGGAAAGACGACACTTCTCAATATGCTTTCAGGAATAAGGCTTGATTACAAAGGTGAGCTGACTTTCTTTGACAAGTATTCATCGGAGGAAAAGGAGAGAAGGGCGGATGTAAAGAACAGGATAGGCTATACGGGAACAGGCAGATATTACCTTCCACAGTGGACTGTATCTGATGTGGAGGAGATAAGCAGTCTGCTCTTTGACAATTTTGACAGGGACGAGTTCGAAAGATATTGCCGAGAACTTGCGATATTTCCTGATTCCCCGGACGGTGTTGCTCTGAAGAAAAAGTGTTCAGCACTCTCTGATGGAACCAGAACTAAGCTGATGCTTGCCGGGGTTATGGCGAGGGATACAGACCTGCTGCTGCTCGATGAGCCGGCATCGCCTCTTGATCCTCTTATGCGAGACAAGCTGTGTCAGATGATCGGCGATTATATAAGCGACGGAGCGGGGGAGAAGAGTGTATTGTTCTCAACACACAATATATCCGATATGGAGAGTATCACTGATTATGCGATCATCATGGAACATGGAAATGTGGTCGAGTGCGGATTTGTGGAGGACCTGAAGGAGAAATACATACTGATAAAGGGAGATGCCCAGGATGCGGAGGCGGCATCAAAGATCCTTTATACCATGACTAAGAATCCTTATGGCTTTGAGGGAATCTGTCTTGCAGAGAATCTGGACAAGCTTGCAGGCATGAATGTGAGCAAGGAGATACCATCGCTGTTTCAGATAAGTGTGGCGGTCATGAAGAATAATACAAAAATGGTATTAAAGTAAAAACTGCTTAGAGTGTTTCACGTATTTATAGGAGCGTAATTATGAGGATAATAAAGGATTACAGAGCCATTACGAATGGAAAATACCGGCTAGTGTGTAATGTGTTGATACCGATCATACTGGGGGTGATACTGGCATTGATCGATATAGGAGTGAGAAAATATTATGTAACAGCGGTCATGCTCGGTGTGGGAGCGGCGCTCATGACTGCGATCGAGGTTATGGCTGATTATTGGGGATTCGGTGCAATATGTGTGAAGGGCTGCCTTGGAATGGATTATCTGAAGACGTCAACAAAGGGGAAAGCCATGTTACGGAATGCGCTTACGGCGGATCTGCTTGTCCGACCGGCGAGGATCGCGATATGCATGGTGATAGTGGCCGTACCATATGAAATTATGGTGGGTAACCCGGTAAGACTGCTTTGCCTGTCGATACTGCTCACAGCAAATCTGTCGGTGTGGGCGCTGAACATTACGAGATATGTCCAGAATGTTCAGGTCATGAGTCTGCTGTCCATGCTGTCATCAGGGGCATCGGGAGCTGCGGTTATATATATAACGATATCTTCGGGATTGCAGAAGTTTACATGGCTCATAGTTGCAGCACTGGCGGTATTGCTGCCGGTTGGAATATATGTGACGCGCAGACATATGTACCGCAAGGTTGAGGCGTCTTATCTGGATATGGATTAACAGATTGTTGTTCAAGGCTGGAAACGGCTTAGACTATCCGCCCCGCCTGCCGGCGGGAGGAATGATATATATTAGACAAGGAGGATTAAGGGATGAAAGATTTGATACTTGGTTTTAAACTTCT
Source organism: Coprococcus aceti (assembly GCF_025567285.1). Taxonomy (NCBI): domain Bacteria; kingdom Bacillati; phylum Bacillota; class Clostridia; order Lachnospirales; family Lachnospiraceae; genus Coprococcus; species Coprococcus aceti. Next base: position 391,445 of record NZ_JAOQJT010000003.1, read on the forward strand.
CAGATATGGATATAAGTTAAAGACAAATGTGATGATGCTTATTTTGTTCACTGCAATAGGGTTTGTGGTCGAACTGTCATCACACGGAACGAATATTCTGGGCGGTTTCTATTTTATGCTGACTGGAATGTTTGCCTACCAGATGATAATATACATGAATGCATCGGACTATGTGCAGTCAAGCGTGATGAAGAGAAAACTGGAGGTGGGAATGCCGGTGATCGTCAGCACAGTTGTGTATCTTGTACTTTTCACAATACTTGTTGCGGAGAAATATATACTTATCAGAATGTATCCGGAGAATACAGAAAACTATCAGGATACATTGTTTATGATCATATTTATATTGTTCGGAGCTATGATATTCTGCGGTGTATGTTACAAATATTTTGTGGCAAGCTTTATTGTGTTTATGTTGGTGATAATAACCTGCATGTCGACAATCAGTTCCTGGCTGTGTCACCATCATATATCAGAGGTTATAAGCCTTGGGCTTGTAAAACTTGCTGTCCTTGGATATGCGGCCATCCTTTTGGGTGGTGTTATAGAGTATTTGATCAGTTCACTTCTCTACAGAAAACAGTTGTCAGAGTATGCAATGAGCGGACTCAGCAAGAGCATGAAGTAAATGAAAATACAACTAAACTTAATAAAATAGACGGAACAGAGCCGGTTGCGGATTGTGCAGGATTGCCGAAGAGAGGGCGGTCACAGCAGAAGATTTGTAACCGGCTCTATTGCTATTATCAGGTGAGTGGAATATAATATTTAAGAATGTGCGCACTGGAAAAATCCGGCAGCTGCGCATAAGAGTAATGTATAAAATACAGAACCATAACGGCAGACATTGATAAGTCAGCATATGAATTTGAAAAGAAAGATATAAGGAAGTTATATGGTACAGAACATATTGTTTGATCTGGATGAGACACTGCTGGACTTCAAGCGCAGCGAGAGCAGAGCGCTCTCCAATATGCTCAGGCATATAGGGGTGGAGCCTACAGAAAAGGTCATATCCAGATACAGCGAGATCAACAAATCGAGATGGAAGCTGCTTGAACAGGGGCTGCTCACAAGGCAGCAGGTGAAGGAAAGCAGATATGAGATACTTTTTGCAGAGCTGGGAGTTGAATACTCTGCTGCAGAGGCGACAGCCTACTATGAGGATCAGCTCAGCCAGAAGGGATTTGTATTCCCTGATACGATAAAGCTGCTTGAAACCTTGCACGGAAGATACAGAATGTACATTGTGTCAAATGGCGGCTCAAATGTACAGAGCGGACGACTTGCGGACAGCGGTATAGGCAAGTATTTTGAGGATATATTCATATCTGAGGATGCCGGAGCAGAGAAACCGTCCAGAGAATTCTTTGATTATTGTTTTGGCAGGAGACCAGAGATAAAGGCAGATGAGACTGTGATCATAGGAGACAGTCTGACATCAGATATACAGGGCGGAATAAATGCTGGGATAAGGACGATATGGTTCAATCCGGATGGGCAGCAGGCGGCGGATATACATCCGGACTATGAGGTGAAAACACTTATGGAGATACCGACGCTGCTTGAAGAGCTGTAAGCAAAATTATTTATCGGGACCGGATACAAATGAGTCTGGATATAAATGAGTCCAGATTGAAATAAACAGGAATAGACAAATATACAGAGGTAGTACATGAAGATAAGAGATTTGATCACACAGGATAAGGCGACACTCTCATTTGAGGTGTTCCCGCCAAAGAAGGATACAGACTTTGCGGATGTTGAGGCAGCGGCGCTTGGTATAGCGGCATTTAAGCCGGATTACATGAGCGTTACATATGGTGCCGGGGGAAGCACCAAGGGACATACGATCCAGCTTGCCCGGGAGATCCAGGAGAAGTACGACGTGCCGACCATAGCACATCTGACATGCGTGTGTGCCAGCAAAGAGGGCATAAAGACTGCGCTTGCTGACATGAAGAATGCCGGTATAGAGAATATACTTGCTCTCCGCGGCGATATACCGAAGAACTATGATGGACAGGTATTTGCAGAGTTCTCACATGCATCAGAGCTGGTGGAGCTCATCAAGGAGACAGGAGATTTCTGCGTGGGCGGAGCATGTTACCCTGAGGTACACCCAGACTCGGCAAATAAGCACGAAGACATAATTGGGCTTAAGAAAAAGGTCGATGCTGGATGTGATTATCTCACGACCCAGATGTTCTTCGACAACAACATATTCTTTAATTTCATGTACAGAATCAGAGAGGCGGGAATATCAGTGCCGATCATACCGGGTATTATGCCTATAACAAGAAGAGTACAGGTCAAGAATGCTGTCAAGCTCTCAGGCTGTAACGTGCCGGAGAGATTCAAGAGCATAGTCGATGCATTTGGCGATACTGAGGCTGCGATGAGGCAGGCGGGAATTGCATATGCCACAGACCAGATCATAGATCTCATGGCAAATGGAGTGAAGCATATACATGTGTATTCCATGAATAAGCCTGAGGTTGCGGCAGGAATACAGAAGAATCTATCGGAAATACTTAAGATATAAAATTTATTGACAGACCTAGAGTCGGGACATCATGAGGGACAGCAATAGGATGGTGTTCAATGAAAGGAGTATCGGGTTATGAAACCGGTTATATCAGTGATTTTTACAGCCGGAAGCGGTGTGGAGACATGCCGGGCAAAGCTGGCTGACCAGACATTTAAGGAGTACGAGATAATAGAAGCGGACAGATTCGCGGGGCTTGAGCGCGCGCATGGAGAATATATACTGTTCGTGGATGGCTCGGAGGTTTATCCGGAGAACATGCTGGAGAAGCTGCATGACGCCGCAGAGCAGAGCGGGGCGGACATGGTGATTTCGAACTGCGAGCTTATAGACAGTGACGGTGGGAAGACCTTCGGAAGAGGTGTACATTTTGAGTGGGTTCACGGCGGAAAGCAGGTGTTTAACTGGAAGGACTGCCGTGGCAGGATCATGAATGTGGTACGACCATTAGTTGGCAATAAACTCTACAGAAAGCAGTTCATAATAGATGCAGGACTGGGCATTGCCGGTTGTGACAGCGAAGCTATATATTCGGCAATTGGAGCTGTAGCGGCGGAGAAGATAGCATATATAAGCAATCTGACATTTTCAAGGAATGTTGTTCCTGAGAGTGAGGCTGAGAAGCTGCCGGATGTTCCGAAGACCGTTGACTGTGTGACGGAGCATGTGAAGGGTATGGCAGACAGGACTGATCTGTGGAATGCTGTTATGTACTTTGCCATACGTCAGTATGTGGACAATTATGAGAAGTATTGCAGAGAACTGGATTCTGCAGAGAGAATAGAGTTTTACGAGAAAGCGCACAGCGTATTTAACAGTGAGATATTTGACGGATTGACAGAGAAGGGACTCAATGATGACAAGTTATTCCGCAAATATTCCATCATAAAGAAACATGATTCATCGGAGCTGAAAAAGCTCAAGACGAGAAGGATAATAGTGTCGCTCACATCCTATCCCGCCAGAATTGCGGGCATAGCACAGATGCTTGAGTCGATATATTCACAGACCAGAAAGGCAGATAAGATCGTTCTGTGGCTGGCGGAGGAGCAGTTCCCTAATAGGGATGACGATCTCCCGGATGATCTCAGAAAGCTGCAGTTTGAGGATAAGCTGGAGGTCAGATGGTGTGATGATTTGAAGCCGCACAAGAAGTATTTCTATGCGCTGCAGGAGTTCACGGACGACGTGGTCGTGACGATAGATGACGATCTGCAATATCCTCCATACATGCTTGAGAATCTGTATATGTCATATTTACAGTATCCAGAGGCGGTATCCGCTGTGAGGACACACTGGATGGTCATTTCGGATAAAGGGCAGCTTATTCCGTACAGGTATTGGATGAAGGAGACGGTTGCCTGTCTGTACAGACCAAAGATGCAGTTATTTGCAACAGGGGGCGCAGGAACTTTATATCCACCAGGAATTTATGATGATAAGTGGTTCGACAAAGACAAGATGGTGGAGATGTGCCTGTGGGCGGATGACATCTGGCTTAAGCTAATAGAGATCATGTCAGGAGTTCCGGTTGTGGCGGCTATGCCATGTGAGGATCTTCGGTACTTACCGGGCTCACAGGAAATAGGCCTTTACCATAAGAATGTGGACGCCGACCAGAATGACGTTCAGTTACAGAAGATAGAGGAATGGCTTAAACCTGAATATGGAGATAATGCACTTGCGAAGAAGATTCTTGAATATGATGGAGAGCCGGTAGAGGATGCACTGATCAGGGTATGTGAATGTCATGAAAAAGAACGCAGAGAATTGAGGGATGAGATTGGTAGAAATTCCAGACAATTAAAGAAACGCATTGAAGAAAATGAGCGTGCCTACAGGGAAAAGTCAGAGATAAATGCCAAGCTTCAAAGAACATACAAGGAAAAGTCGGAGATAAATGCAAAACTACAGCAGACATATAAGGAAAAGGCTGACAGGGGTATCCGGATAAAAGAACTTGAGAAGGAGAAATCTGATCTTCAGGCAAAACTTGGAGAACTTCAGACAGAAAAAGCAGATATTCAGAAGAAATTGGAACAGCTTCAGGCAGAGAATGTTGTTTTGCAAAAGCAGCGTTCAATATGGTATAAAATAAAAAAGTGATAAAAATAAAGAAAGAAGGAAATAAAAATGACACTTGAGAAGTTACAGAAGGATATGATAGCAGCAATGAAGGCAAGGGATAAGGAGAGAAAGGACAGCATCTCATCCCTCGTATCAGCAGTTAAGAAGGTCGGAATCGATAACGGCTGCAGAGACAACATTCCTGAGGATATAGTTGATAGTGTTATCCTCAAGGAGATCAAGTCTGTAAAAGAGCAGATCGATACCTGCCCTGCAGACAGAACAGATCTTCTGGAGCAGTACAAGGCAAGATATGATGTGTTCAACGAGTATGCGCCAAAGCTTCTGTCAGAGGATGAGGTGAGAGATATCCTCACAACAAAATTTGCAGATGTGATAGCAACAAAGAATAAAGGCCAGATCATGAAGGCTGTCATGGCTGAACTCAAGGGCAAGGCAGACGGCAAGGTCATCAATCAGGTTGTGGCAGAGCTTTGCAAGTAGAGGAGAAAGTGTTTTGAAATTTGTAGGAATTGAAAAGAAAGAACAGGGAAAGTTCATCACACGATACGATGTTCAGTACGAGACTGTAGACGGAATAGTTAAGAACTATGAGATGATAAGCAGGAATGGAGAAATCACCGATTTCGAGGGACTTCATGGCAAGGCAGCAGATGCGGTGGTCATCATCGCCACAGACGAGGCAGATGAGAGGATCCTTATAGATAAGGAGTTCAGACTTGCTCCGGGTGAATGGGTATATAATTTCCCTGCCGGACTCATAGATCCGGGGGAGACTCCTGAGGTCAGTGCCAGACGTGAGCTTATGGAGGAAACGGGACTTGAGCTGTACGAGATCAGTGACACAATAGGGACAAGCTACAGTGCTGTAGGATTTTCAAATGAGACAAATATGTGTGTTGTAGGCAAGGCGAGAGGCGAGTTCAAGCCGAGCACTTCAACTCTGGAGGAGATCACTCCAGGATGGTACACAAAGGCAGAGGTAAGAGAACTGCTCAAGACTGAGAAGTTTGCAGCCAGAACACAGGCCTTCTGTTATGTGTGGAGCAGACAGTGATATGAGAATGAAAAAGGAGAAATAATCTATGGAAAAATTACCTGGAAAGGGAATGGTGACGGCATCGTCGCTCATCATGCTCATATGGGGGCTTGTAAATGCCGGATATTATGACATTGCAAAACTTGTGCTTGCAGATGAGCCATCGACAAAGGCTGTCGTATGTGGCGTTGTGGCCGGAATAGCATCGCTTGCAGCCATCATAGGCGGTATATTTGGAATAGCCGGAAGCAACAAGGTTGCAAAGGCGTCAGCCATAGTTGTATGGGCAGCATTTCTGGTGATACTTGCGATAATAAGCGGTATAGTGACACTGGTGTCCGGTGACAGCAAGCTTATAGCCGTTGCCATGATGATCGTTGGAATAGTTGTTCCGGTTGTCATGTTTATGGGGGCCGCTAAGAATAGAGCGTAGAAAATAATCGAATGAGGAGAACATAGAATGGATAAAATAGCAGTACTGATTCCATGTTACAATGAGGAAAAGACAATTTATAAGGTTGTCACAGATTTTAAGGCAGTTTTGCCAGACTCCACAATATATGTGTATGATAATAATTCCAGTGATAAGACATCTGAACTTGCAGAAAAAGCTGGAGCAGTTGTAAGAAAAGAGTACAAGCAGGGCAAAGGAAATGTCATCAGAAGAATGTTCAGGGAGATTGATGCAGAAGTGTATATAATGGTTGATGGTGATGATACATATCCTGCTGAATGTGCACCTGAAATGGTTGACGCTGTGATAAACAAAAATGCTGATATGGTTGTTGGAGACAGATTATCCAGTACATATTTCCAGGAGAATAAAAGACCATTTCATAATTTTGGAAATAGTATAGTAAGGTGGTCTATAAATAATCTTTTTAAGACATCTATAAAAGATATAATGACGGGATACAGAGCATTCAGCTATGAATTTGTTAAGACATATCCGGTTATGTCAAAAGGATTTGAGATTGAAACAGAGATGAGTATCCATGCTGTAGATAGAAATATGCAGGTTGAGAATGTAATTATTGAATATAGAGATAGACCTGATGGAAGTGAATCTAAGTTAAATACATACTCAGATGGTATAAAGGTATTGCTTACGATAGTTAAGTTGTATAAGAACTACAAGCCATTTGGATTTTTTACAGCCATATCACTTGTACTTGCGCTGTGTAGCATATTATTCTTCATCCCGGTACTTTCTGCATATTTTAAAACTGGTGTTGTAGACAGGTTCCCAACTCTGATCGTTTGCGGATTTGTGATGGTGATGGCAATTCTGTTCTTTGCGGTGGGAGTACTTCTCAGCACACTTAGAAGTCAGGATAAGAGAGACTTTGAGTATAAGCTTATTCAAGTTGATCATATGAAGAAAACTTCAAAATGAAAAAGAAAAGGTATGATACCTGAGGGGGGAAAATTGAATTTGGTTGCAAAAAAGAGGTTGGATATTGAACTTATGCGTATAATAGCAGCTTTTTTTGTGCTATATAATCATACAGGGGCGAATGGATTTTCAAAGTTTTTGTCTTATGATCCTCATACGTTCCATTATTGGTTATATTTGTTTTTGTCTATTTCCTGTAAGGTGTCCGTGCCGTTGTTTTTGGTGATAGCAGGTGCACTTATGTTGGGACGAGAACCGGAACCGGTAAAATATTTATGGCGGCATAGGGTCCTGCATATATTCAGTATTCTGCTTGTCTGGTCCGTATTTTATTATCTGTTAGAAGTTGGCGAAGGAAATGAAAAATTTAATATATTTCACTTCTTTACAAAATTATATTCTAACGGGTGGAATTTTTCATACTGGTATTTATATGCTTATCTTTCGATGCTGATAGTACTTCCATTATTGCAGCGATTTGCACAGGGGCTTTCTGATAATGATTATAAGTATGCACTGGTTTTATATATTGCTTTTTGTATGCTGGTTCCATGCTTGCAGTATCGTGTATTTCAGGATAGACATCCATTGAATGTAAATGTTTCTATTGAGTGGCTGGCATCAAACATTGTTGTTTTTCCTCTGGCAGGATATTTCCTTAATTGCAGACTTAAAAACTTTTGGACTAAGAAAAGGTTGTTAGTTTTGTGGGGGATAAACATAGTTGCTATTTTGATCTCTTGTTATATGACATATTACAGAGCTCGAATTACAGGAATTTGTAACGAAAAGGATTCTCAAATGTTTTTTGGTACATTTGTTCTGGTAAACTGCGTGGCAATATTTGCAACATGTCAATATCTGAATTCGAATACAAACATACTGTTTAGATTGAAAAAACCGATAGTCTCGGTTGGCGGATGTACTTTTGGCATTTATCTAATTCATGTATATTTTAAAAACTATACAGACACATTCAAGAATTTGATGAGTTTTCTTCAGGATAAATTACATTCAACACCAGTGTTAGCATCGTTGATTTATTGTGTTGTGCTTTTCATGTGTGGATATGTTGTTACTCTGATCATGAAAAAAATACCACTTTTACGGAAAATAGTTTCGTAGATAGAAAAATCAAATTTTTACAGGAGACAAAATTATGCTCGAGTCAATAAAGAAAAATAAAAAGGGAATCATATTGATGATAATTTCCTCGATATGTGCCTGTATAGGGCAGATGCTCTGGAAAATGTCGGCTGATAAAGGCCTTATATACATGATAGTCGGTTTTGGATTTTATGGCGTTGGAGCTCTTGTGATGATAATTGCATACAGGTATGGTAAATTATCAGTTTTACAACCGATGCTGAGTTTGAATTATGTGTTAAGTATAGTGCTTGCAGCTATAGTACTTGGTGAAAAAGTTGGCTTTGTGAAATGTATAGGTGTTCTTGTTATAATTGCAGGAGTGATAATGATAGCAGGAGGAGATACGGAAGAATGCTGATATATTATATTGTACTTGTGATTATGACATTAAGTGGTGCGGTGGCATCATTATTTTTGAAAAAGGCGTCCGCTTCTGAGAGCATAATAGCTACAATAAAAAATATTAATTTATACATAGGTGGTGCGTTGTATCTTGTATCAGCGCTGTTAAACATATATGTTCTGAGATATCTTGATTATTCAGTCGTTTTGCCTTTGACATCAGTTACATATATCTGGACTATGGTTATATCCTATTTTATTTTGAAAGAGAAAATATCGAAAAAAAAGATAGGTGGAGTTATTTTGATATTGGTTGGAGCCGTGCTCGTCTCGGTGTCATAATAGGTATGGAGGTTATTGATGAGTGAACAGAGATCTAAAAAAAGAATTGCGGTTATTATAATACTGGCTTTTGTCTTGCCGATTCTGGTGCTGCTGGCTGTTATGGCTATATGCGGGGTGATCCCGTTTGGTAGTAAGTCAACTTTGGTGTGGGATTCATTATTGCAACACAAAGATTATTATGGATATTTGTGGGATGTGTTTCATGGTAAGGCAAGCATAGAATATTCTGCGGGGAAATCCCTTGGTGGTAGGATGATTGGTCTGATTGGTTTCTATATTTCTAGTCCGTTAAATATTTTCCTGGTTTTCTTTTCTAAGGCGCATATTCCATATTTTATGGTGTTTATGATAATTTTACGAATTGGATTATGCGGCATAACAGGATATATATATATTCATAACAGATTCCGTATATCGGCAAAGTCTTCTTTGGTTTTATCCACGCTTTATGCACTTATGGAATACAATGTGTATAATTGTAGGAATGTCATGTGGCTTGATGGGGTTATAATTCTTCCGCTGATTGCACTTGGTGTGTGGAAATGTATCAATGAGAAAAGAACAGGTTTGCTGTTTGGATCTGTGTTTATGGCAATTCTGTGTAACTGGTATACCGGATATATGGTATGCCTCATGTCGGGAATATTGTTTATTGTCGAATATCTTAATGCATATGATTACAAAATAAAAGATGCATTGAAAAATGATCTGAGAAGTATAGGCAGATATGTGGCAACGATGATATGCGGAGTATTGGCGAGTATGTGTATATTACTTCCGGCATGTGTATCATTAATAGGTGGAAAAGCAACAAATAATACGGTTGGTCTCAGCAGAATTGTAAACATGGACATAACACAGTTCCTGAGTGGATTTGATGTGAGTGCAAAAGTAAATGCGCAGGATGCCCCATTGATATTCACGGGAACGATAGTTTTAGTTGCGGTAATCGCATTTTTTGTCAATAAAAAAGTAAAAAGATCAGAAAAAATATGTATGTTCTGTCTTCTGGCCTTGCTATGTGGAAGTTATTGCCTTAGAGATATGGAACTTGTATGGACCGTATTTGTCAGGAGTACATCATATTTTTTCAGGTTTAGTTTTGTTTTCTCTTTTGTAATGATAATGATTGCAGCACGGGAAATTCAGTTATATGAGCGCGGCGAAGTCGAGAATAAGGAAATAGCCGGAGCCATGATGACTGTAGCAGCAGGTTTAGCGTTTTTATATTACATAAAAAAGATAAATTCCCCGTTGCGTCTTGTGGTATTGTATTTATTTATACTTTGCATTGGAGCATTGGTGATAAGGTGTATTAGGAACAGTAGATTGTTGATAAATACTGTTTGCTGGATCGCAATAGGATTAACGGTTTTGGAGTCGGTGTATAATGTATACCTTGCTTTTTCGGAATATAATAATGATGTAAATGCATTTACGGAGTATTCTCTGGATGCAGAAAATGTTGTGGATCAATTGAATGCTGATTCTGGAGATACTTTTTACAGATACGAAAACAATTATAATTATCTGTATGGCCTGGGAAGAGAGATAGCAACTGGAGAATCATTACTGTATGGATATAACAGTATAGAGCATTATAGTTCGGCATATGACTTTAATGTTGACAGGTTCCTTGCAAATATGGGATATTCGGACATCCCTGGCGAAAAATATTTCTTGTGTGAAACATACTGGAATAGTCCGATGTTGCTTGCTGATTCATTGCTGTCTATAAAGTATGTCCAGCTTAAGGATGCGGCAACAGGTTATGAGGATACAGGAATAAAGACTAAAAATGCAGAGGTTTACAAAAATGAATATGCATTGCCGCTTGGATATCCTGTTAGTGAGGATATGGGAAATCTGTCATTCGGAAGTGATCCGTTTAAGAATCAGGAAAATCTGATATCTGCAATGACGGGTAAGAATACCAGAGTATATAATGATGTTCAGACTGAATATGTTCGTAAAGACAAAAAAAATAATGAGGTGTGGAAACTTAGTGTAGCGAACGATGGTCCTGTGTATGTATTTGTTGATGGAAGTGATATACACAACAGTTTATATGACCACAATTGCAGGATATATGCGAATGGCGAATTTGTTCAGAATGCATGTCATAGATTTGAAATTAACAGTATGTACCTTGGAGATTATAAGGCTGGTGATGAAATAGAGCTGAAGATAAAGAGAGATACCAATAAGGATAAGAGACATACGATTTATGCAGCGCAGTTGGATATGGCAGAATTTGATAATGCCGTTCAGCAGCTGAAATCAGGGTATACAAGCAATCTGAATATATCAGGAAATAAAATATCAGGAGAAGTGGCGCTGGACAGTGATTCAGAGATATTCCTTTCAATACCATACGAAAAGACATGGTCGTTGACAGTTGATGGAAAGCGTGCTGATATAGAAGAGCTTGCGGATACATTTATGGGGATTAAACTGAGTAAAGGACAGCATACCATAAAAATGGTATATCATACGCCGGGGCTGAGATCTGGTGCGGTCGCATCTGTAGTTGGTTTTGTTCTCTATGCATGTATGGAAGTTATAAGGAAGAGAAAGTATAAAAAGAAGAAAGAAATTGCATAAAATAATTGAACAATGAATAACAACTACAAATTTTTCCAGAACCGGGATTGCGAATTCTTCCCGTGCCATAAGGTAAAAGATGAAGATAAATTTAACTGCCTGTTCTGTTACTGCCCACTTTATTTTGATGAGAGCTGCATAGGCAGTCCTGAGTATATAGTGAATGGAAGGGGACAGAAGATAAAGGATTGCAGCTCATGTCTGGTGGTTCACAGACCGGAGATGTACGACAAAGTCATTGCTCATTTGCAGAGGCAGGAAGAGATACTGCATGTAGATTTGAGAAAGCTGAGACAGCAAATAAAGGACAGGTTGGTACAGATCACGCATATAAATGACATGGAGCCTGACATGCGTGTGGAACATCAGCGGGAGGCAGAAATAGTGCTTGACCGGATCATGACGAAAAAAGCTTCGGAAACCTCAGTGGACTGCCAGGTGTCAGTATTGCTGCAGCCATTTGCGGTGGAGTGCGTTCATGAGGGCTATTTTGAATTTGGCAGGAAGAGGATAAAATGCAATGTCCTTGAACAGCTTGATCTGAGCAGCGTTGAAAATGGATATCTGTATGCATTCCATGCGCCGGAGATTGACATAGAAAGTGCGGGTTCGGTTCTTGAACAGTATTACATGGAGGCATTTCAGGTGGCATGCATGGATGTCATAAGAGGGTGGATACAGGGATATCTTGAGAGAAAGAACAGTGTATATGAGAAGAAGTATTGCAGTCCGTCATTCGGTCCGGGATATTATGGAATGGGCATGGATGCTGTACCTGAGTTGCTTGGACTTATGGATGCATCACAGGTAGGCGTGTCATGGAACGGAGAACGTATGTCACCGAAGATGAGTCTTGTTGGAACATATCTGATCGCGGGTGAAGATGTGTTTGAGGTAGATTCTGATTGCAGAGACTGTATTGGACATAGTGGTGGCTGTGAATTCTGTATAAAGTACTGAATTTATACCAAGTAGGAGCAGGAGTGTTCTGCTCCTACTTAGAATTATAGTTATTAGTCCAAATCGAAACTAAAGACCGCTTTGTCGAAATTGCGGTTCTTTAAATCTTCATCTGAAATGATCCAAAAGATATTCCATAGACAACCAACGTTGTAACTATATTGAAACAGCAGATGTGTTTTTGCATTTACATCCGGAATATTACCACCCGTAGGATAACCGAATAATTTGTTTCCGTCATACGAAAGATATTCGATATCATAATCTGGAGCAACTTCTTCAAGACGGTCAAATAGGTCACAGTCAAGCACATCTCCCAGTGGCTGATAATCTGTGGTGAGTTCAAACTCGACAGCCTTTTCCTCAAAAGTTTCTGTAAAATACTTTGAATAATATGGAACAGGCGGCTCAGTTCTATTTAAATTTGACAGGTCGCCGTTGTACCAGATCACCTTGTGATAAGCCGAATTTTCGGGGGCGTCAGCAACGCTTTCAACCCATTTGTTGGTCTGGTGAATTGAGTCGATTTCTCCGCTCCAGAAAAAATATAAAATACCCGTGTGCGGAAGCTTGTTTTCAATATCCAAGTCGGCAATGTCCGTAAGATTGATTTGAGCAACAAGCTGCATTGCTGATTTTTCGTACCGCTCAGTGTCATCTCCGCGCTTGCAGGAATAGCCCGACATTGTGGGATATGGAATTTCGGGCGGAAGATCGGGAAAGCCACCGATTTTACTTGTGCCTTTTGCAATTACATTTTCTACATCCTTCACACACATTTTAATAGTATTTTTTCGGTAGTCTTTAATACTTTCTGCAATATCAGTGTGTCCTTCTTTAATAAGGAATTCCATCAAATCCATTTCGTGCATTTTCATTTTATACCCCCTAATCCCTATTTGTTAAAGTCAACACATTCATTATATCTAATATCGCCTAATTTGCATACACATTTAATGGCTACCCTACCTTGGGGATTGCCGCGCTAGAAATACCAGACTGACAGTAAGAGTCACAGCCTCGGTCACAGGTGCAGCAAACCACAAGCTGTTGCCTCCGATCAAAACTGGGAACGTCAGTATACACACGCTGCTGAGTATGATGTTTCGGAGCAGTGATATACACAGAGATTGCCCGGATTTCAGTATGGCCTGGAGATAGTAGGAGGTCATCAGGTTGATCCCAAATGGCACAAATGCAAAGAAGTACGCTCTGACACCAAGATCGGCAATGACACCAAGACCTTCATTCATATCTATAAACACACCGCAGAGCACCCTTGGAAAAAGTATTCCAAGAAGTGAGAACAGCACACCCATGATCAGGATGGTTGTGTAAGCCATTCTGTTTATGGCGTTTATTCTGCCTATGTTATTTGCTCCGTAGTTGGTCGAGATCACAGGTTGCACAGACTGACCAACTCCTGTGAACAGAGAATTGAACAGGATGACGCAGTTGGAGATGACGCTGTATATGGACAGGGCATTCTCGCCGCAGTACTTCAATATCTGTATGTTAAACAGCAGTACTATAAATCCATTTGCAAATTCATTGAAAAAGCTCGGGATACCGGCTGTCACGATATTCTTCATGCTGTTCAGGAGCCTGTGTGGCATTATGAAACGCAGCTCATTCTTCTTGCTGAGAAAATGTGATGAGGCGACAAGTATCTGGATCAGCATACCGATTACGGAGGCAAGTGCGGCTCCGCTGATTCCCTGCTTCAGTGGGAATACCAGTACAATGTCCATCACGATATTGAACACTCCACCCAGCAGGACGCCTGCCATGGCGCGGTTCGGATCATTGTCAGCCCTCACAAATATAGCTACGAAGTTGGAAAATACTGCAACCGGCAGGAATATATTTATATAGTGCATGTATGACATGGCATATGGGTATAGAGTGGCATTTGCACCCATGAGCCTCAGCAGTGATGGCATGCATGTTACGTACAGTATCCACAGCAGTGCGGTGACTGCTGCGATCATCATGAATGACACGGTGAAGTAGCGGTTAGATTTCACTGTGTTGCCACTTCCTCTGTGCACGCTCATCTGTACTGATCCACCTACGCCAAAGAGAATTCCGGTTGACATAAGTATGCACAGCAGAGGCGTTGTGATGCTCAGAGCGGCCAGGGCATCAGTTCCAACACCTTTGCCGATGACGATGGCATCAGTCAGGGTGTATATGGACATGACCATGGCACTTCCAAGGGAGGGAATGAGGAATTTGAAGTAAAGCTTTTTCAGATTGTCTCTTAACAGGTCCATTTGTAAATCTCCTTAACAAAAATAGTTTATAATTGAAAATCATTGAAAATCGGAAAGGCACATGATCGCGGGGACACATTAACCTGCCAGCCGCATAAAAAAAGAGCCAGATAAGATAAAGTATCTTATCTGGCTCATGAAAATTCTGATATGTTTTTATCGCGATTCATGTTCCATCCGGGAATCCTGCATCTGCAGAACACCTTGCAAGGTATATTAATATTCAACATACCGTCCGACTTGTGTTATTATAGCAGGAGGCATAAAAATGTCAAGGAGTAATAAGGGGGTATTATGGAGTATAGAGTGACAGATGCAAATGATATAGATATGCTGATGGATGTCAGATTGCCCATGCTTAGGATAGTCAATGATCTTCCTGCTGATTACATATTTGATGATGAATTGGTGGTGAGCAGCAGAAGGTATTTTCTTGAGGGTGATCAGACAACAGTTGTAGCTGTCGATGACGGAAGATGTGTGGCGTGTGCCAGTATGTCTTATATTGAAATAATGCCAACATTTTCTCACCCATCAGGAAAGAGAGCACATCTCATGAATGTATATACAGAAGAGCACTATCGGAGAAGAGGAATCGCCAGGCATCTTGTGAATATGCTTATAGAGGACGCGCGCGTACATGGTGCCACGGAGATAAGCCTTGATGCCACGGAAAGCGGCAGACCGCTGTATGAATCAGTGGGATTTAAGGCATCTGAGGAGTGCATGGCTATAGATATACAGCAATTATGATGCTTTGGATAATATACGGTTTACATACATATATTTACGGAGACAGACATAGCTATGGAGGTAAGAGATAGCATAGAAAAAAGACGCAGTATTAGAAAGTTTAAAGACATCCCAGTGGAGCCGGCGATTATAAGACAGCTTATCGAGGTGCGGCGATCCAGAACCTGTTGCAGAGAATCCGGAGATGCGGCCTGGAAAGAAAATGGATGAAGTGCTAGAATACAGATAATTACAACAAGGAGGACGTACAGCCATGTCACTGGAAAAGGCAGAAAAGTTTCTTGAAGATAAAGGATATGGAGACAGGATCATACTTATGGACGCTCCGACGTCAACTGTTGCCATGGCGGCGGAGGCGCTTGGAGTTGAGCCGGGCATGATCGCTAAGACCATGGCGTTCATACAGGATGACAAGATAGTACTCATACTCACCGAGGGCATAGCCAGAGTTGACAATAGGAAATATAGAGACAGATTCCACGTCAAGGCGAAGATGGTGCCATTTGATAGCGTGGAGGAGCTTGTCGGACATGCACCGGGCGGAGTGTGTCCATTTGGAATAAATCTGGGGATAGATGTATACCTTGATGAGAGCCTCAAGAGATACGAGAGGGTTTTTCCTGCGGCGGGCAATGACCACAGTGCAGTGAATCTCACCATCTCTGAGCTTGAGGATGCATCTGGGGCTGCCGGCTGGGTTGATGTGTGCAAGGAGCCGGAGAAGTAAGCTGTTAATCAGGTTAATATGAGTCTGCGGATGGTGCTTATTATACGAATTAAGTATTTGGGAAAGGAAGAATGGGTGTATGGACATAACGATGCTTGGAACAGGAAGTGCACTTGTGACAGAGTGTTATAATACATGCTTTGTGCTGTCAGATGGAGACGAACATTTTCTAGTGGATGGCGGCGGTGGTAACGGCATACTGTCACAGCTTAAGAAAGCGGGTTTTAACTGGCAGGACATGAGGACAATATTTGTGACGCATAAACATATGGATCATATACTCGGCGCGGTGTGGATGATCCGCATGATATGCCAGCATATGAAAAAAGGTTCGTA
Source organism: Coprococcus aceti (assembly GCF_025567285.1). NCBI lineage: Bacteria > Bacillati > Bacillota > Clostridia > Lachnospirales > Lachnospiraceae > Coprococcus > Coprococcus aceti. The sequence goes on from NZ_JAOQJT010000003.1 coordinate 408,008, forward strand.
TGAAGGCGAAGCCGTTATATACGGACATGACGAGGTCATCGCTTTACTTAGGGAGATGGCAATGCAACTTCTTAATAAGAAGGAGACAGTATATATTGGTGACAGACTTCATCTGGTTGAGGTGAATGACGGCGATACGAAAGAGATAATGGGCAAAAAGGTCACATTTTTTGATACTGGTTCAACTAAGACAAAGCAATTTGGATTCTGTATGGATATGGGTGATGGCGCGAAAATTACGTGCTGCGGAGACGAGCCTTACAATGATTGTGAGGAGAAGTATGCGAGAGGCAGCAAATGGCTGCTCCATGAGGCATTCTGCCTGTATTCCGAGGCGGATATATTTGATCCATACGAGAAACATCACTCAACAGTCAAGGATGCCTGTGAACTTGCAGAAAAGATTGAAGTTCAGAATCTGTTGCTATATCATACAGAGGATAAAAATATAACACATAGAAAAGGATTGTACGTGGCAGAGGGCAAAAGGTATTACAGTGGCAACCTGCATGTGCCAGATGATTTGGAGAAAATAAGACTTTAGAGATGGGCAGGAAAGAATATAGTCAAAATCTGAGAGAAATTAGAAGATGAATGACTTTCTTGAACAATAGAATTGTTTGAAAATTCAGGCAACTAGAAAAGAGTTTGCTAAAGATAGGCGATAAAAAGGAGAGATCGAAATGTACAATCCAATAAAAGAACTGACTAAGCGGGAATGGCTTATCTGGCTGAGTTCCCTGGCTATAGTGCTGGTGTCGAATCTTCTCACTGCAGATCTGGACATACTCACACTTGCGGCGGCACTCATAGGTGTGACATCGCTTATATTTGCGGCAAAGGGAAATGTGTGGGCGCAGATATTGATGGTCGTATTCAGCATATTATACGGTATCATATCCTTCAGGTTCCGTTATTGGGGGGAGATGATAACCTACCTCGGGATGACGATGCCGATGGCGGTGTGGTCAGCCATAACATGGTTTAAGAATCCATCGGAGGGCAACAGCAGTGAGGTAGCCATACAGAAACTGACACGCAGGCATGTGATATGGCTCACTGTCAGCACAGTGCTTGTAACGGTTGTATTCTACTATATACTCATGATACTTGACACGCCGAATATAGTATTCAGCACAATATCCATAGTCACAAGTTTCCTGGCGGCTGCGCTCACCATGCTGAGATCGTCATACTATGCGGTGGGATATGCGGCAAATGATGTAGTACTCATAGTATTATGGGTTCTCGCATCTTTTGAGAATCCGTCATATATTCCTGTAGTTGTAAACTTCGTCATATTCTTTGTGAACGACATGTATGGATTTGTGAGCTGGAAAAAGAGAGAAGTGAGGCAGGCTGTGGATATGTAGCAGATAAAGGAGGTGCAATTTGCAACATAAATAGACAGTAGTACAATGTTTAAAGTGCTGACAGCTATATGCCCATAACTGTCAGCACCATAATCTGATTATTATTGCTGAATATCGGCAATATACACTGTTTTGATGTATACATAGTGCGCTGCCAGACAGAACGATATAATAATAAATAGAACATAAGTGAAATCTTATCATAATAGGAGGACGCATAGATGAATATAAACATAAGAGAGTACATGGCAGCAGATGCAAAGTCAGCATCAGAGATCTGGAACCAGGTTGTGGATGATGGCGTGGCATTTCCACAGGAGAAAGTCCTGACACCGGAATCAGGAGATGCATTTTTCAAAGAGCAGACATATACCGGTATCGCCGAGAACTCAGAGAGTGGTGAGGTGGTAGGACTCTACATACTTCATCCGAACAACGTGGGAAGATGCGGACATATATGTAACGCCAGCTATGCCGTGAGACGCGATATCCGCGGTGAGCACATAGGAGAAAAGCTTGTGCTTGACTGTATATCCATGGCAAAGAAGAAAGGCTTTAGAGTGCTCCAGTTCAATGCCGTAGTAGCATCAAATGTACATGCACTCCATCTGTATAAAAGGATTGGTTTTACTCCGCTGGGAGTCATACCGGGAGGCTTCAGAATGCCGGATGGACATTACGAGGATATCATTCCGCACTATTATGACCTTAGAAAAGATGCAGATCAGTAATGAGTTGCAGCATATGGTGTAACATCACAGAAAAATATGTTGATGTTACAATCTGACAGCGGTATACTTGTTGTCAGAGAATTGGATAGTATATGGGGAGCTGGCGAGTTAGCCGGCTGAGAGGAGGCTGAACGCTTCGACCCACAACCTGATGCGGATAATGCCGCCGTAGGGATACGTTTGATACATACATAATGATGTAAGAAAGAAGAGACGCATTCCTGTGTCTCTTTTTATTTTCATAAGGAGGGGCCCACGTAAGTGGGAGGATTCCTTGTGAAGTACGCAGACGCCGCGCGTAAGCGCCTTTCATGCGTCTGCTCCTTTATAAGGAGGGGCCCACGTAAGTGGGAGGATTCCTTGTGAAGTACGCAGACGCCGCGCGTAAGCGCCTTTCATGCGTCTGCTCCTTTATAAGGAATAATCTACATGAGTGGGATATTCCTTAAGTGGCTGATTGGGGGCACCACCTTCCGCCACTATAAAAGTGTAAGAGAAACAAATATTAGATCTGGAACAGATTTATAAAGCCGGATCAGATTGGAGGAACAGATGAGAAATTACACAACACAGATGGACGCAGCAAGAAAAGGCATAGTAACTCCTGAGATCGAGAAAGTTGCCGAGAAAGAGCATATGTCCACTGAGGCGCTGATGAAACTGGTAGGAGAGGGCAAGGTAGCGATACCTGCCAACAAGAAGCACACATGCTTAAACCCAGAGGGAGTTGGAAGCATGCTGAGGACCAAGATCAATGTCAATCTTGGCGTGTCAAGAGACTGCAAGGATTATGGTATCGAGATGCAGAAGGTTATGAGTGCTGTCGAGATGGGAGCAGAGGCGATCATGGATCTGTCAAGCCACGGCAATACACAGCCGTTCAGACAGAAGCTCACTTCAGAGTGTCCGGCTATGATAGGAACTGTGCCGGTATATGACAGCGTTATACACTATCAGAGAGACCTTGCGACACTGACAGCACAGGATTTCATCGATGTGGTACGTCTTCATGCGGAGGATGGAGTTGATTTTGTGACTCTCCACTGCGGAATAACAAGAAAGACAATCGAACAGATCAAGAAAAATAAGAGAAAGATGAATATAGTCAGCCGTGGCGGCAGTCTTGTATTTGCATGGATGACCATGACAGGCAATGAGAATCCGTTCTACGAGTATTTTGACCAGATCCTTGATATATGCGAGGAATACGATGTGACGGTATCACTTGGAGATGCATGTCGTCCGGGATGTCTTGCGGACGCAACGGATGTATGTCAGATAGAGGAGCTTGTCAGACTTGGAGAGCTGACAAAGCGCGCGTGGGATCATAATGTACAGGTTATGGTTGAGGGCCCTGGTCATGTGCCACTCAATCAGATTGCAGCCAACATGGAAGTTCAGAAGACACTCTGTATGGGCGCACCATTCTACGTACTTGGACCTCTTGTCACAGATATAGCACCGGGATACGATCACATCACAAGTGCCATAGGCGGAGCGGTCGCAGCCATGAACGGCGCAGCATTCCTCTGTTACGTAACACCAGCAGAGCACCTTGCCCTGCCAAATGTAGACGATGTTAAGCAGGGAATCGTAGCCTCCAAGATAGCAGCCCATGCGGCAGATATAGCAAAGGGGATACCTGGAGCGAGGGATATAGATGACAAGATGGCGGATGCGAGACGTGTCCTCGACTGGGATACACAGTTTGCATGTGCCATAGATCCTGAGACCGCAAAGGAGATCAGGGACAGCAGAAAGCCTGATGACGAGTACAGCGACACGTGCAGTATGTGCGGCAAGTTCTGTGCTGTCAGATCAATGAACAAGGCGTTGTCAGGGGAATACATAGATATACTGTAATTACCAAGAAACTTAAAATATAAAAAGATTCGGCAGTATATGTCCATCTCGGCATGTACTGTCGTTTTTATATGCATAACATGATAGAAAATATATGGGAATAAGTACAAAAAACGGGTGTTCAGCCGAAGATGTTTACTATTTTGCCTATTGTAATGCCGGGTGAACGAGTTTAGAATAAAACCGAAAACAGGAGTAAATTATAGAAAAGAAGGGAAAAAAGTGAACAAAGATCTTACTGTGGGAAGGCCAGAATCAGTGTTATGGAGATTCTGCCTTCCACTTTTTGGAAGTGTAATATTTCAGCAGCTTTACAACATAGCGGACAGCTTTGTGGCGGGGCAGTTCATAGGAGAAAATGCTCTGGCGGCGGTCGGCAACAGCTATGAGATAACACTTATCTTCATAGCATTTGCATTTGGATGCAATATAGGCTGTTCGGTCATAGTATCCCAGCTGTTCGGGGCAAAGAAATACAGCGAGATGAAGACTGCGGTCTGGACTACTCTCATAGCAAGCGCGGTACTTGTGGCGGTTCTCATGCTGGTTGGATTTCTGCTTGGAGAGAGACTGCTGGCACTTATTGATACCCCGGATGAGCTGATGAGAGATTCGCTTACTTATCTGAACATATACATATTGGGCGTGCCATTTTTGTTCTTCTACAACATAGCGACAGGAATATTCTCCGCGCTGGGCGACTCGAGAACACCATTCATATTTCTTGCCATCTCATCGGTGTCCAATATAGCCGTTGATATACTGTTTGTAAAGACATTTGAGATGGGAGTAAATGGAGTTGCGTGGGCTACATTCATCTGTCAGGGCGTGAGCGCTGTACTTGCGATAATAGTTGTGTTCAGACGTCTGGCGGCAGTTCGCACTGAGGGGAAGGTCCGTGTATTTTCAGGAAGCATGCTGGGCAAGATAGCAGTCATAGCCATACCGAGCATACTTCAGCAGAGCTTTATCTCAGTTGGAAATATAATTATTCAGAGCGTCATCAATGGATTTGGAGCCTCTGTCATAGCGGGATATGCGGCGGCTGTAAAGCTCAACAATCTCGTCATAACGTCATTTACAACACTTGGAAATGGAATATCCAACTATACCGCACAGAATCTTGGCGCGGGTAAGATCGACAGGATAGGACAGGGACTTAAAGCTGGAATAAAACTCATATGGGGACTATGCATACCATTTGCGGTTTTGTACTTCTTCTTTGGCCGTTATGGCATGTATCCATTTATGGAGAACAGGACAGGACTTGCCCTTGACACGGGAGTCACGTATCTCAGGATACTGGCGCCGTTCTACTTTGTAGTATCGGCAAAACTTGTAGCTGATGGAATACTAAGGGGAACAGGCATGATGGGCAGATTCATGACATCGACGTTTACGGATCTGATACTCAGAGTGGTGCTGGCGATAGTGCTGTCAAGAGTTATAGGTTCCGCCACAGGAATATGGCTGGCCTGGCCGATAGGCTGGACTATAGCAACAGTCATGTCACTGTTATTCTGTGTGAATGGTATTAAGAAGCTGAAAAGAGAAAAAACAGGGAGGATAGATAGATGACAGATAAAATGACTCAGAAGAGCCATGAAGATATGAGTAAAGAAATAAACAAAGATGGTGTGGCGGTGCGTACACGGGGATATCATATATGGAGAGTTATATTCTGTATAATAGGCGTGCTGGGAATGCTGATGTTCATATATCCGGTGTTCAGAGGTTGCCATGTGAATATAGGAACCCTGCTGGGAACAGGCGTGTTTGCACTTCTCACATTGTATGGAGTATTCAGGGCAAAGATAGACAAATCTGTCAGAAAGCTTTGGGATAAAAAAGCAGGAAAGATATGCTTAAGTTTCGTGCTTGCACTTGTCACTGCTGCGCTTGCCCTTGTTGTGGTCATCACTTATCACATGGTCTATGCGGCTCATGTAAAGCCTAAACAGGATGCCACAGTCGTAGTGCTCGGATGCGCAGTTAGAGGCGGTGGACCAAGCCTTATGCTGAGGGAGAGACTTATAGCAGCACAGGATTATCTTGAGGAGAACCCGGAGGCCGTATGCGTTGTATCCGGTGGACAGGGCGCAGATGAGAGCATGTCGGAAGCTCAGTGCATGTATGAATACCTTACAGAGCACGGAATTGCTCCGGAGAGAATATATATGGAAGACAAGTCCACGTCCACAAGGGAGAACATAAAGTTTTCGGCTGAGATCATCAGACAGAACGGACTGCCGGACAAGATGAATATAGTGACAAATGAATTCCACGAGTACAGGGCAAAGCGTATAGCGGACAAACAGGGCATAGAGACGGGCTCCATAGCCGGAAGCACTGCATGGTGGTTGCTTCCGACATACTATGTCAGGGAGATGGCAGGCATACTGTATGAGTGGATCAGTGGCTGATACGTGGACAGGTGCGCTGCAAGGCGGACAAAGTGAATACAATGATCCGCCGGACACCCATGCAGGTATATTTGGTCGAAATGCACAGATAACCTTGAAAAAACCTTGTAATATTTCTTGAAAAATGCATGTAAAAACGTACTTCTAAATAGAAGAAATTATGTTATAATGGCTCTGTATGATACAAATACAGTATCCAGTTAAAAGGAGAATGAGATGAACAAATTAGAACTTCAGAAAAAAGCTGTAGAAGTTCGCAAGGGCATTGTTACAGGTGTATACAATGCAAAGAGCGGACATCCAGGCGGCTCATTATCAGCAGCAGACCTGTTTACTTATCTTTATTTCGAGGAGATGAATGTGGATCCTAAGAATCCTGAGGACGAGAATCGTGACAGATTCGTGCTCTCAAAGGGACACACAGCTCCGGGCTACTACGCAGCACTTGCGTTAAAAGGCTTTTTCCCAATAGAAGACTTAAAGACACTCAGACATGTTGGATCTTACCTTCAGGGACATCCTGACAAGAAGCACACTCCAGGAGTGGATATGTCATCAGGATCACTGGGACAGGGACTTTCAGTTGCAGTAGGTATGGCACTTGCAGCCAAGATGCAGGGCAAGGATTACAGAACATACTGTCTCTGCGGTGATGGAGAGATCCAGGAGGGACAGATATGGGAGGCAGCTATGTTCGCAGGACATAGAAAGCTTGACAATCTGTGCGTTATAGTAGATAACAACAATCTTCAGATTGACGGAACGGTTGAGGATGTATGTTCACCATATCCTATAGATGAGAAGTTCAAGGCATTCAACTTCCATGTTATCAATATCAATGGCAATGACTTTGACGAGATCGACAGGGCATTTGCTGAGGCAAAGTCCCACAAGGGTGAGCCTACAGCGATCATCGCTCACACGATCAAGGGCAAGGGTGTATCATTCATGGAGGACAAGGCCGGCTGGCATGGAAAGGCTCCAAATGAAGAAGAGTATAAGATCGCCATGGAAGAACTTGAGAAGGAGGCTGCAGCATTATGATAGAGAATAAAGCAATCGCAACCAGAGAGAGCTATGGCAATGCCTTAGTAGAGATCGCAAAGGAGCACGATGATCTTGTTGTTTTAGATGCAGACCTTGCAGAGGCAACCAAGACAGTTATTTTTAAGAAAGCTTATCCTGAGCGACACGTTGACTGTGGCATCGCGGAGGCGAACATGGCAGGAATAGCTGCCGGAATGTCAACATGCGGATACGTTCCATTTATGAGTTCATTTGCAATGTTCGCTGCAGGACGTGCATTTGAGCAGGTGAGAAATACCATCGGCTACCCACATCTGAATGTGAAGATCGGTGCAACCCACGCAGGAATCTCAGTAGGTGAGGATGGAGCAACACATCAGTGCTGTGAGGATATCGCACTCATGAGAGAGATACCAGGCATGGTTGTCATTAACCCATGTGACGATGTAGAGGCAAGAGCAGCAGTGAAAGCTGCATACGAGTATGTTGGACCTGTATATCTCAGATTTGGAAGACTGGCAGTTCCAGTACTCAATGATGAGAGCACATATAAGTTTGAGATTGGCAAAGGGGTTAAGCTCAAGGACGGCAAGGACATATCTATCATAGCTACAGGACTTTGTGTATCTGAGGCTGTGAAGGCTGTGGATATGCTCGCTGCTGACGGTATAGATGCTGAACTCATCAACATCCACACTATCAAGCCTATCGATGAGGATATCATCGCTGAGACAGCTCAGAAGACAGGAAGAGTGTTCACAGTTGAGGAGCACTCCATCATAGGTGGTCTCGGAAGTGCTGTTGCAGAGGTGCTTGCTGAGAAGTGTCCTACAAAGCTGACAAGGATCGGTGTGAGAGATACATTTGGTGAGTCAGGCCCTGCAAAGGAACTGCTTCACAAGTATGAGCTTGATGCCGAGGGTATCTACAAGCAGATCAAGGCTGCGCTGTAATCCTAATGTGATCATTTGGAGACATAACAGAGAACACAAGATAAATAGCTGATACTAAATATCTGTGAAAGATATAGAGAGTTATATACAGATGGGGGAGCCTGCCGGTGGCAGGCTCTTTCCATATATACATATGAACTGTCAGATGGGCGGTAGACACTGCAGACATCCGGCAGATTCTGTGATTTACATACACAAGGGCTGAAGACCAGATGAAACTGGGAACTTTACAGAAAAGAGGTAGGAATCATATGGGCAGAGAGTATGTAGAGGAGCTTAAGAACCGCGTGCTGAATGGTGGAGCGGAGATCACATATGATGAGGCTCTAAAGCTTGCACATGAGGATCTGGATATACTGGCGGCTTCAGCAAATGAGATAAGAGAGTATTTCTGCGGAGACCGGTGCGATGTGTGTTCGGTCATAAGCGTGAAGGAGGGCAGATGCACAGAGAACTGTAGATACTGTGCACAGTCCAGGATAGCGAAGAAGGATATACCAGAGATAAATCTGCTTGGTAATGAAGCGGTTACTGAGGGTGCATCGATTGACTATGACAAGGGAAGCTTCAGGTACTGCCTTGTGGCTGAGGGCAGGAGACTTTCAAAGCGGGAGGTTGAGCTTGCTGAGAAAACGGTCAAGGATATACACGACAATGTGGATATCAACATATGCGCGTCATTTGGCCTGCTGGATCAGGAGGACTTCACGAAGCTTAAGGGTGCGGGACTATCGATGATACATAACAACCTTGAGACCTCTCCGGCATATTTCCCGGAGGTGTGTACCAGTCACACACAGGAACAGAAGAAGGCGACAATACGCGCTGCAAAGGGTGCGGGACTCATGGTGTGCAGTGGCAGTCTGTTCGGCATGGGCGAGACACTTGAGGATAGGGTGGCACTTGCATTTGAACTCAGAGAGCTTGGCGTGGATTCGGTTCCGATGAACCTCCTCAATCCGAGGGAGGGAACGCCGTTCTATGACAAGACACCTCTCACTGAGGAGGAGTACGTCAGAACGATAGCGGTATACAGATTTGTCATGCCAAAAGTCATGATAAGGCTTGCGGCCGGAAGAGGAAGATATGAGGACAACGGCGAGGCTGCACTTGCAGCCGGGGCAAATGCGGTCATAAGCGGTGACTTCCTGACCACCGATGGCACATCATTTGACCTTGACTTTGACATGATAAGAAGAAACGGATTTGTCACGGACAGAAAACATTCATAGACATTAGTGGGTGCTCCGTGCGCAAGGCAATTGGATGAGAAGGATTAACTGCACGCAAATAAGAGAATATAACAGGCAGAATAAGTTTTAGAAGGAGAATTATATGAAGATTTATGACAGGATCATGGGACTTGGAACAAAGATGACAGACATGGATGCATCCACATATCAGGGCGCATTCATAGGCAAGATATCCTACACAGTAGACAGAGCGAAGGCAGAGGCTGCCGATAGCATCACATATGAGTATGGTGATGTTAAGGAGAACGCATTCATGTACATACTCTCTATCCTTGGAAAGGTAGAGGGAGAAGAGACTCCTGTTGAGAAGATGACCATCACACTCGTAAAGGCATCAGACAAGGAGAAGGAGATCAAGAGAGTGGAGAAGACGGATTATGAGGACGAGAAGCCATTTCACACATTTACAAAGGAAGAGGTTTATGCATTCAGCAAGGAGACAGGAGACGAGAATAAGATCCACCTCACAGACCATCCTGTAGTTCAGGGAATGTTGCTTCTCCGCACAGCAGCATGTGCACACGAGGACCTGAAGAGACTTGACGTTAAGTTTGTAGAGCCTTCATACGCAGAGGAAGAGCTCATGTGGGGCAGCAATGGCAGAGAGCTTGTGCTTTATGCAGATGGCTATGTAAAGGCTTCATTCAAGGTTGTGAAATAGTTTCCGCTAACAGACGATCATTATGATAGATACAAAATAGGCGTCATACCTGATCAGGTATGATGCCTATTTTGTTGTTTGAATTAAGACTAGTTTATTCTTATGAAATCGGATCTTACATATCCGGTGTATTTCTTTGAGCCCTTGGTGTAAGTGATCTTATACCACGCATTCTTGCCGGAATATTTGCAGCCGCTGATCTTGACCTTTGATCCTCTGGCAAGTTCCCGGATGATACGTTTGTTGGTTCCTGCCCCTGCCCTGAGACGGACCTGGCTGTCAATGACTGTTCCGCTCAATGAGCTGGCTTTTGCGGGAGCTTTTGAAATGTCGCCATATACTATCGAACCATTGACATTCTTATATGCAAGAATCCTGTAGCCGAAGCCACTCTTCAAAGCAGGAAGTATACAACTGGTTGTTTTGTAAGAGGATATTTTCTTTACTCTTGTGTATTTGTTATGGGCAATATCATATTTGTATATGATGTAGCCGGATACATTTGAAAGCTTCTGCCAGTGCAGACAGCGATACGAACCGATAGGAGTATACTTAAATGAAGATGTAAAGGTTCGTGGCTTTGTACATTTGCTGAACTCCAGGCGGTTGCTGTACATGATCACACCGTTGTATTCATAATACGCCCTCACGCCGAATTTGTATGTTGTGGCGGGAGAAAGTCCGGTAAAGTTATAACTTCTGGATTCGTCGCCTATGCATCTTGCAATTCTGTCATATTTACCAGTGGACGTGTTGTATTTGTACACGAAATAGCCTGTGACTCCGGAAATCTTGCTCCAGCGGACATTAATGGAACTGGAAGTCCTGTCTGCTATTGCGGCCTGGGTAGGCATGTCCGGGGCGGTATCGAAGATTGGAGGTTCAGGATCTGTCGATGCAGTTACAGCTTCTGCATAGGTGGCGGTGCAGCTATATTCTTGCGAGTAAGCTCCGTATACAGTGCCGGTATTTAATTTATGGTATCCGCGCACCATGTAGGTATATTTTTTACCGCTGGTGAGACCGTTATCAGTGTAGGTCAGAGTTCCAGCCCCCTTTGTTGTTCCGATCGACACATATTTTCCTTCGGCCTCATCGTAACGAACTATTTGATAACCATATACCTCCGGAACCTTATTCCATGTGAGGGTTATGGATGAGTTGGTCGATGACTTAAATGTGAGTTCTGTAGGTGCTGCCGGTGTATTTACATATTTGAAATCGAGATCCGTCGGATAGCTTATTCCGGCGACGGTTCCGTTGTCATCGTACTGCCAATATGAATGAGTGGCGGTCAGCGTGTCTGAATCGTTGTACTGCGCATTCCATATCGGGTATTTGTTGTTTATACTGGTGATCTTCATGTCATCGGTTATAACACTTTTGCTCGCATACAGCATGCCCACGTAGCCGCTTGCTTCCACTGTACTGCAAAAAGTGTTGATGACCGTGGTGGCAGCACTTTTGGACAGGTGCGCATTGTAGAGCCTGCCGGTCAGTCCACCCTCCCATGCGTATTCGTAGTCCATGACGATGGGAAGTGTCAGGTTGTAAGAGGATACGATGTTCAAGGTGTATGCCGCCTCCTGCCTGGCCTCGGTGGCGTTTATGGCCTGAGAGTAGAAGTACGCTCCGACATCAATCCCTGCCGCAGTTGCATTCTTGACATTCTCAGCAAATTTGGAGTCGACGAAATATGCACCTGAGCCATAGTACCTTCCTCCAGCCCTGATAAAGGCAAATGTAACGCCGCTGGATTTTACCTTTCTCCAGTTGATGGAACCGTTCCACTCCGATACATCTATCCCCTTCATGACAGTGGAGTTCTTGAACTGGGATGCGTGTGTATATGTTGTCGATGAGAGCGTGGCAACACCATAAGGATTAGCGCTGTCTGACTGCTTTTGCAACTGCCTTATCGTCTCAGGATCGTTGCCGTAAAGACTATATATGTGGTCGATCTCGGCATCGCTCAACTGAGTGTAGTCAAAGTTACCTTCATCCACAACCTCCTGGACCTCAGATCTGGTCGATGATGTTGAGATGGTGGAGGTGTCAGCCGCGTATACTGTGGCAGAGTCGAAGATATTATCTGCCGCAGTCAGTATAAATATTCCAAGGGAAATAATAAAAAGTTGTTTAGATAATCGTTTTATTCTCATGTAAGCCTCCTAATACAAATGTTACGATTATATTACAAAAAGATTATTAAAATATTATTAATAAAAGGCCTGCATGAGAAAAATATTGAGAAAAAATATAAAAAAAATAGGGAAAAGCAGGAGATACATAGTATGTATGCTTTTCCCTATTTTAATTGTATAAGAATCAGAATTACTTGACACGTATGAAATCAGATCTTATATAGCCCGTATATTTTCTGGAGCCTCTGGTGTATGTGACCTTATACCAGATATATCTTCCAGACTTTGCGTAGCCGGAGATCTTGACCTTTGAACCCCTTGCAAGCGTTCTGACTACTCTGCTGTTTGTTCCGGCTTTTGCACGGAGGTTTACGCTGCTGTCAGTGATCGTTCCGGTAAGAGATGTATTCTTGATCGGTGCTTTTGAAATTGCACCGTAGTATATCTTGCCGTTGTACTTCATGTAAGCAAGAACACGGTAACCGTAGCCTCTTCTGAGGTTAGGAACAAAACAGAAATTTGTCTTGTTGGATGTTATCTTCTTAACTCTTGTGTATTTGTTTGCCTTCTGATCATACTTGTATACGATGTAGCCGTCAGCGTATGACAGCTTTGACCACTGGAGGAATCTCTGCGATCCAAGTGGTGTGTATTTGAAGGATGACGTAAAGGTTGCCGGGAGAGTGCAGGAGCTGAAATCCTTGCGGTCACTGAAGCCTGTGAATCCATTCCGCTCTGTGTATGCTCTCACTCCAAATTTGTATTCTGTTCCGGCTTTAAGTCCTGTAAATGTGTATGTTCTGTTGCTGCTTCCGCTGATACGTGCCACCTGCTCAAATGACTTGCTGGACGTATTATATTTGTATACCGTGTAGCCCGTGGCATCAGATATCTGTGTCCATCTTATGGTCACGGAATTGGCTGTCCTTGATGCGGTTGCGATCTGGGAAGGAACAGCAGGTCCGGTAAATCCGCTCACTGCGCTGGCTGTCTCTGTGTAGTGGTATGTTCCATTTTTCTTGTAATATGCACATACCGTGTAGCTGTACTCAGTTGAATGAGGAAGTCCCTTGTGTGTGTATGTGTCAGTAGACTTGGAAGAGATCTTTGCAAGCCTTGTCCAAGTAGCATTGGATGGCTCCCATACATATACGATGTATCCGTCAACATTTTCCTGCTTATTCCACTTCAGTGTAAGTGAGCTTGTGTAGGCTGAAGTGATCTTGAGCCCTGTAACCTCGCCTGGGTCGGTGGTTATGGCCTTGGCATCTGACAGAACGTGCCAGATGGTGTTGGTATCAGTTGTTGTGTATGCGCGTACCTTGTAGTTATATTTTGTGCCAGGATTGAGCTGGCTGTCGGTAACCTCGCAGTCGTCAGGAGAATTGGTCGTGGCAATCGTCTCGTAGCTGCCTGATGAACCGTTGCTTCTGTATACTCTGTATCCTGTTGCTGCAGGGATAGGTGACCATGAAAGTTTTACAGATGTAGGCGCTGTAACTGCAGCCGCAAAGTTCTCTATGGTATCAGCTATTGTAATGCCGGTACACTCTGCTGAGTAGGCTCCGTAGATGGCTCCTGAGCTCAATTTGTAATATCCGCGTACCTTGTATGTATACTTTTTACCGTCCTGAAGATTCTTATCTGTAAATGTAGTCGTTCCGGCACCCTTGGCAATTCCCACGGAGACGTATTTATCTTCGGAGCTGTCGTAACGTACTATCTGGTAAGCATAGACCTCAGGGATCTTCGTCCATGTCAGTGTGATAGTGGAGTCTGTGCACGCTGACTGTGTCAGAGATGAAGGCGCGGCAGGAGATTTGACATATCTGAAATTCATATCAGTTGCATTGCTGATTCCTGACACCTTGCCGACGTCGCTGTACTGCCAGTATGAATGTTTCACTGTGAGAGTGTCCGTGTCGTTGTACTGGGCATTCCATATAGGATATGACTGTGCGATCGAAGATGCGTTCATGTCGTCTGTGATGACAGTCTTGCTGGCGTAGATCATGCCTACGTAGCCCTTTGATTCAACTGCCGCACAGAATGCTTTTATGACATGTGTAGCTGCACTCTTGGAAAGGTGGGCGTTGTACAGACGACCGCTCAGACCTCCATCTTCCCATGCGTATTCATAATCCATGACAACGGGATAAGTTATGTTGTAGCCTGAGATCAGGTCGGTAGTGTATTTGGCTTCTGTCTTGGCCTCCGATGTGCTGATGGCCTGTGAGTAGAAGTACACACCCACGTCAACACCTGCATTCAGTGCATTTTTGATATTATCCTTGTATGTAGAATCGATGAAATATTTTCCTGAACCGTAGTAGCGTCCACCCACACGTATGAATGCGTAGGATATTCCTGCGGCTTTAACCTTTTTCCAGTTGATGTTGTCGCCGTTCCACTCGGATACGTCTATGCCCTTGATGACTTTGTAGCCATCGAACATGGAAGAGTGGGTATATCTGGCACTCAGCGTAGCTATATCGCCGGTGGCGTTGTAATCGGATTGACGCTGGAGCTGTTTGATGGTTTCGGGATCGTTATTATACAACTCGTATATGTGATCGATCTCTGTACCGTCCAGCTCTGTGTAGTCGAAGTTTCCATCGTCCACCACCTGCTGTACATCCTCCCTCGTTGATGTAACGCTTATGTCGGACATGTTTGCGGCATAGGCTGTTTCGGGCACGTTGCCGGCAAATGCGAATACACTTATACCCAGAGCAGCGCCCAGAATTATCCTGGTAAATTTTCTGATAATCATGAATTCCTCCCGTTTTGTAAAAAGTTTTGAGCACAGTTTACATAATATAATGTACGCTATGAAAAGTCAATAAAACTGCACTGATTTGTTACGAATATATTACAAAATGCTTATTAAAATCCAGCTAAAACATAAAGCCTGAATGAAAAACAAGAAAAAAGTCGGTAAAGGTTGATGTTTTTCATATTAAATACATAAAGTCTATGTTATAATTAGCAGGCATATGAAATTTGGAGGACAATAACTGTTGGATGATAAAAAAAGAGTTGGATTTTTAGGCGCGTTGAAGAACATGTTCGTAGGTGTCGCAAAACCGGAAGCTTATTACAGAAATGGACGATTTGGACGGATGTCATCGGCGATGCTGATAACATTTATCATGAGCACACTGACTTATCTGGTGATATTCTTTATTCCATATAACCAGTTGTTTGGCGGCGGAAGGTTTGCGGACAGGATAGACCGGAATATGGAGGATTTTTCACTGACCGGAGATGGCTTTTACTACGATGGGACATTCGACTGGTCGGATGATGAGAACATGTCCTACATAAAGATCGACACATCGAAGACGAAAGTGGATGAAGCTGTTGCAAGAGACCTTGCTGCAGACGGCGGGTATCGTACCGTATTCATCATATCAGCGGATGAGATACTCACATATAACTCAGGAAGAACACAGATCATAAGATGTAAGGATATATATGAATCCCTGAATGAGACATATGGATTCAAGGCTGTTACAAAGCAGGATGTGATCAATCTCATAAATAAGCTCGACACACCAGTGCTTGTGCTTGCATGGGTATTGCAGATAATTGTTGGATTTGTGCTCACGTTGTTCTGGTCACTGCTCATAACGGTAGCGGGACTGATAGCGGCATCCATGAAGAAGATCGAGGTATCATTTGGCACTATTTACAAATCTGCCATATATATAAGGTTATTATGGTATTTCCTCATGATGGTCATTGCAACATACATATGGCCGGCGAAGAGAACGATGGGGATGCTGGCGCTTTTCATATCTGTGATATACATATTTGCCGCTGTATCACAGTATCATAAGAATAACCCGGATGACGATCCACAGGAAGATCCGGCACAGGTAGAACAGAATGATCTGGCGCAGGAATTTTCCCAGTATGAGCAAAGGTAAATAATTATAGAAGACACATTCAAATACAATATATAAAACAGTAGGAGGAGTATTCATATGAATTTGAGAAAGACAAAGATAATTTGTACATTGGGACCGGCGACGGACGATGATGAGGTGCTCAGAAAGCTCATGATCGAGGGGATGGATGTTGCCAGATTCAATTTTTCTCATGGTGATCATGCCCAGCACAGGAAGAACAAGGACAGAGTGGAGAAGCTTCGTGAGGAGCTTGGACTTCCGGTTGCAACACTGCTTGATACTAAGGGCCCGGAGATAAGAGTTGGGGACTTCAAGGAGGGCAAGGTTGAACTCGTAGAAGGACAGACATTTACACTGACGACAGAGGATGTGGTGGGCGACCAGGCAAAGGTATCCATTACATACAAGAATCTTGTGAACGATGTCAAGCCGGGAGATACCATACTCATCGATGACGGCCTTATAAATATGAAGATAGAGAAGGTTACTGATAAAGATATCGTGTGCCGCGTGGAGAATGGCGGACCTGTATCAAACCACAAGGGTGTAAATGTTCCAAGAGTTAACCTCACCATGCCATACATAAGCGATGTAGACAGGGCGGATATAATCTTTGGTATTGAGAATGATTTCGATTTCATCGCTGCATCATTTGTAAGATCAGCCGACGATATACTTGAGATCAGGAAGATCCTTGACGAGTATGAGTGTGACAATATCAATATCATCGCCAAGATTGAGAATATGCAGGGCGTTGACAATATAGACGACATAATCAGAGTGTCCGATGGAATCATGGTCGCAAGAGGAGATATGGGTGTTGAGATACCTCTTGAGGATGTGCCTATCATCCAGAAGATGATCATCAAGAAGGTATACAATGCGGACAAGCAGGTCATAACAGCTACACAGATGCTTGACTCCATGATGATACATCCAAGACCTACCAGAGCAGAGGCGACAGATGTTGCAAATGCCATATATGACGGAACAAGTGCAATCATGCTCTCAGGAGAGACCGCAGCGGGCAAGTATCCGGTTGAGGCTCTTCACACCATGAAGACCATCGCAGAGAGAGCAGAGCGAGACATAGATTACAACAAGAGATTCTTCAACAGGGATGCGGTGCAGAATCCTGATATAACGAGTGCTATATCACATGCGACATGTACAACGGCCATAGACCTTGCAGCGGCAGCCATCATCACTGTTACCAAGTCAGGAAAGACAGCGAGAATGCTCTCAAAGTACAGACCAAAATGTCCGATCATCGGATGTACCCCTGTTAAGAAGGTTGCCAGACAGATCAATCTTTCATGGGGAGTTCAGCCTCTTCTTATAGGTGAGGAGAACAACACTGACGATCTCTTCGAGCATGCTGTTGATGCGGCAAAGAAGCACGGCTATGTTAAGGACGGTGAGGTGACTGTAATCACCGCCGGAGTCCCACTTGGCGTGACCGGCACGACAAACCTGATAAAGGTACACGTTGTAGGACATATCCTTGTAAAGGGCTTCTCTATAAATGAGAGATCTGCAACCGCACCGCTCTGTGTATGCGAGTCAGAGGATGAGCTCATCAAGAACTATAAGGATGGAGACATAATCGTCATAAATGAGACCAGCAACAGGATCATGGATCAGCTCAAGACTGCATCTGCGATCGTGTGTGAGAAGAACGGTGGCAATTCACATGCTGCCATAGTCGGACTCAGCCGTGACATACCTGTTATCCTGGGTGCACAGAACGCGACCAAGATACTTAAGTCTGGCGCTATAGTTACTGTAAATGGCGAGGATGGAGTTGTAATTTCAAACTAGTATATGTAACAAATATGTAACAAAAAATAAATACAAACGTATAAAACAACGCCTCCTGTGTTGACAAATGTAATCATTATTGCTATACTACAATAGATTTGTAACAAAGATGTAATAATTGTTGCGTTAAGATCAGCACAGGAGGTTTTTTATAATGTCTAAAGCAAAGTCATTTAAGAAGACTATAGTTGTTGCTGCAGCGGCAGGAATGATGATCACCACTTCCATAGGAACGGTGAGCGCGGGACAGATATACAGCGATTCAACTGTAGGTATTTCATCTGCATTTGACAGATATGCTAACACCCTTGCGGGCAATGATAAAAACGCAGGCGATGCTGCAAAGGCGGCAACGTCCACAGATGCACAGAAGACTACAGCATCCGCAGGAAAGAATGCTGCGGAGGCTAAGAAGGACAAGACAAGCGAAGAGAACAAGGTGAAATATCCTGATTTCAAGGATAAGTGTCTTGTTGCCACCGAGGATTATGTGAATATAAGATCGGGAGCCGGAACTGATTCAGATGTAGTTGGTATCATAGGGAACAATGGAATAGCAACCATAGAGAAGAAGGGCAAGGAGTGGACCAAGGTCACATCAGGTGACTGTACAGGATATATAAGGAATGACCTGCTTCTTTTTGGAGATGATGCGGGAGCCTATGCCGAGGCGAACTGTCCGAAGCAGGTAACTGTCAATACAGAGACACTCAACGTAAGAACAGAGGCTGATGTGAACTCCGACTGTATAACACAGGTTGGATCAGGCCAGAGCTTTGATGTCATATCACAGGATGATAAATGGGTGCAGATAGCACTTGACGACGAGACGAATGGTTATGTCAGCACTGAATTTGTAGATGATACATATGCATTTGCAACTGCCAAGTCCATGGAGCAGATCCAGGCAGAGCTTGATGCGAAGGCTGCGGAAGAAAAGGCGGCAGAGGAGCAGGCAAGACAGGAACAGGAGAGCGCAGACGAGGCAGAAGCTGAGGACGCATCAGATGACAGCCAGAGCACAGAGGATGATTCCTACACGCCAGATCAGCCGGATACAGATTCTGCAGATCAGTCATCGGATACATCAGACGACACATCATCTGACAGCAGCGATTCAGACGATTCACAGAACAATGTAGTGGCACCGAGCGGCCAGACAGGAATAGACCTTGCGAACTTTGCAACACAGTTTGTGGGTAATCCATATGTATATGGCGGATCGAGCCTTACGGATGGAGCTGACTGTTCAGGCTTTGTCATGGCTGTATACGCTCAGTTTGGATATTCACTTCCACACTCAGCGGGAGCACAGTCACAGTATGGAACAAGAGTAGACACTTCAAGTCTTGAGCCTGGAGACATACTTTTCTATGGAGACAGCTCTATAGAGCACTGCGCTATATATATCGGAGACGGAATGATAGTACATGCCAGCACAGAGGAGACCGGTATCAAGATATCCTCTGCATTCTACAGAGATCCGCTCTGTGCAGTCAGAATCATAGGACAGTAGACAAGCTGTATATAATAGGGTATAATGAATACATTGAAGCGCACATGGTATACATGTGCGCTTTTTGTGTAAAATGGCGAAAACATGACAGCGAAAATAAATAAAGTTGTCAATATGCACATAAAAATACGTCAAATATATTGAAAAAAAGACTCGTTGTGGTATAATGGTCATATCAATTTGGATCATATCCAAAAAAGAAGGAGTTGGGCATCATGAATTACATAATCAGCGGTAAGAACATTGAAGTTACAGAAGGACTTAGAAATGCAGTACAGGACAAGCTCTCAAAGCTTGAGAAGTACTTTGCGGCTGATACTGGCGCACAGGTCACATTCAGCGTTGAGAAAGATAGACAGAAGATAGAGGTAACGATTCCTATGAAGGGACATATCATCAGAGCCGAGCAGGTTAGTGATGACATGTATGTTTCGATCGATCTCGTTGTAGAGGTTATTGAGAGACAGGTTACCAAGCATCGTAAGAAGCTCATTGACAAGGAGCAGAATGTAGCATACCTGAACGATGCATTTGTCGACGAGGACGTTGAGGATGATGACGATATCAAGATCGTGAGAACTAAGAAGTTCGAAGTAAAACCTATGTATCCAGAGGATGCATGTATCCAGATGGATCTGCTTGGACATAATTTCTATGTATTCAGGAATGCAGAGTCAGATGAGGTCAATGTCGTATACAAGAGAAAGGGCGGCACATACGGAATCATCGAGCCTGAATATTAAGATCAGATATTGGCAAAAGCACGGTTAATATAAGTGCCGATGATAATTGAATATAGTATTTTAAAGGAGACTTTCGGTTATAGAAGGTCTCCTTTTTGCTTGATATAAATGTCATATGATGTTAGAATGTACCCTGAATAACGATAGCTAGGAGGTCAAAAACAACATGGGTTTGTTTGAGAAAATATTTGGAACGCACAGCGAGAAGGAATTGAAAAAGATCAATCCTATAGTTGATGCGATAGAGGCACTAGACGAGAAGATGCAGGCACTTTCAGATGAAGAGCTGAGGGGCAAGACACAAGAGTTTAAGGACAGACTTGCTGCCGGCGAGACGTTAGACGATATATTGGTAGAAGCATTTGCGGTTGTGAGAGAGGCTGCATACCGTGTACTTGGAATGAAGCATTACAGGGTACAGCTCATAGGAGGAATAGTTCTCCATCAGGGAAGAATCGCAGAGATGAGAACGGGAGAAGGAAAGACACTTGTATCAACACTTCCTGCTTATCTGAATGCCCTTGAAGGAAAGGGTGTCCATGTTGTAACTGTCAACGACTACCTGGCAAAGCGAGATGCTGAATGGATGGGGCAGGTGCATGAATTCCTCGGACTTAAGGTCGGAATCATACTCAACAGTTCCACAACAGACGAGAGACGTGAGGCGTATAACTGCGATATTACATATGTTACCAACAACGAGCTCGGTTTCGATTACCTGAGAGATAACATGGTAATCTACAAGGAGAAGCTTGTTCTGAGAGATCTTCACTACTGTGTAATCGATGAGGTGGATTCAGTCCTTATCGATGAGGCACGTACTCCTCTTATCATATCCGGTCAGAGCGGCAAGTCCACAGAGCTCTACAAGATGTGTGATTACCTTGCGAGACAGATGAAGCGAGGTGAGGGTGATGGAGAGATATCCAAGATGGATATGCTCATGAAGACAGAGATAGAGGAGGATGGAGATTTCCTTGTAAATGAGAAGGACAAGTACGTCATGCTCACTGCAAATGGTGTGAAGATGGTAGAGCAGTTCTTCCATATTGACAACCTCTCAGACCCTGAGAACATGGAGATCCAGCACAATATCATCCTGGCACTCCGTGCACATAATCTCATGTTCAGAGACAGAGATTATGTGGTGAAGGATGATGAGGTACTCATCGTTGATGAGTTTACCGGACGTATCATGCCCGGACGTAGATTCTCAGATGGTCTGCATCAGGCTATAGAGGCAAAGGAGAATGTAAAGGTCAAGAGAGAGAGCAAGACTCTTGCAACGATCACATTCCAGAACTTCTTCAACATGTTTGACAAGAAGGCAGGTATGACAGGTACAGCCCAGACAGAGGAAGAGGAGTTCAGAGAGATCTATGGAATGGACGTTGTTGTCATTCCTACGAACAGACCTATACAGAGAATAGATCAGCCGGATTCTATATTTAAGACTAAGAAAGAAAAGCTCAATGCGATCGTTGAGCAGATTAATATAAGTTACAGAAAGGGACAGCCGGTGCTTGTCGGTACGATCAATATCGACGCATCAGAGGAACTCAGTCATATGCTGTCCAAGAGAAAGATACCTCACAAGGTGCTCAATGCCAAGTTCCACGAGCTTGAGGCTGAGATAGTTGCAGACGCTGGACAGAAGAATGCGGTAACCATCGCGACTAACATGGCAGGACGTGGTACTGATATCAAGCTCGGCGAGGGTGTTGCAGAGCTCGGAGGACTCAGGATCATCGGTACAGAGAGACACGAGAGCAGACGTATCGATAATCAGCTCCGTGGACGTTCAGGACGACAGGGAGATCCGGGAGAGTCAAAGTTCTATCTGTCACTGGAAGATGATCTGATGAGACTTTTCGGATCAGAGAGAGTTATGTCAGTGTACGATACCCTTAAGATACCTGAGGGCGAGGAGATAGAGCATAAGACTATTTCCAACTTCGTAGAGAAGGCACAGAAGAAGATCGAGGGTAACAACTTTGCCATAAGAAAGAATCTTCTTGAGTATGACCGTGTTAACAACGAGCAGAGAGAGATCATTTACAAGGAGCGTAGACGAGTTCTTGACGGCGAGAACATGCACGAGGTTATCCTCAAGATGATAAAGGATGATATAAATGCAGCAGTAGATCAGGTATGCTCATCAGAGACAGCACCTGAGGATTGGAATCAGGTAGAGCTGGATGACATGATAAGGGGCATAGTTCCATTTGCTGAGCCGGTTACACTTACCGAAGAGGAGATCAAAAAGGCAGATATCAGCGAGCTGAAGGACAGACTGTACAATGAAGCTCTTGAGCTCTATGCTGCCAAGGAGGAAGAGATCGGTGATCCTGATCAGATGAGAGAGATCGAGCGAGTTATACTCCTCAAGACTATAGATAGAAAGTGGACAGATCATATCGACGACATGGATAATCTGAGACAGGGAATCGGACTTAGATCACTTGGCCAGAGAGATCCTGTTGTAGAATACAAATTCGCAGGATATGACATGTTCAATGACATGACAGCAGCGATCCGTGAGGATACTGTAAAGCTTCTTCTCAGAATAAAGGTTGAGCAGAAGATTGAGCGTGAAGAGGTGAATAAGGTTACAGGAACCAATAAGGATGACACAGTGTCAAGGGGACCTGTAAAGAAAGCCAAGAAGATAGGCAGAAATGATCTCTGTCCATGCGGAAGCGGTCTGAAGTATAAGAACTGCTGCGGTAAGAACGCATAAATACGTGATACAGGAGAAACCAAGTGATAGAATTGGATGAGTTCAGGGCGACGATGGCCTCCTATAGGGGTCCCTTGGAGGAGGTCAAGTCATCCCTTGACATTGAAAACAAGACAGACAGAATAGCAAAGCTTAATTATGAGATGGAACAGCCGGATTTCTGGGATGATATCGACAGATCCCGTGAGGTATCGAAGGAACTGAAGGGACTTCAGGATCTGGTTGACAACTATAAGAAGCTTGAGAATGACTATGTGGATATAGATACACTGATCCTGATGGCGGAGGAGGAGAATGATCCGAGTCTTGTGCCTGAGATAGGGGAGCAGATAGATATATTTACGAAGGAATTTGAGGAGTATAGGATAAATCTTCTCTTCACTGACGAGTTTGATGACTGTAATGCGGTACTCACACTCCATTCAGGAGAGGGCGGAACGGAGTCCTGCGACTGGGCGAGTATGTTGTACAGAATGTATACCAGATGGGCAGAAAAGCACGGCATGAGTGTTGAGGTGCTCGATTTCCTTGAGGGCGATGAGGCTGGTATAAAGTCTGTGACCATTCAGATAAATGGGCAGCATGCGTACGGATATCTCAAGTCAGAGAAGGGAGTGCACAGACTGGTAAGAATATCACCATTCAATTCGGCCGGCAAGAGAATGACTTCGTTTGCATCCTGTGATGTCATACCGGATATAGAGCAGGATTTGGAGATAGAGATCAGGGATGAAGATATAAGGATAGATACCTACAGATCGAGCGGCGCAGGTGGCCAGCATATCAATAAGACATCATCGGCCATCAGAATCACACATTATCCTACCGGTATAGTTGTTCAGTGCCAGAATGAGAGATCACAGCTCATGAACAAGAATAAGGCTATGCAGATGCTGAAGTCCAAACTTTATCTTTTGAAGAAACAGGAGAATCTGGAGAAGATTTCGGACATCCGCGGAGAGGTAACTGACAATGGTTTTGGAAGTCAGATAAGATCGTATGTGCTCCAACCGTATACCATGGTCAAGGATAAACGTACATCCTATGAGAATTCAAATGTATCGGCGGTTCTCGATGGAGATCTTGATGGATTTATGACAGCCTATCTCAAATGGGTGAATAAGGTTGAGGTGTAGCAGCACATGAGAGTCATTTGATGATAAGAAATTAGCCTTTGACAATGACGCTTTATACTGATAAAGTAATGACGTACTAAACTTGCATTATTATGCAGAAAAAGGAGATAAGAAGGAGATAAAAACATGGTGAATATAGCAGTATTAGGTTATGGTACAGTGGGTTCAGGAGTTGTGGAAGTGATTAACACCAACCATGATATTGTTAACAAGAGAGCTGGACAGGAGATAAACGTTAAGAGAGTGCTTGATCTCAGGGAGTTTCCTGGGGATCCTGTCGAGAACATTCTCACCCATGATTTTGAAGATATACTTAACGATGATGATATAAGCGTCGTTGTGGAGGTTATGGGAGGTGTTGAGCCTGCATATACATTTGTCAAGAAGTGCCTGCTTGCCGGCAAGAGTGTGGCAACCTCCAACAAGGAGCTTGTGGCCGTTCATGGACCTGAGCTTATAAAGATTGCCAGAGAGGGCAATATCAATTTCTTCTTTGAAGCATCAGCAGGCGGTGGAATTCCTGTTATAAGACCACTTAACACATCCATAACTGCGGATGATGTTACGGAGATCACAGGAATACTCAATGGTACAACGAATTACATCCTAACCAAGATGGATAAAGAGGGGGCTGACTATGCGACAGTGCTGAAGCAGGCACAGGAGCTCGGATATGCGGAGCGCAATCCTGAGGCTGATGTAGAGGGTGGCGATGCGTGTAGAAAGATAGCTATACTTACATCTCTCGTATATGGCAAGAACCTGGATTACAACAGGATACATATGGAGGGAATAACCAGGATAACAACAGATGATTTCAAGTATGCGGATAAGATGGGTTACTCTGTAAAACTTGTCGGAACAACCAGAAAAACAGACGGCAAGCTATATTCATATGTTGCCCCGGTCATGCTTCCACATGACAATCCGCTGGCAAAGATAGATGATGTATACAATGGCATACTTGTACATGGTAATGCACTTGACGACGTAATGTTCTACGGCAAGGGCGCCGGAAAGCTTCCAACAGCGTCTGCGGTTGTATCAGACGTTATTGATGCAGTGAAGAATGCGGGAAGACATGTTCCTATCATATGGGAGGACGAAGAACTTGAGATGGGTACATTTGCGGACTCAGAGAGCAGATTCTTTGTCAGAACAGATGAGAAGGATGAGGCTGCCATCAAGGCGGTATTTGGTGATGTTGAGTATGTCGATTCTGATCTCGATGAAAAGGCATTTGTTACAGCAGTGATCACAGAGGGTGAATTTGAGGCATGTTGCAATAAGATTGGTGTCAAGAGTGCTCTTAGAGTGCTGGATTAGTACAATATTATTCAATGACCTTGCAATCCTAGTCGAATTGCGGTATTTTACAAAAGGCTTATTTCTTTTTACCGGACCGCTCCGGTGAAGAGTTAAATATACAAATTTTCAAATGAGCGATCAGGAGGACAATATGTTAATAGTAAAGAAGTTTGGTGGTACTTCTGTTGGAAATACCGAAAGAATCTTTAACGTGGCCAAAAGATGTATTGAGGACTGGCAGAGGGGGAACGACGTAGTCGTAGTTCTGTCTGCGATGGGTAAATACACAGATGAGCTGATAGATATGGCTAAGCAGGTAAATGAGAATCCACCTAAGAGAGAGATGGATATGCTTTTTACAATAGGTGAACAGATGTCCGTATCGCTTATGGCTATGGCTATGAATTCTCTTAAAGTTCCTGCAATCTCTTTGAACGCATTTCAGGTGGCTATGCATACAACTTCAGTGTATGGCAATGCGCGTCTGAAGAGAATCGATGTTGAGAGAATAAGACATGAGCTGGAGCAGAGAAAGATAGTTATTGTCACAGGATTCCAGGGAATTAACAAGTATGATGATTACACAACTCTTGGTCGTGGTGGTTCAGATACAACAGCTGTTGCACTTGCAGCGGCACTTAACGCTGATGCGTGTGAGATATACACAGATGTGGATGGAGTATATACAGCAGATCCACGTAAGGTAAAGACCGCACGTAAGCTGGATACGATAACATACGATGAGATGCTTGAGCTTGCTACACTTGGAGCAGGCGTTCTGCACAACCGTTCAGTTGAGCTTGCAAAGAAGTTCGGCGTTCAGCTGGTTGTTCGTTCAAGTCTCAATTTTTCAGAGGGTACAATAGTTAAGGAGGATACTGGAATGGAGAAGATGTTAGTTAGTGGAGTTGCAGCGGATGCAGATTCAGCGAGAGTGGCAGTTGTAGGATTAGAGGACACACCGGGTGTTGCATTCAAGCTTTTCAACCTGCTTGCAAAGAATGACATCAATATAGATATGATACTGCAGTCAGTAGGAAGACATGGAACAAAGGATATTACATTCACATGTAGTGATGAGAATGCAGACAAAGCAGAGGAGATCATCAAGAACAACATAGGCAAGTTTGAGAGCATAGATGTCAACAAGAATGTTGCAAAGGTTTCTATCGTTGGTGCAGGAATGCAGTCAAATGCAGGTGTTGCAGCCAAGATGTTCGAGGCTCTTTATGATGAGAACATCAACATCAGAATGATCTCAACATCAGAGATCAGAGTTACAGTTCTCATCGACGAGCAGTATACAGAGCGCGCAATGAACGCGATCCATGACAAGTTCGCACTCGGCGATCGTTAATTCTAACAGAATCATATGAAGTTCTGTTCTGCAGGACCTTACAATATACGCCGGGGGAAACTCCGGCGTAAATTATCATAAGGGGGAACCGCCGTTAAGGCGGGGGATTCCTTATGATGAAGCAGACGCCGCGCGAAGCGCTTTTCATGCGGCTGCACCCGTATAAGGGGGAACCGCCGTTAAGGCGGGGGATTCCTTATGATGAAGCAGACGCCGCGCGAAGCGTCTTTCATGCGTCTGCACCCGGGTAATGGAACATAAAAGAATTTGAAAGGAGTCAGGGTATGAAGAGAACAGATTACATATCGTGGGATCAGTATTTTATGGGCATTGCGATGATGTCGGCAGAGAGAAGCAAAGACCCGTCAACGCAGGTTGGTGCGTGTATAGTGGACAAGAACAACAGAATTCTGTCCATGGGATATAATGGTATGCCGGCAGGATGCGACGATGACACAATGCCGTGGGGAAAGTCCGGAGCCCCGCTTGACAACAAATATTTCTATGTATGCCACGCGGAGCTGAACTCTATTCTTAATTACAGAGGTGGAAATCTCAAGGATGCGATCATATATTCTACTCTGTTCCCGTGCAATGAATGTGCCAAAGCTATTATTCAGTGCGGTATAAAGGAAGTAGTGTATATGTCAGACAAGTATGCGATGACAGAGAGCACCATAGCCTCCAAGAAAATGTTTGACATGGCTGGTGTTGCATACAGACCATTTGAAGCAAAAGGCAGGAAAATCACGCTCAATCTTTAGAGGCAACAGAATAGTTCCGGAATACCGGAGAGAACACATATGTATGACAGACAGGAGAGAATATGGTCATAGAGAGTAATAGCAAGGAAGAAACCTACAATGCAGGAGTGCAGCTTGGACAGAATGCAGCTCCTGGCCAGGTGTACTGTATATATGGAGATCTGGGAGTTGGCAAGACGATAATATCCCAGGGGGTGGCAGCTGGACTTGGAATCACTGAAGTGGTGAACAGCCCGACTTTCACTATTGTGAAGGAGTATGACGAGGGCAGATTGCCTCTGTATCATTTTGACGTGTACAGGATCGGCGATGTGGACGAGATGGATGAGATAGGCTACAATGAGATGGTGTATGGAGATGGAGTATGTCTTATAGAGTGGGCTAACCTCATCGAGGAGATATTACCTGGCACATACACCAGAATCGACATAGAGAAGGACCTTTCAAAGGGCCTTGATTACAGGCGTATTACGATAGAAGAGAGGCATGATCAGATATGAAGATCTTAGCATTTGACAGCTCAGGACTTGTGGCGAGCGTTGCCATAGTCGAGAACAATAATTTGATAGCTGAATATACAACCAACTACAAGAAGACACATTCCCAGACACTGCTTCCTATGCTGGAAGAGATCGTGAAGATGACAGAGACGGACAAAGAGAGCTTTGATGCGCTGGCTGTTGCTGCCGGACCGGGATCATTTACAGGACTCAGGATAGGCTCAGCGACGGTCAAGGGACTTGCACTTGCATGGAATATACCGGTTATTGCGGTGCCGACACTTGAGGGGCTTGCATACAATGTGTGGGGAACTGACAGACTTATCTGCCCTATCATGGACGCGAGAAGAAAACAGGTGTATACGGGACTTTACAGTTTTAACAGTGATGACAGGCTTGAGACGATAATGGATCAGACTCCTATGGATATTGCTGACCTTATAGACCAACTCAATGAGAGAGGGGAAAAGGTTATATTTGTGGGAGATGGAATAGATGTGTATGCTGATGTTTTAAAAGAGAAGATGACGGCAGACTACGCATTTGCTCCGGCACACATGAATAAGCAGAGAGCTGGCTCGGTGGCAGCCGCAGCCCAGGTGAGATATGCAGCCGGACAGTATGAGGAGGGGGATACATTTGCCCCTGAATATCTCAGACAGTCACAGGCAGAGCGGGAGAGAGCTGAAAAGGCAAAACTGGAGAATGATGGACATGAATAGCTGTTTTTCCCATGTACGCCCGAGACTGGCAGATATGAAAGACCTGGCCGGGATAGCTGCACTTGAGATGGCGGTGTTTTCGCATCCGTGGAATGAGGAGATGGTGTCCTCATCTATACAGGGGACATACGATCATGTCAAGATCCTTGAGACTTCTGAAGGAGAAATCGCCGGCTATATCATATATTCGGCGGTGTGTGACAGTGCAGATCTGCTCAGGGTAGCAGTGGATGCCGGATCAAGACGTCGTGGCATCGGCTTTAAGCTGATGGAAGCCATGATCGATGACTGCAAGGACAGGAATGTGCAGAGCATATTTCTGGAAGTCAGGGAATCCAACGCTGCTGCGATAGCTATGTATGAGCAGTTTGGATTTATAAAAATTTCTACAAGAAAAAAATACTACGACTCACCGGTGGAGGATGGTCTGGTTATGCAAAAACAGTTGTAGTAATAGATATATGCAGAATATACAGTGCGTGGAGACCACATTTGCACGGCTGGAAAACATTGTCGGTATATTCTGTGAAGGATCTGGCTTATAATCAGACTCATAACAGGGCTGCGTGCAGTCGGACAGGAGATAAATATGAGTGAGATCAGATGTAATAGGTGTGGAAGGATAATTGTATTTGGAGATATGCATAACAAGGAGGATTACGTCCTTATTCAGAAGGAGTGGGGATATTTCTCGCGCAAGGATGGCAGAAAATACACACTCAGGATGTGTGAGGACTGTTACGACAGACTTGTAAATGAATGTGTCATACCTCCAAGGATAGATGATGTGACAGAGTATGCATAGAGTATGCATATAGACTCTGCCTTAGAAATGGAGATAGAAGATGATAGACGTATGTCTTTTGGGGACCGGAGGGATGATGCCGCTGCCATACAGGGCACTTACATCTCTCGTGGTCAGATATAACGGACACGAGATGCTGATAGACTGCGGAGAGGGAACCCAGACCTCAATGCGTCAGCAGGGCATGATAGGCTTTAAGCAGATAGATGTGATCTGCTTCACACATTTTCATGCAGATCATATAAGCGGATTGCCGGGGCTGCTGCTCACGATAGGCAATGCCGAGAGAACGGAGCCACTTCTTATGGTTGGCCCAAAGAGACTTGAGAAGGTAGTCAATTCCCTAAGGGTTATAGCGCCTGAGCTTCCGTTTGAGATCAGGTTCCAGGAGCTCTCGGAGGCTGAGGAGAGCTTTATGTGGGAGGATCTCAGGGTGGATGCATTCAGGGTTAATCACAATGTGACATGTTATGGATATTCCCTTTTGCTTCCAAGAACAGGAAAATTCAGCGTGGACAGAGCTAGAGAGAATGAGATTCCAATGAAATACTGGAATGGCTTGCAGAAGGGCAACACATACGAGGAGGATGGACACATATATACTCCTGATATGGTGCTTGGTCCTGACCGCAAGGGCCTGAAGCTCACATACTGCACAGATACCAGACCGACCCCCCTTATAGAGAAGTATGCAGCCGGATCAGATTTGTTCATATGCGAGGGCATGTACGGCGAAAAGGAGAAAGAGATAAAAGCCATAGAGCATAAGCATATGATGATGCAGGAGGCTGCGGCCATAGCGGCAAAGGCAGATGTGGGGGAGATGTGGCTTACACATTACAGTCCGTCGATGGCAAAACCGGCGGTGTTTATGGATGAGATAAGAGAGATATTCCCGAGAACTATTGCAGCAAAGGACAGGACGACAACAACGCTCAAGTTTTCGGAGGAGTAGAATAGATCGACAAAGGTGAGATGAATTATGGAGAAAGATGTAAAGATACTGGCTATAGAATCCTCATGTGATGAGACATCCGCAGCGGTTGTTGTGAATGGAAGAAACGTACTGTCAAATATAATATATTCACAGATAGATATCCATACACTTTATGGAGGCGTTGTGCCGGAGATAGCTTCGCGAAAGCACATAGAGAAGATTACACAGGTCATAAGACAGGCGCTCAAAGAGGCAGAGTGCACACTGGATGACATAGATGCGGTTGCAGTCACATATGGACCGGGGCTTGTTGGCGCTCTTCTCGTTGGTGTGGGAGCAGCCAAGGCCATAGCATTTGCAAAAGATATACCACTTGTTGGTGTGCATCATATAGAAGGTCATATCGCAGCGAATTATATAGAGAACAAGGAGCTTGAGCCTCCGTTCATGTGCCTTGTTGTGTCAGGAGGTCACACACATCTTGTAAAGGTAGTCGATTACGGCAAGTTTGAGATACTGGGAATAACCAGGGATGATGCGGCAGGAGAGGCATTTGACAAGGTAGCAAGGGCTATAGGACTGGGTTACCCGGGAGGACCGAAGATAGATCGTAAGGCGAAGGAGGGCAACCCTGACGCTATAGAATTTCCAAGGGCAAAGGTGGCAGAATCAGCCTATGACTTTAGCTTCAGTGGCCTGAAGTCCGCAGTGCTCAACTATATCAATCAGGCTCATATGAGAGACGAGCAGATCAATGAGGCCGATGTGGCAGCATCGTTCCAGAAAGCAGTAACGGAAGTGCTCACAGAGCATGCGGTTGCTGCGGCAAAGGAATACCATATGGATAAGATAGCCATAGCTGGCGGAGTTGCGTCCAATTCTGCTCTCAGAGCCAGCATGAAGGCGGCCTGTGAGAAGGCTGGGCTTACATTGTATCATCCATCGCCGATACTGTGCACGGACAATGCGGCCATGATAGGTGCGGCGGGATACTACGAATACATAAATGGAACAAGACATGGATGGGATCTGAATGCCATACCAAACCTCAAGCTGGGTGAGAGATAACCAGCCTGGTCAAGTGTGTGATGGTGTCAGACTACTACTAGGGAGAAGATGAACATGGGCGATGCGGATAATGCTGATTACAAGGAATCAAATATAGAAATCTTTGATACAGTGGATGAAGTAAAGGTCACGGCAATAGTCCTTGCAGCCGGAAAGGGCAGCAGGATGCACAGCGATATACCTAAGCAGTTTATGACGCTGGGGGATTATCCCGTACTGTATTATTCGCTCAAGGCCTTTCAGGACAGTCCGGTTGATGACATAATCCTTGTCACAGGTGAGGATTATGTAGAATATTGCAGAAATGACATAGTAGACAGGTACAACATCACCAAAGTCAGGAAGATCGTGACCGGTGGGGCAGAGCGCTATGACTCCGTACATAATGGACTTATTGCGGCGGATGGTGCGAAGTATGTACTCATCCATGATGGTGCGAGACCATGCATAACCCAGAAAATCATCACAGATTCCATAGATGCAGTAAAGATATATTCTGCGTGTACAGTGGGTGTACCTGTGAAGGATACCATCAAGATAGTAGATGAGGATCAGATGGGAGTGGATACTCCTGATAGATCCAGGCTGTGGCAGGTTCAGACTCCACAGAGTTTTAACAGGGAACTTCTGCTTACCTGTTATGATGGACTGGCGCATGACAAATGTCAGGTTATAACGGATGACACAATGATAGTGGAGCGTTATAGCAGCGTCAGAACGAAGGTGATAATGGGGGCGTATGAGAACCTGAAAATCACCACTCCTGAGGATTTAAAAATTGCTTCAAATTTTTTGAAAAAAGATGTTGACACAAAGATGGTAAAGTGATAATATGTACAAGTCGCCGGTTGATGGCGACGAACAAAAACAACTTGGAGAGATATCGAAGCGGTCATAACGAGGCGGTCTTGAAAACCGTTTGTCCGAAAGGGCGCGAGGGTTCGAATCCCTCTCTCTCCGCTGACTTTCATACATAATGAAAGTTCAAGCGCTTGATACTGGAGAAGTACCCAAGCGGTTGAAGGGGCTCCCCTGGAAAGGGAGTAGGCCGTTAATAGCGGCGCGAGGGTTCAAATCCCTCCTTCTCCGTTAGACATACTTAGTATCAGAGCTATATAAGAACCTTGAAAAATTAACAACATGACAACCCTGAAATTCCAAAAAAGAATTTCAAGAACGTCGGATCAGAGATGATATCAAAGATC